>JAUVEU010000010.1 GCA_030594645.1 Candidatus Aegiribacteria sp.
ATATCAGATACTCTGTTCTCCGTAACAGGTTTCTCCCCTGAAGGCGAGGAATTCCTGAATATTCATGAAGTGCGTGACAGGACACCGATGACACAGGAAGAGATAGATGCCGGAGGTCTGGGAATGTCAATAATGGTCATGAATGGTGAGGCATCCGCTGACATGAACAGGATGGAAACCACATACCCATGGCGAAACGTGATAGGCTCTATAGGCGTAGACTCCCAGAGCAGGATATGGGTTGAACTCGAATGCGAAGACCTGCCAATATTCCAGGTTTACGATTATTCGGGTGAGTTGCTGTTTATAGCAGTTACAGATGTTGAATTCACGCCGGTAACCAGACCAAGTTTCAAAGTCGATGCCGGTGGTATACTCGCATACGATCAAGACCCGATGGATTATCCCAAGATATACCTGTTTGAACTGGTTGAACAGGAATTGGAATAGCAGCCATGATGAATCTTTTCATTCTGGTTTTTGCTGCATCAGCACCAATTCACAATTACGCCCTCCCTGGAGAGATAGATCCTATGGATCCGCATTCCGGGGACTTCCTCGATCTGAACCTGAACGGTTATGTACAGTATGGACTTGAAGCGTATTCCGAAGAGAACTACAGACTGGCCGCAAGGTATTTCCTTGCTTTCCTCACAAGGAATATCTCAGATACGAAAGTCATCTACAATCTTGCCTGCTGCTATGCCCTGATGGAAGAACCGGAGCTTGCAGCACTATACCTCAGAAGAGCAGTGAATACCGGTTATAATGATTTCGGTTACATCCTTGAAGACCATGATTTTGATTGTGTACGTGATGATCCAGCTTTCGCGGAATTGATGGACCAGATTTCTCAAATACAGATCGGACCTCCGGAATTCACGGGTGACAGCATTCTCTTCGATGCAAAAGCATCTTTTAGATGCCTGCTCCGATTTCCTGAAGAGTTCGATGACTCAGAACAGGCTTATCCCCTGCTTATCGGACTGCACGGGTTCGGTGATTCACCCGAAAGTTTCATCCGGCTCTGGGGATATTTCGAAACTCCTGATTTTATATATGCCTGCCCCTGCGCGCCATATCCAGTAACTGTCCATGGCATATTCGGATATTCATGGTTCAGAATGGGAGCGGATTCCATTGAAACTCTTGAACTTGACATGATTTCTGCGGAATATGTAGCGACTGCCGTGAAAAACTTGAAAGAAAACTACAATATTTCGGATGTTTTCCTCTTCGGCTTTTCTCAGGGTTGTGGTCTTACATGGCTGACAGGGCTGAGATATCCTGACGAATTCTCGGGACTTATAGGGTTCGGAGGCAGATTCGATACGGGTTTCATCCCTGAATCAGTTATCGGTAATGTTTCAGGAATGAATGCGTTCGTGGCGAATGGAACAATGGATGAATCGGTTGACTTCGCAGAGGGAGCGCATACAGTAGATATTCTGGAAAGCTATGGAATGGAAGTTGAATTCAAATCCTGGAATGGTCCTCACAGAGTTATCAGAAGCATTTTACTCGAAGCTCAGGAGTGGATGGAATCACTGAGATAGCTACATCAGACAGATAATGCACTAATATTATGAGTAATAGTAATTAATATGTAGTAAATGTCAAAATACAAGGTGTGACCCTACTGGGATACCGTATAAGAAATCAACTCTTCAGAAACAGTAGTTATGATGTTATTGACACTTATTGTGCAGACATCATTCAGTCTTCCAACATTCCGTGCAAAATCAGCAACCGTAGTAACAATACCAAATCCTGCCGGCATTGTAGTCTGCATTTCCATGCAATTCGCAAAACTTCCTGCGGGTACGGTAACATCCATATTCATGGAGAATATCTCAGCAGTTATAGATGGTGCCTGGCAGAATTGCCATGTTGATCCCTCAAGAAGTGGAAATGGAACAACAAACATGGAATCAGTATCATCAAGATGCTGATAGGCGTTGAACCCTTCACCGGTAACTCTGACATAGAGTGTATCCAGAAATTCAGTATATGTTGTCTGACTATACATAACTGTTGTATCAGATGTTGAAGTGGTCTGGATAAATACTTCAAAGTTTTCGGAATGAGTAGCAGTTCCTGTTATTTCTGTTACAGAAGCTCCGGTCTTCGTTCCGATTTCAACTCCACTTAGTTCTATAGTACCATTTCTCTGGTAATTCCACTGGTTTCCAACAGAAAGAGGATAGAATTCCTCGTCGTTTTCAACAGGTGCCGAAACATTATCACCACAACCAGTGATTAGAACCAGCAAAAGGGCAGCAAAAAGTATGATTGCATTTTTCATTATAATTCCTTCAATTCAAGCTTTCTTTTCCTGCATAATAATAAGTTATATGTATCTTCCAGGCAGATAGTATATTTCAGAGGTATTCCACTGATATTATTGTTGCTATTTTAATATATAGCAAATGTCAAGATTCAAGATCCGACCCCTTTTGTTAAGTTGGGATGATGCAGAGGAAATCAAGGGGTTCATCTCCGGTATTCACGAAGTTATGCTCTTCATTCGGAATAACAAGAACTACAGATCCTTCAGACAGTTCTATCACTGAATTCCCCTGACGAACTTCTCCCCTGCCATTAAGAGTATAAACCTCATGCTCCCATGAATGTGTGTGATAGGGTGTCTTCCCACCGGGGGCAATTGTAAAGCGGCGCATTATGAAATTGGGTGCTCCGTCATCCTCGCTGATAATGACACGAATTTTAACTCCCACCGCACCCTCGATCTCAACATCAACTGCTTCTATATCCGTATCTTTACGTACGATCATGTGTATCTCCTTCTGTGTTCACGCTTGCTGATATTAAATATCTCCATCTCACAAGAGATTTACCGGTGCTTCTGCCAGGGATCTGCAAAGATACTCGAATTCTGCATCAGAGTTGTAGAGCTGGGCAGATAATCTGAGGAATCTGCCCTGTGGAATACTTGTGAAAGTAACGGGAATCTCGATCTGCTTTTCACGAAGAAGCCAGTTCTGTAGCGGATCAAGCCCCTCGGGAGGAAGTAAATTTGAGAGTGGCTTCCAGGGCAGCGAAACAGCTGCCATAGAGCCGATCATGCTCTCAGGACAGAATGGTTCAATCCCCATTCGCTCGCAGATGAGTCTTTCCGCCCTGACGGCTTTCTCATGATTCTCATTCATTATCCCGGCCCATCCATCCGGATGAAGACTCTCCATAAAATCGATGGCGAATGGAACAGACATTCTTGGTGTCGGATCGATTGTGCCGTTCCAGAAAAACTCAATCTGGAAATCGGACATCTCAATATCGAATTCTGAAGCGATATGACTCATTACAGCTGGTCGGAAATTCTTCTGCTTGTCCGGTCTGACATACAGTAATGCCGCTGTTTTCGGAGCGCACATCCATTTATGACAGTTACCTGTGTAGTAAGCAGCGCCAAGTTCCTCAAGATTCAGAGGAATCATTCCCGGCCCGTGGGCGCCATCCACAAGAACATCTATTCCAAGCTGATCAAGTCTGCGGACAATTTCCTTCACGGGAAAAATCATTCCCGTAGGGCTGGAGATGTGGTCAATCAGAACAAGAATCGTTCGTGATGTTACTCTTGAGAGGATGGAATCGATAACCTGATCAGGGCTTGAAACGGGATTCTCTATTGGTACCTCAACATATTTCGCACCATACTTCGATGCATTCGTTCTAAGAATATTAGCTGACGAGAAGTATTCCTGCCCTGTGGTTATCAGTTCATCTCCGGGTTTGATTGAAATATTGGAGAGAACTGTATTAATTCCTGTAGTCGCATTGGTAACAAGTACAATGGAACCGGGGGAAGCACCTGTGAAGTTCTCGAGTTTCTCAAGAATTCCAGTGATTCGCGGCATGTATTCTCTCTGGATGAAATCAACAGGCTGCTTTTCCAGTCTGTCCAGAAGACATGCACGATATCTTTTCACTTCTGTTGGACAGGCTCCAAAGGATCCATGATTCAGAAATACCATATCCGGATCGAAATTCCAGAAGGACGCCAATTTACTTCTCGGTTTCCGGGGTTTCAACCGTTCCTCCTGATCGGAGATCATTAAAGATTGGAGATACTATTTCCGCAAGGGTTAACACAGTCCGCTAAGTTTGGTCTGTTCCAGAACGTGCCCGTTCATTTCAGCCTCAACATCATCCCGGGAAGCCGCCGGTGGCAGATCAAGCTTGATATCCAGCGCATAAAGCGTAAAATTCATGACCTGATCCGAATTACTTTCATCCTGCCCATCCCATCCAAGGCTTCCAAAGCTGTTTACTCCCTGCAGTGCTCCTTCGAACACAACGTCGTTGTGAGATTGCTTTCCTTGAATAGTTCCTTTCCGAGGAGGGATATTGTACATCACCCAGTGACAGTATTCCTTATTGCTGCTCGGATCCAGGCACGATACTATGAGCGTAAGGCTGAGGGTTCCTTTCGGAGGTTCTGTCCAGCCGATTGGCGGGGATGAATTGCCTCCCGGTTTTGAGTACCAGAAAGGGATATAGTCGTTATTCTTGAAAGCACTGCTGCTGATGCGGAAACTCATTCCAACCCCTCTTTCAGAATGAACCACTACTTATAAGTATATACTTCCCCAACGCAGGAGCAAGTACTACCTGTTAGTATTAATCTACTGGGTATTCGGGTTCTGAAACAGGACGTTTCGTTTCCTCAGGTTCCAGCCTTACCAAAACATCGGTAACACCGGGTCCCAGTTGATAGAGAGCCTTTTCAGCTGATTTCAGGATTGAAAATGCCTTTTTCATTGGAAGATCAGCGTCAACAACAATATGCATATCAGCCTGAATCCCATCTCCATGAAACCGGGTTCTGAGATTATGAACATCGATTACACCGTTCACCGAGAGAGCAATTTTTCTTAATTCATCCCTGATCTCAGGCGGCGCTGCTGAATCGCTGAGCTGCCAGAGAACCGGACGGAGGATACTAAAACCAAGTTTGAGAATGAAAATGGAGACGATGGCCCCTCCAATTCCATCAAGGAAAATCAGCGCTGGTTCAATTCTTGCTGCAAGAACAACTACCGCAACAGGTATGGAACTGAGAACATCGGAGCGTTGATGCCATGCATTCGCGGCAAGAGCCGGGGACTTGAGTATCTTGCTCATTCTAAGGGTCCACCTGGCGAGTAATTCCTTAGAAGCAATGGAGATTAAAGCGATTGCAAAAGTAATCCAGCCGGGAGGATTGGCAGCAGGGTTCATGATTGACTCGAAAGATTTCCAGGCAATCAGCAGACCTGTCAGTATCATTACAAGACCTACAAACCCCGAAACCATCGTTTCAATTCTGGCATGCCCGTGGGGATGATTTTCGTCTGAAGGTTTTGTCCAGTAATGTGCACCAATAAGAATTGCTATATCCGTGAAGCAGTCAGCCAGGCTATGTACACCATCAGCAACCAGTGCGTGACTGTAACCAATCAGTCCCCCTGCGATTTTTCCACCGGATAGAAAAACATTCAGCAGAAGACCCACAGAAGTTGTACTTACTGTTTTCTGCAATCGATTCTTATCATTCGGAAGCATTTCTTATTCTCCACACATCTTTCTGATGTATAAGGCATAAAAATCAACTGCATTCAGATAGTCTTCAACAGAAACTGATTCCCCTTCTGAGTGGAGAACGCCAAGCCCGGTCTCTCCAAGGTGAGCTGGAACAAACCTGTAGACATTATCCGCAATCTGCCCATAATGCCTGGAATCAGTGGCAGCTGGAAAGATTCCCGGTGCAACTGCTAACCCTGGCCAGATTTCCTCAACAGCTTCGCAGATTGACCGATAATCATCAGTTTCCGTTGAAGCTTCGGAGGAAGGCTCGAAAACTTTCCTGATATCCTCGAATTCGACCTCTACGCCCAGAGGAAAAGCTATTTCCTTCACATGATTCACGATATCATTTGAATGATCTCCGGGAACCGACCTGAAATTAACAAGAGCAACAGCCTCTGCAGGCAGAATATTCTCTCTACTGCTTCCCTGAAGCATTGTTGTTGCCGTTGTTGTCCTGATAAAAGCATTACCTATAGACCACTTCTCGATGATATTCGTCATTTCCGAGAGGGAAAGCGAAACAAGTTCTTCTCGAAGCGAATCGTTAAGCAAATGCTTTGTCGCCTTGAACATTCTCTCAACCGGTTCACTCAATCTTACCGGCATCTGGTTTTTCTCAAGACTCGAAAGGCATTCGCCAAGAACTCCCGCGGCAGTCCGAATGCCCGGTACAGATGCATGCCCCTGCTCGCCCCTGGCAATCAATTTCAGAGTAAGATAGCCCTTCTCGGCAAGACCGATAACTGCCGCATCCTCCCTGAGCCATGGCAGGCTGTATATGTATCCTCCTTCATCAAGAACAGAACTGAGCTGAATATTTCTGTAGCGGAGCAGACTGACTGTTTCAGCCGCTCCGTTCACTCCGCCGGTTTCCTCATCATGACCGAAAGCCAGAAGGATAGACCGGTCAGGCTTGAATCCTGCATTCAGAATATCTTCACAGGCCTGAAGCATTCCCGCAACACCTATTTTGTAATCCACAGAACCTCTGCCCCAGACCCGTCCATCCTCAATTATCCCCTTGAAAGGGTGATGAGGCCATTTTTCTCCTTCCTCTGCTGGAACAACATCGAGATGTGCTGTGAGCATTATCGGTTTCAGTGAAGGATTGGATCCGGGCAAAGTGTAGAGCAGGCTTCCCCTGCTGATTATCTCTCTCTTGAAATACTTATGAACTGCAGGGAAAACCTCCTGCAAGTAATCCTGAAGTTCCAGGAAAGGTGCCATCTCGAAGAAAGAATCAGGTTGTGCAGATACAGTTCTGAATCCAATCATTCGTGCGAGCTTCTCTACATTTTCCCTGTCTGTCACTTATCATGCCTTTCTATATGGCGAACATAAAGACTGCACTATTTTGCTCAGACAGTCAAGCAGAGCGACGATTGACTCAAACGGCATCATGAGATATTTGTAAGACTGGTCAAACAATCCTGGAGGACATTATGTGGCAGATTGCAGCATTATCACTTCTGATATCGGGACCGGGTTCAGGGGAACTGCCCGGAATTGAACTTCCACATCAACATCAGATGGATCATAATGGACACCGGGGATCAATTTCACTCAATGTTTCAGGCGAAGACAGAGGGAGAACACTTAACAGAACCGTGTATGGTTTTCTTCCATACTGGGCGGGTGATACATGGCTTAGATACGACCTTATAAGTATTCTTGCCTGTTTCTGTGTGGATATGGGAAGCTCCGGTATGATTACAAACTGGAACGGGTTTCCCTCAATATTCACCGAAGCAATCGAAGGCACAAACGCTGCCGGGGGCACAGCAATCGTTACGGTAGTCAGTTTTTCCTCCTACGGAATCCATTCAATTCTTACAACAAACAGAGATGCTGCCATCAATACAATTGTTGACCTTGTCAATAACTATCCTGTTGAGGGTGTATCAATCGATTTTGAGAATGTCAGCTCCAGTGACAGAGATAATCTCACTTCGTTCATGTGCGATCTCAGAGCTGAACTTGATATGAGCGCCCCGGGGAGCCACCTCTCTATCTGTACACCTCCTGTAGACTGGGGGGGCGCTTTTGATTATTCGGAACTTGCAGAGATCTGTGATGCCCTTTTCATGATGTGTTACCCGTTTCATGGCTCATGGTCATCCGTTGCCGGTCCATGCTGCCCTTTAACCGGATGGGGAGCCACATCCGAATCATCCAGCAACATGATCTGGTGTATGGGGGATTATGCGAAGTACGCTCCTTCCCATCATGATAGAATCGTAGTCGGCCTCCCCTACTACGGACACCAGTGGGAAACAGAAGGGAGCGCACCTCATTCATCGGTCATCGGTGATTGCGCCACGCTCTTCTATACTACACTTGTGAACAGGGCTGAAGCGTACGGAAGGCTCTGGGACAACGAGTCACTCACTCCCTGGTACGCTTTCTACAGCGGAGGATGGAATCAGGGATGGTATGATGATGAAGAAAGCCTTTCGCTGAAGTACGATATGATCAGGGAAGCCGATCTTCAGGGAGCTGGAATATGGGCTCTCGGATATGACGGTTCCCGAACCGAACTATGGGACTGCCTTGAAGAATCATTCTGCGGCGATATCTGGACGGACAACATCACTGATAATCTGGAGAGCCGATTCACCCTTCATGGTCCGGCACAGTACTGGTGTAATGTTACCCAGGGCGGACAGTTCTACGGGTACTTCTATACGTATTCCATCTCATCAGGCCCGGATATCAACTGGGCTGAATGGACTTTTGAACTTCCAGACAGCAGCCTCTCATATATACTTGAGACCTGGTTGCCGGAAGGCGGAACAGCTGAAGCAAGCTACAGGATTCTTCACGATGGAGTAGAAGATACACTGATAATCCAGCAGTCTTCGTACGCGAACGAATGGATTCCTCTTGGAGGTCCATGGAACGCATCAGAGGGTTTATCAGTGATAACAGGTGATTACACAGGCACCGCAGGACAGATAATCGTAATAGACGCGATACGTTTCTCATCGGATTTCGGAATTGCAGACGATACTGGAAATCCCGAATCAAGCCTGCTTTCCCTCCTGACCGGAAATCCCTCATCTATTTTCACTTTGAATTTATCATCATCTGATATAGAAGGTACTGTTCTAATCTATGACACATCCGGAAGACTGATCTTCAGCGATATTGTCTCATCAGGGAGTTCAGACAGGACATTTAACTGGCCGACTGATGAAAATATCCCATCCGGCGTATACTCTGCGGTATACCGGTCGGAACAATCGGTCTCTTCCGTCAGGCTTGTGCTGATAAGGTGAAAGAAAACCCCAAAAATAACTTTTGCAGGGAATACTGATCTTATCACCATACAATCTGCATCAGTTTCATACTGTTATTTTAAGGATTGACTAATTCACTATTTATAGCGAATTCAAGAACTCTATCCGATGTGGAAGTATGATTGGAATCATCAATTAAATAATCAGGATGAAGAGGTTCCAGAACTCTATTTTCATTTGGTCTAATAAAAAATTTGTGAGAAACACCACATTGCAAATGAGTGTTTGGAAGGCTGAAAACAAAACTATCACCGTATGTACTTGCCAATCCACCTGTAGGAGACCCTACAACAATTCCTATATCGTTATCCTTAATTGCCACGGCTAAACCAGTTGCAGATGAGAAGGTATACGGTCCTGTTAGTACAATAACTCTTCCCTTGAAACGGAGTGGATTAGATTCAGATATTGAAGGTTCTGCTTCAACTGAAATAGTTTCACCTATTTTTTTCTTCCATGGAAACGGAAATACAAATCGTGCTGGAATAAGACACCTTGGAAATGATGTATGAAGCTTAACCATTACAGAATAATGCTTTCTAATGAGTTTAGACACTTTCATATCCATTCCGGAAAATTGCCTGAAGGGTTTATCAGTAAGGTATGATGCAAGTACATCTGTTAATCCAGAATTCCCTCCACCATTTTTTCTCAGATCTATAACCAGTTTGTTAACTTTTGCTGATTTAATATCCTTAAACATATTCTGAGCGAATTTATCGAATCTATTCTGGTCAATGAAACTGCGAAAGTCTAGAATCGCACATTTCTTCTCTTCAAGAATCTCAAATGAGTAAGGAATCTCTTGGATTGTTTGTTCATGTTCTATATTTTGCTTTATTATCTTGAATGGAACACCAGAACATTCCAATTCTTCAACATTCCCTTTGTTAGTCAGCGATAAAGAAAAAGTACTGGTTGGTCCATATAGAAGAAAAAGCAGTTTCCGGAAGACATCTGTAAGAAACTTCAGGCTCATTTCACGACGCTCAAAGCCTAAATGAGCAATCATTGAGTCAAGTATTTTCTCAGCAGAATGCCCGTTTATTCTGGTTATAATAGCATCTTGGCAAGAGTGGTATTCTTCAGACTGTGATTGGAGAATTTTTATCTTCCCCGAAGAGCAGTCAACATCAAAGGGAAAGAATAGACCGATACCATCCCTATACTTGAAATACTCCTCATTAGGGATATAAACGCGTGTATGCCCATCATGAAATTGAGCTACAAGTTGAGCTGCTTGAGAAAAGAAGCTAATTCTATTATAGCCGTCATGCAGTGTCTTTTTAACCTCCTTTGCACACACCTTTGCACTATCTTCCGGCAAATAGAAATACAGATTCGGATGAATATCCTCCATTGTTTTAAGCATGAAATCAAGATCTTCAACTAGCTCAGATTTACTGAATGTTTTGCCAGTATTCTCTGGAAGTAGTGGTGTCACAAACTGCTTTGTGGCTTTCGCTATTTTATCCTGTTTGTGTTTTTTTCGCCTAATGATTCCTCTTTTGTATTTTGAAAGAGAAAAAGCGACTAATCAGTAAGCGAAAACACGCTCACCGAAAAACCACTGTATCCAAGACTGTCAATTACAAATGGTACGATACGGTTCATTAGCTGTACCGCTTCACCAAGATTGTAGGCATCGTAGTCAAACATGGTGGCAACCTGAATCTGTCTTTCACCGAAGTCTTTCCCCTGTAACCTCCTGGAAACAGTGAAAATAACGTCGCTTAGCTGACTGTCAGTATATTCATCCGTGGTGATAGCCTTGTCATAGCGGATACTGAATTCATCAACGCTCCCTCTGATCATCTCCGGTGTAAAGTATAATTTGATAATAACAGCTCCTGGAATGGTATCAACAATGGTTTGATCCAATCTGATGAGGGGTGCTGAAAAGAAATCAGTCTCGGTGCTGTCAGTCCATACGCAGAGTCTGTCAATCCTGAGGGGTTTAATTTCCCTCAGGCTGATTTTCTGAAGAACGTAACTTGCCGCCGGACGTAAAGGTACAATTCTGCTTCCAAGAAATGACACAGTTGATCCTTCTGGAATCATTGTCATATCAACGTTTGCTCTTGGTAATGCTCTGGATGCACTATCATTAAAAACGTAGACTATATCAGAGCCTATGAGTGAAGCAATGGAATCAACCGGATTCTCTTCAACTATTTCCTCGTATTGAATTCTTTGAGCAAGTACGGGTGTATATTCTGATCGGTCAAAAACATGAGTAACCACATATGCCGTGGCCAACCCTATAAACGCAATCAGAATACCAATTGTTGGAATATGCCCTCTGGGCGGGGGGACTGTAAATTTAGTCCGTTCTTTGAAGCTGACAGGTTTATCAAGTTTTTCCTGAAGTGCAATTCTTCTATCCTTGATGGAATCATTCTGTGATGAAAGTTCAAAACCACAGTTTTCGCACTTGCCGGTATCTCGTCCGTTGTTGTCGTATCCACAGCATCGGCAGTTCATTTATACACCTCCCGAAAACAATATGTTCCGATTATTTGAATGCATACTGATCAGATTATCTCCTGACTGTCAGAAGATACCGGTTCAGATGGAATTATTTCAGTTAAAGAATCGGAATAGATAAATCCGTCAATAAAATCTCTATCCAATTGAATATGATATACTGACCGCAGACTGTCTACAAGTTCAGAGACAACTTTTTCTTCGTTCAAAGCCCTGACAGGTTCAAGAAGACTCTCCCTTGCTTCATCAAATGATGCCTGATGCTCCGGTACTATCTTTTCAATTTTAAATACAAGAACTCGCTCGGCTGAAAGGGAACATAAAACGGTTTCGAATAATTCAGCTTCGAAAAGCATTTCATTCCATGGGGCTGGGATGTCACTAATTGTCATGGGATTGGTGAGAACGGTCTCGTCCGGGGCAAGAAGATCAGTAAGCGGTGTCAAATCATCCAGACGGTCAAATGGTTCTTCACCTTCTGACAGGATCTGATGAAGTATTTTCAGCTGATCCTCTCCTAATGCTCCGATTGTCTTAAATGTTCTCTGTTCATAGACAATCAGATTTGAAAGACTATCCTCATACATTTTGAGTAACTGCGCGGGAGTCGGTTCAATTCCAGGCTCAATTACCAGGCTGTAATACACATCAAGCAGCTCATCTGAAGCCTGTCGTTCGACTATGGACAGTATTTCAGGCAGAGTATCCATTTGAAGCTTTCTGGCTTCAATTGACATAATATCGTATAACCCCTGTGTTCTACAGTAACTCTCGACCCATTCATTATCGGAAGGTGCGCGGAACGCAAAAGCGGGCATAGTCCTGATATCTTCGACTAGATTCAGAAGTGATTGTTCTCCCCCTGTAAAAGTATATGCAGCCATTTTTTCCTGCTCGATGGAGTATGGCTCATAGTTCCCTCTATTATCAATTGCATGCTCAGCTATGAGTTCAGGTATTCCAGATGTTATCCGGAGATCATATACAGTTACCAGGCTGTCTTCCAGTTTCAGTCTGTACTCATCTCTCAGATTGCCAAGAATCTGCCTGGATATGGATTCGCTGATATCTTCAAAAGGTGGAACGGAATCGGGTTCGATACTGTCCATCTGCAGAAACTTCCAGTTTGAATCAAATGGAATCATTGGTGATACTTCACCTGCTTCAAGCTCCTGTAAAAGCCTGAAATCTTCCGAAGAAGTCCTTATCAGATCCATAGGTCCAAAAGAACCCCTGACGGCAGTCTCATATGAATCTATCGAGAACAGTTCAACCAGATCTCCCATATCATGTCCATTCAGAACAAGCTGTCTGAGGCTGTCACAAAGAATACTATCGCTAATAGTTATCGATGTGTAACTCACCATGGTACCAAGCTGGGAATAGTATTCCTCCACCGTATCTGCGGAAAGCTCCACTTTCTCATTTAATATCCAGTTAAGCCATCTTTGACGCAATTGGTTATTCTCTATCCCATATATGCTGCGTTGAAATTCCGGCAGGGTGTCAAATTCTCTTTCTTCAGCATCCTTTATTATGAGCATTCTGCTAATTGTGCTTTCAACCCTGAGGTTTACCAGCTGAGAATCACCATGAAACGGTTCCAGTGCTAATGCAAGTCTGTCCTTATTCACAGTTTCAGATCCCACCATAATGGCAGCATCTTCAGGAAAGTGATGACCGCAGCCAGTGAAGAGACACACAATTCCAAAAAACACGAACAGACGTTTCATTCTTTCCTCCGTATACGCTTCCTTTAGTGGTCGATTATATTCAGGATTCAAATGTAGCTTCATATTATTCCATGTCAACAGGAGGTTTCCTTGAATCCAGTTTTTCATTTAATTCTGCTTCTCTCAATATCATTACAAATGCCGGAAATTCCCACATCCTGGCGCGCGGGGATTTACGCCCAGGACACTGAATCAGGAGAAATTCTCCTTAGCATTAATGAGGACCAGTGTTTCAGACCTGCATCAACTGTAAAATTGGTAACTTCTTACATTGCTCTGATGAAGCTTGGACCTTCATATGTTTACGAAACAGAAGTACTCGCTGACCTGCCGGGCGGTAATCTGTACATCATCGGTTCCGGGGCTCCATTATTAAGTGCGGAACATATTGAGATAATGGCCCTTGAGACAGCTGCGTCTCTACCACCCGGCTCATCCTGGAAACTGTTCTGGGATACCTCGAAATTCAATGAGGAATCCCACTGTCCGGGATGGGATGCAAATGACTGGAGTAAAGTGTACTGTCCTCCAATCGAAGGCCTCTCCATTGGAGACAATATCCTTCAGATTATTATTTCAACAGTCGGTGATTCCATGAGAACTTTCGTCTACCCTCCCCTGCCTGATCTTTTGATTACTAACAATCTTACCATCGGAAGCAGAATTCAGATAAGAACCGCTGTTAACGGATGGGAAGATAACGCGCCCAGGCTTACTCTTCAGGGTACTATACCTCCGGATACTCACGCAGTGCTGTACAAACCCTTTGCCGGTCCATCAATGGAATTCTCGGAAATGTTCTCCCTCGCGCTTGAGAATACCGGACTGGATATCGCTACTGTCCTGCAAGGTGAAGCACCGGATGATACTACACTAATCAGAACATCGGTAATCTATTCAGATCCTCTATTTGTTCTTCTGACATCAATGAACAAATGGAGCAGAAACATGATTGCTGAAATGGTTTTAAGAACCGTAAGCCTGGAAGCAGGGTCAATTCCTGCTTCGACCGGTGCTGGTTGTGATGTTGCAGGACAGATTCTCAGAGATCTCGTCCCTGGTGTTCCTGGAATACAGCTTGCTGATGGATCAGGACTTTCCAGATTGAATCTTCTGGCTCCAAGACACCTCGCTGCAATTCTTTCAAATGGAATCAGTTCACCTGAATGGGGTGTTGAATTTCTGGCAACACTGCCCGTAAACGGTGTGGACGGAACGCTGAAATCAAGAATGAGCAATCTCCCTCGAGGGGCTTTCAGGGGTAAGACCGGATCATTGAACGATACTTCAACAATTGCCGGAGTACTTACAGCTTCATCCGGCAGGAGAATTATCCTTGTGATCATGCTTGAAACTCCAGGTGGATATACCTTCACCGCGAGAGCATGGCAGGACACATTCATAACCTGGTGCTGGGAAAACTACTGAATGTAGGTAGGGGGTAGGTAGGGTCAAATCTTTCCTCTTGATAAATAGCATCAATTTGACGCTGTTTAACAGTGAAAGAAAAATTATTAAGTAAAGTTCCGAAATGGAGCAACCTGCTCTGAGGAAATTAATAAAAGAACTCAAACCTCAAAAGGTAAATGATCCACAACTGAAGGAAAGATTTGCTAAACAAAGTGATAAGTTGATTCAAATATCAAGAGGAAAGATTTGACCCTATTCCTCGGAAGAGCAGACGAATTGGTGTGAATAGTGATTCAATGAAAATGCCTGATGAGACTTTAGAGGCGCCCATTTTTCTTTCAACAAATACAATCGGTACTTCACCTATCTCGATACCCTCTTTCCAGACACCGTAAAGGGTCTCCACAAGAAAGGCGTAACCTGACGCTTTGATGCCTGATGATAAAAGAGCTGGTATCACATCTGCATGGAAACCTCTAAATCCGCTCGTGCAATCCGTATACGGCAGCCTTGTAATGAACCTGATATACTTGTTAGCGGCATAACTCATATTCAACCGCATTATTGACCAGTTGAGAACACTGACACCTTTCAGATATCTTGAACCTATCACAAAATGATATTGATCCAGAGCTTCATCAATTCTTTTGATATGTGACGGCTGGTGAGAAAGGTCGGCATCCATCATGAATACCCGTTTCCACTTCCCAATTTCCTGCACATGCCGGAAGGCAGCTCTATATGCCTGACCAAGTCCCTTTTTCTCATCCCTGCTAAGAAGATTAACGCCTCGATCGGATTTAACCAGCTGCCCGATCAAATCAGCCGTACCGTCCGGAGAGCTGTCATCAATGAACAACAGATCAAAGTCGCATTCTTTTCGAATCTGTTCATATAACGGAATAATATTCTGTGCTTCGTTGTATGTCGGAATCAGAATTATGCGGTCAGAGTTCAGGATTATATCCTTTCCAGATAGCTGTCATTTCGAGTATCAATTTTTATTACATCACCCTCCTGGATAAACAATGGAACCTGAACCTGCAAATCGGTCTGAAGAGTAGCCGGCTTGGACCCTCCGCTGGCAGTATCTCCCCTGAGACCGGGATCCGTCTTCTTCACCCTGAGTTCAACAGTATCAGGAGGTTCAACAATAATCGGGATATCATCCACAAACGCGATTTTCACCTTACTGTTTTCAATCAGATACTTCGCAGCGTCACCTACCAGATCATGATCAAGATTTTCCTGCTCATAAGTATCAGGATTCATTACAACAAAAGCCAGATCAGTGATGTAGAGCAGTTCCCATATCCGATGTTCCACGCGAACCTCTGTTACTTTTTCACCGGCTCTCCATGTTCTGTCAAGGACTTTTCCGGAGAGAACTCCTTTAAGCTTCGATCTGACAAAAGCCGGACCCTTTCCCGGTTTCACATGCTGAAAGTATACAATCTGATACAGGATACCATCGACATCTATTACCATACCCCGCCTGAAATCGTTACTTGTTGCCATCGTGCGTAAACTCCATCTTCATTTTTCGAATTGTGTTGATTGTTTTAAACGAATATCAGGAACTGTTTTCGCCTGCCATATCACAGACGATATCAATGGCATCAAGATAGCCAGTGATACCAGCTCCAGCGATAAATGCATCAGCAGCTCTGGCTGTAATCAGATTGCTTCTGAAAGATTCACGAGACAGAACCTGACTGATGTGAACCTCGACCACAGGACCGTCAAACGCACTCATAGCATCCAGAATTGCGATCGAATAATGTGAATATGCTGCGGGGTTGATAACGATTCCAATTGAACTTCCGGAAGCCCTGCCTATTGCCTGTACCAATTCACCCTCAATGTCAGATTGGAAGAAATCAATGGAAATGCCTTTCAAGGAAGCCTTATGTTCTATCTGTTTAATGAGTTCACTTTGTGTCGTGTTTCCATAGTGAGCAGGTTCCCGCTTACCAAGCCCTGAGAGATTGGGTCCATTGATAACAGTTATCAATCCGGGAGAATTCATTCAACCTCTTTGTCATACAATTTCAACTGGAACTCATCCTTTTCCTCTTCAGAGAAAAAACCCAGGAGACTGCCGGATGATGAAATCTGAGCATCAGGTTCCTCCTCGGGAGAAGACTCGGGGGCTTCCTCTTTGGACACATTTTCGAAATCTGACTCGATTCCCTGCGACTTCAGAACCTTTGTCATTCTTTCAGTTTCCGGAAATACACCTGAATCAGTGTCGGATTCATCTGCACTCTCGTCATCATCGTCATAATAGTTTTTTGCAGAATTCTTCTTTATTCTAGCATCTTCCAGCAAATCTCGAGCTTCTTCATCACCTGGATGCTCGAACAAGTACTCCTCGAGATATTCCACGGCCTTGCTCCATTGCTTCTTCTGGAAATGAATCTGCGCCAGATTTAGAAGAGCAACAAGATTCTGTGGCTGAGCATCGTGCGCGCCACGAAAAATATCAAGTGCCTTTTCAAGAAGACCTGAATCACGAAAACACTTACCCTGGACGATACTGATGGATGTGTTTCCATTCCATCTTCTCAATCCAATTTCAGCCATTTCCAGAGATTCGTCCAGCCTTCCTCTCTGCCTTAAAAGATCAGCAAGACGTGCACAGACTGTAGCTGTCGGGTGTTTAACCCATTCATTTTCAAGTTTTTCTATCTCTCTGGATTTATCACTGCCTGCCATTTCATCCTCCTGCAAAGAAAGTATTCATTACTATCCAGCCTTCCCGGACATATGGTTCCTTTTCTCTGTGTTCATGGAATATTTCCATATCCAGCAGATACCTTCGTCCATCGGCAAATAGAATATAACTGGTAAATGCTCCAGCGTTCAGATGATCAGGATTCCGCCACATTCCAAGAAGCTTCCACCCTCTGAGATCATGCAGCTCAAACGGGGCCGCCACAACCCTTGATCTGTCAACAGAATCTGCAGCCGCATTGTAAAAGTGGTGTCTGGCAACAGTTTCGCGCCAAATAATGGCTTCATCCGAATTCAGTATGGTTTCATCATTAATCCATCTTATGCTCAGAAGAAGGAGGCATTCATCGGATACGGTGCGTTGATACTGTAGAAATCCAGCATCAGGGTTCCAGTCGGAAAGATGGTAAGATTTGGGGATATCCATACTGAAACCAAGTGTTCGAAGACTGTCTATTCTCTCAGGGCTGCTCATCTGTGTGGAAACGAAGCTTCCGTAGATATAGGCCGACAAGTGCTCGTTATATGATCGCTCGAGCAGTTCGGATAATTCAGTCAAATGCGTGAATTCAGGCAGAATGATACCAAATACATCCTGTCCGGTTGCCCATACATCGTCCGCCTGATAAACACCATCTATCTGCTTAAGCTCATCTGGAAGCTGATCCTCCTGCTCAGAAACAAAGAGAATGGTCCTCCTGTTCTTGAGATCTCCTCTGAACATCTCTTCAGTGCATGAGGAAAAACTGAAAACGTTTTCAGTGTCTACTGTTGTAACATGAATCTGAATGTCATCCAGCAATTCATCAACCAGGCCATAATCGACACTTGATCCGTAAACAACAAGGACTCCCTTGACAGGACCGGTTGCAGGACTCCTGCATGAAACCAGAAGGATTAGAATAGAAAGTGCTGACAGGTATTTCATTTGTTTTTCTTTCTTGAAAGCAGCGGAGTGGCGAAGCGAACCAGAGATATAATTGCAGGAAGGAATCGCGCTGCGGAATCAATCACCGGAGAAGTTCCCGTCATACCGTTTATCCTGTTCAGGAGTTCTGTAGACGCGTTCGCTGTTCTACCGATATCCTCCCCTGTCTTTTCGATCTCCAGCATCGCTGATGAAACACGAGGCATCAGTTCCTTTATCTCCTGACCAAGCGATTTCAGGGTGACATCCATTTCACTTAAAGTCTTGTGCATCTTCAAAACAATTGAAATGAAGAAACCAAGACCAATGAACAGACCGGCGACACCAACCAGCTGTATTATGAAAAGCCCATTCATTCTATACCCCTATCTCTTTCTCTACATTTAAACCTCAGTCGTGGCTTCGTAGAATAACTATTTCAACTCTTCTGTTCAGTTCCCTCCCCACCTCGGTATCATTCGCGGCAGCAGGTCGCCTTTCACCGAACCATACAGGCTCGATTTCTATATCAACACCTTCGAGCTTCGAAGAAAGATACTCGGCAACATTGATTGCCCTGTCTTTCGACAGCCCGTCGTTGTGTGAGAAGGTGCCATCGCTGTCAGCGTGCCCTTCTACTGACACAAAAACGCCAGGATTGGCTCTAAGTGTCTGAATGATCTGATCAAGTGAAGGAATCTGATCATTTCTTATATTTTCAATATTATAATCGAAATAGATAGTAGATACAGGTAACCCCTGTCGTTCGGTCGCGACAATCACGAACTGGAACAGGTCAATAGGATCAGTTTCATAATAACAGAACTCGAGATCTTCATTGATTTGCCTGACCTCAACATCAAGCGGGACTCCCCCCTGCACCCTCGAAAGGCCAATGCTCAGAGGATCAATGCGATTCTCATCCAGCCAGAGCTTATTCACCCGAAAGCTCAGAGATGCTTCGAGAATGTCTACACTGTCAACCTCTCCGTATACTGTTCTCGGTTCGAGCATTACCAGTTCTGCCGGGCGGCAGGTAATAATGCAATCTCTGAACCGCTCCAGACTCGTCTCGTAGTAATGGTAGGCTTCATCTTCATCGATTAACGCCGCCGGAACTCTTTCAAGTGATCCATCTTCAAGAACCTGATATAAGCGGAGAAGCCTCAGCTCCAGTCCATACTGTTCGACCCAGAATCTTGGTACTCTGAAAAGGGCAGTCAGATTACGGATATCTGATTGCTCAAGTGAGCTGTTGATGGGGAAATATCCGTATAGATATTGATCCGAATCAAGATGGATATTGCTGTTAAGAGGAATATCATCGTATTGCGCCACCAATAATGAATCCTCTTGAATATCTCTATTAGCCCACAGATCAAACTCGTACATGTCAGTGTCAGGGAGCCATGTTCTCTTATCAACCATAGGCGGTAGAGGCACTCTCGATCGATTCTCGTCCCATGTATCACCACCAATTCTGAAGGTCAGACCGATTCTGTGTCTGCCCCAGGTGCTGTATAGCTGGTTCAGCGGCAAACTGAAAGCGTAATCGAGTTCCATTGGAATCGATCCTTCCATTCTTGCTGAAAAACCAGCTGAGATTTCATGGGAAAGACCTGAAGCTTTGAAAGAATACCCGGTTCTGACTCCCCATGCGGAAGTCGAACCTATCCATTTTTCAAAACCGGCTGAGACGTTGAGATCGAGTTTTCCTCCGATTCTTTCAATACCGTAATCAACCTGCAGAACAGGAGTGACAAAACGGGGGTAGAATGCAGCACCAAAAGAAAACTGCATGCATTGTTCATCAGTGGTTTCAAGACCAAGGTCAGGCTTAATAATGTTCCTGACAACTCCTGCTAGAGTTGCGGCCCTCCCCAGTTCAGCCTGAAAACCGGCATTAAGACCTATTCCCTGCCCTTTTTGTCCGTACATAGCAAACAGAGGGTCATAAGATGTGAATTCATTATCTGCAAACTGCCTGAAAAGATATCTTCCTGTTAATCCGATTGACACAGGAAATATCCCTGGTCGGAAGGCAAAAGAAAGATTTGCCTCCCCTTCAGAATAGAGATCGGCAGATGTGAGATAGTCAGCTCCCGCTGAAAAAGCAACAAATTTTGACAGAGGTTGCAGGTAGCTCAGAGCTGCGTAATGAAGTGAACCGTTATCCATATTCGGATACAGGCTCGAATACTCGGTTCCGATGAGTATTCTTCCCGCTCGCAGGATTGAAGCGGGATTCCACCACGCACCCCAGGCATCATCGCCAAGTGAGATGAAAGCTCCTGAAAGTCCCATAGCTCTGGTTCCCGGTATCAGATCCGAGTGAACTGTAGACACGAATAGAAGGGGCAGAAGAAGCAAAAATGTTATCTTGCAACGCATACTACACCACTCATCCTTGTGTTTCCAGCCCACGCCATATAAACGTAGATCCCCCCGGAAACAATTCCCCCTCCATCATCACGTCCGTCCCAAGATGGTTCTTCACCTTCAATTGTTACGATTGGTACACCTTCAATACTGTAGATTGTCACAGACAACCAATCTCCGTTGGCCGCCGGCCAGATGAAAGTAGCAACGTCGTTGATTCCATCTCCATTGGGAGTGAAGGGATTTGGAATTACATTCATTCCCTGCCCGTAATCCCGCTGCATGGGAAAGTCGTGCACGGTCATCTCATCTTCGTATATGAAAACTGTATCCGTTACCGTGATGTATCCGTACTTCTCCGCACGAATGGGAACAGGTCCAACTGGAACACTCTCGAAACTATACATGCCGTCTGAATCAGTGAGCTGCTCAAGTCCTATCTCTACTACGCTTACAGAAACATCCCGAAGTCTCTGGCCAGTATGAATATCCCAGATTTCACCGGAAAGTGAACCGCTGGGACCCTGTGGCGTCGCGCTGGCCATGTTGCTGTAATCACTTTCTCCGTATGGATTCTCATAGATTGTGGTTGCCCAGTAGTAATAGGTAACTCCATTGCTGACAAGGGAATCAACATATGAAGTATCAATGGAGGACAGGCTTACAATCGGATCAGGATCCGGTCCGAGTGGACTCAGACTCCGGTATATCTGATAACCGAATAAGCCTTTAGAACCAGTTCCGGAGCTTTCCGCGGACGGAGCGCTCCAGCTCAGAGGGATGAATCCGTTGTTGCCGCTTTCAGCAGAAAGATACTCAGGTGGCGCAAGGATACCTTCAACGGAAAAAGAACCGAAAACCGATTTGTTATTCGACTCGGAAGATTCCTCAATCTGGTCTCCCTCGTCAACAGCAGCAATCATATATCGTATACCCATATCAAAATACGAGAATGTAACAGGCATACTGAACATGTGAGTCTCACCCCCCTGAAGGGGTGGAACAATAAATGAAGTCAATGGATTTGAAGTGCTGTCAGGATCCTCTTCAAGATAGAGTACGAGATCACATTCTCCTGCAGGACCCTGTCCCTGATTGGTAACGACAACCGAGAACAGAACTGTCTGTCCAACGAAGAATGGAGGTGAAAAGTCCGGGCTGGGAGAAGACACGGTAAGATCAGGATACGCTAGAACAACCTGAAATATCGATGAATCAGGCTGCAATCCGAGATTCGCCGCAGCAACCCGTGCAAGCAGATCATATGTTCCAGGCTGATCCGGAGTCTCTATCGTAAACGTATCTACACTCACAGCATTTCTGTAAACAAGATTACCCATATATCGCGGGACTGATACTTCTCCACCAAAGCCAGAGGGTGCTTCAATACTGCCCCATGTTCCGACCGTAATGTATCCTCCGTCGTTTTTCACACCTAGAGGAAGTCTCAGTTCAGCTCCGGGGGCTGCATATATGGTTGTGTCCACAGGTGACAGAACTCTCACATCAGGATTTCTGGAATAGGTATACACCACAAGTGAATAATCTTCCTCTTCAAACGGGTTTCCGGGGTCAGACCAGCTTTCAGCCACTATTCTTGCTCTCCAGGCACCGGATTGTGGATTCTCAATGCATATTTTCTCCAGTGGGCTCTCGCCTGTTACACCAACCGGCAGCGTGTAGCTATAAGTGACTTCGTCAGGTGATATCAGCGAGAAATCAAGGTCGTTGCCTATGGAGGCCCCTGGGACATCACTGTATGCCATTGCCCCGGATAACGAAAGGGTTGTTGATGGAATGTAGAATGTCCATTCTCTGTATAATTGACCTTCAATATATGTTTCGTAAACCCAGAGAACTCGATCAACTTCCTCCGAGAAGTAAACACCGGGGAGATGGAAAGCGTCAAGAAGTCCATATCCGTATCCTGTAGTCGCGTATCCGCTGAGAGGAGAGCCTGTATTACCGGCAAGAGGAATGGAACTTGCTGCGAGAAGAGCTGCAATATCTTCAGGATGTACAAGATCCCCGTATTTCTCATAACAAAGCGCAATCGCTCCGGATACGTGCGCGGCGGCCATACTTGTACCGGCTCTTCGTGTATAGGATGATACACCAGGCCATCTGTTCTCCGGATCATCCAGCCACTGGTCATCATACATCGCGTTTGTCGATACGACTCCGTTTAGCATTGTGGTGCCTGAGAACTCACCACCCGGAGCAAGTATATCAGGCTTGAGCCGCTGATCGCCCTGCGTGGGTCCCTGGCTGCTGTAAGTGGCGAGGTAACAGTTACCATCCTCATCCGGTACGTAGGTAACTGCTCCGACCGTAATGCAGTTCTTCGCATTGCCGGGTGATGTAATTGTTCCAGCTCCGCCCTGATTCCCTGCTGAGAATACGAGCACCATATCTTCTTCATCGACCCATCTATCAACTATTTCACAGAATTCATCATATCCTGAAGAAGTGAATCCCCAGGAATTATTGACTATTTCACATCCCGCCAGCTGGAATTGACTGAGAAACCCGTCCAACTGTGAGGGAGTCATTCCTGAGGGACGCTCCAGTACGAAAAGAGATCCGTTGTAAGCGACACCGCTTCCATTGAATTCGCACCCCAGCGAAACCTGTCCCCGAGATGCAATAACGCCGCATACAGCGGTTCCGTGTCCGTCCTGATCAGGAGGTCCGGAAATAACCGCAGGAGAAAGGTCAGGGTGTTCGCTCCAGACTCCGGTATCAAGCACACCTACTATAATTCCCTCACCCTGATAATATTCCCAAACGCTGGGACAACCGATAAGACGTCTGCTGTCATCAGCTCTGAATTGAGCGCTTTCAGGGTTAG
Organism: Candidatus Aegiribacteria sp.; assembly: GCA_030594645.1. Taxonomy (GTDB): domain Bacteria; phylum Fermentibacterota; class Fermentibacteria; order Fermentibacterales; family JCC-6; genus Aegiribacteria. Next base: position 23,392 of record JAUVEU010000010.1, read on the forward strand.
AAATGATTTCCCATGAAACCTCAATTACTCCTGGAAACCCGCAGAGTTTTTCGAAATCGGATGAAGCCCCTGGAACACGAGCCAGATCCTGACGGATCCATTCGCCTCCTGCGGGCAATCTTTCTCCAAGGGTTCTCAGGAGGAAATACCCCGACCAGTTGGACGGTTCATGATTGCTGCTGTAATGAGCAGCATTCCAGGGTTTTACTGATCGAATAAATTCAGATGAACGCAACAGATCAACATCCGGTTCACCGGTTACAACAGCAGCAAAAATATCATTTTCCGGAGACCAGCCCGCAGGCCAGAAACCGCTTCTATCAAGAATCGACAGATTCGCCGGTGTAAGCGGTTGCCATACCCTGATCTCGACAATTGAAAAATGATTAAGCTGCGACAATCCCGGCGCACCCTCAAACGCTCCGGAACCTGATAGAAGCTGTTCATATCCGGAATCATACAGAAGCAATTCCTGCTGTCTTTTAACAGTATCCAGTTCTGAAAGATACTGGAGTATTCCTGCCGGGGAAGCACCCTGTTGGGGTGCACTGCCAAAAAACGCCAGAAGTGTCATTAAAACAATAGTCGGATGAATGACTTCGTCTCCTTTCACACCCCTCACCGTAGGCATACGACATTAACGTAGCCAATGTCAACCTTATCATTTTATTTTGAAATTGTAACTGTTTTCTATCCAATATGATGCGATATCAGAAACATCACGCATATGTGTATACTATCGGTTGCGGTTCCAGGCCTTTACTGTGTTTGAAAGCAGAAACGCTATCGTCAGAGGGCCGACACCTCCTGGAACAGGCGTTATGGCGCCGCAGATATCCTTCACCTGTTCAAAATCTGCATCTCCCCGGAGTCCTTCAGACGTACGGGTGATACCCACATCGATCAGTGTGGATCCGGGTTTGACAAATTCCTGGTTTATGAAATGCGGTTTTCCAACAGCTGCTATTAGAATATCGGCCTGTCTGCACAGACCTGGCAGGTCCGGGGTATGGGAGTGAGCAATGGTGACGGTTGCGTGCTCGCGGAGCAGAAGGGCTGCCATGGGCTTTCCTACGATGTTGCTCCTGCCCACGATAACGGCATTGACTCCGTCAATCTGTATTTCGCTGTGTTTAAGAAGAGCGATTATCCCTGTAGGTGTACACGGAAATAGCCCTTCTTCTCCGCGCCAGAGTTTTCCAACGTTAACCGGATGAAATCCATCCACATCTTTAGATGGGAGAATTGACGAAGCAACTGTTTCATCCGGGATGTGTTCCGGAAGCGGAAGCTGACAGAGAATTCCGTCGATGGATGAATCCTGATTAAGGTTTTCTATTTCACGTAAAAGCCCGTTCCGGGTAACTGCTTCGTCCAGATGGATAATCCTGCTGATTAGTCCGGCTTTCTCGCATGCTTTTTTCTTCATGGAGACATAAATCTGGCTTGCTGGATTATCACCAACGATAATGACGGCCAGCCCGGGAGGCCGACCGTCAATCTTCGATATCTCTTCAGCCAGATTTTTCCGTACTGTTTTCGCGAATGCCTTTCCGGAAAGAATCATGGATATCCCTCTATCCTTTACTAATCGTCTTGATCTCGATTCTTGTGTAATCCTGGCGATGTCCCTGGGTTCTCTCATAACCTTTTCGTCTTTTTCTCTTGTAGACGATTATCTTCCCATCTCTGCCATGTTCAAGGACATTCGCTTCAACAGACGCATCTTTCACTACCGGAGTTCCGATTTCAATATTGGAATCCTCAGCAAACAGGAGAACTTTATCCAGTTTGACAGTGCTTCCTTCTTCAGAATTAATCTTTGGGACATTCAGCTTCATTCCGGGTTCAACCCTGAACTGCAGCCCTCCTGTCTCTATAATAGCGTACAACTATCCACCTCCATTATTAATTACCGTCGTTATCTGCGGGAAATCAGGATTTCACTGAATGCCCGTAGAGTTCAGTGATTTCTTCATGCATATCAATTGAATAGACCCTGAATTCATCCACCCGTAGTTGATTATCTTCTCTAAACTCAATACCAAGCTGAGAAATGGACGCTATATGATCCATCCTCTTCCCATCATTTTCGTGAAGATAGGCTGCAATGTCAGGGTGTACTGAGATTACCAGGTTCTTGTGCTTCTTCTTCATCGATGCCCGTTCAATAAAACGTTCAAGCTCTGTCGCAGTTGACTCAATCGACAACACTCTTCCGGTACCACCGCAATTCGAACAGGGTTCGGACAGTGACTGGAAGACACTGGGTCTGACTCTTTTTCTCGTCATTTCAACGAGTCCGAGAGAACTGACCTGGCATGTTTTCGTAGGGGAACGATCCCTCCCTAATTCACTTCGGAGGCTGTTCAGTACTCTATCCCTGTGTTCTGCTATATCCATATCAATGAAATCAATAACGATAATTCCACCTAAATCTCGCAGACGAAGCTGCCGCGCGACTTCCCGAGAAGCTTCCATGTTGGTTTTGAGAATAGTGTTTTCCTGCTTTTTCCTGCCGACATACCTTTTTGTATTTACATCAATTGCCACGAGTGCTTCAGTGTGTTCAATAACCAGTGATCCTCCGCTTTTCAATGGAACTTCGCGGGCCATGATTCCAGATATTTCCTGCTCAACATTGAAATGATCAAAGATGGGGTTTTTTCCCCTGTAATATTTGACTTTACCCATCATACTGCTGTCAAACGTCTTCAAGTATTTCCTGGCATCTCTGGCCACCTGTTTTGAATCAATTACGATAGAATTCGTATCCGAAGTGACAAGATCCCGCATGGTCATCGTGATCACATCGTGCTCCTGATGTAGAAGTATCGGAGACTTGTTCTTAAGAGCTAGCTGGCCGACTTCACGCCATCGTTCAATTATCCTGCTCATATCCGACCGGAACGCTTTTTCATCATGTGAAATTCCGGCTGTTCTTGCGATAATTCCATATCCGGGCATTATAACACTGGATACAATCTTTCTCAGACGCCCTCTTTCACGCCTGTCAGTGATTTTTCTGGATACTCCGGTGACAGTTTCACCTGGCATGCTTACTATGTATCTTCCCGCTATGGAAATCCTGGTGCTGACTCTGGCTCCCTTTGTTCCAATAGGTTCTTTGGTTACCTGAACAAGGATATCCTGCCCTTTTCTGAGAACTTTCTCAATAGAATCATTCACTTCTTTCGTAACCATTGGGGTACCGCTTGCCAGGGATCTGGCAAATTTCTCTGTGTCATTTGCGCTTGTTCTGATATCACTGACATGAAGGAAAGCGCTCCGTTCCATTCCTATATCGACGAAAGCCGCCTGCATGCCGGGAAGGACAGCGTTAATCTTCCCAAGGTAAACATTGCCTACCTGCCTCCGTTCGCTGCCGCCTTCAACTATAAGCTCCATGAGTCTCTCATCCTCAAGAATTGCAATTCTTGTAACTTCGGGATGAGAGTTTATTATGAAATCAATTTTCAAAAAAAATCTTCTCCAGATCTTTACTGTGACTTCTCAATAATCTTCTGTCATCGAGAGTCACGTATACATTTGTTCGTCGAATTCGAGCAGGAGAATCAAGAATCCGGTTCAATAATAAGTCCGGACGTGATTCCTTACTGCCTGTTACTGTTACCAGTTCAACGAAACATTTATCCTTTACTTCTGCGCTCAGAACAGGATCCATTTCCTGCAGAGAGGCAGCTATTCTACCAGCGGCGTCGAAAGTCCATTCCGTATCTCCCGACTGTACAACATAAACCGCCGCAACCGTATTCGCATCCGGATCAGAATCACTGATTCGGATAAACCATGTTTCTTCTATCCTGAATCCATCAGGGAGTACTCGTTCAAGAAGCTTGCGAGGTTCCTCAAGGGGTTCCTCTTCAAGCTGTATATCAACATACTCGGCAACACTCTCCATACCAAGAGGAAGAGCGGGTCCAAAATGCATTCTCGGTCTGCTAACATAACCATCTGAATAGGAAACAGGCAAATCAGCCCGTCTTACAACTCTGCCCCACATCCTGACCAGATCAAGATGGGACGAGAACCGGGCAAGACCGGTTTTGGAGTAACGTATTCTCAATACAGCGTAAGGTCCCTTCGATTGTTCAGCGATTCCAGGCTCAGCAGCACCAGGCTCGTCCAGCTCTGGTAAATCTCCATCGCATGCTCCGCATCCTGTGCAGCCCTCCTCCCTGCAATCAGGTGTGGTTGTCTCCTGAAAGTATTTCTCAAATTCAGAAACAAGATATTCACGTGAAACCCCTGTTGAAATGAAATCCCAGGGCAGTCGATCTCCAGGCTTTGAACCCTTGTGTACTCTTTCGAGAAGTTCGCTGTACTCATCAAGCAGTTCTTTCCAGATATCCCATCTGAAATTGTCTGTCCAGGCATCAAATCTGGCTCCTCTGAGTACGGCTTTCTCGAGCATATCTGCTGATTCTCCATCATCCCCGAGTGAAAGGAGCGCTTCCACAGAGGCGACTTTCGGGCTGTTCCAGCTTATAGATACCTTCCTCCCGCATATTCTTCGAACAAGTCCGATTCTTCTCGATAGTTCTTCATCTGACATTTGAGAGGCCCACTGCAGCGGAGTATGCGCCTTGGGCACAAATGGAGACAGCGCTACTGTTACACTCTTACGCGGATTGCGCCCGTATTTCCTTGCTATCCTGCCGATTTCTATTGCGATCCTGCCAATGGCACTGACATCTTCCAGGGTTTCCTCTGGAAGACCAATCATGAAGTAGAGCTTTATCCCTTTAGCTCCTATTCTGAAAACCGTATCGGCAGCTTTCAGAATAACTTCATCAGCAAGTGGTTTGTTCATTCTTCTTCTGAGTAATTCACTGCCGGCCTCAGGAGCCATTGTTATTCTTCCGGTGATATCAGAACAATCCTCAAGTCGGCTGAGGGTATCCGGCCTTAGAGACGGTCTGCCAGCTGAAGAATGGTGTTTCGTGCAAATCGTATCCATTCCCGCAAGCAGTTCAGGAAGTCTTGAATAATCAGAGAATGACAATGTAAGCAGCCCTGCCTTTTCCCATCCGGTACACTTTAAAATCGAATCCATTAATTCAAGAATCTCCGTAACAGGCCTTTCCCTCACCGGCCTGTTCAGCTGAGAGGCCTGGCAGAATCTGCATCCCCTGGTACAGCCTCTGGCTATTTCTACAACCGCGCGGTCCTGAGATACTCGAGAAAGCGGAACAAGCTGCTTTACAGGAGCCCATTCCCTGCGAAGATTGCTGACTCTCTGCAGTTCAACAGGCTTTTTCCCGATACTCGGAATGAACATACCCGGAATGGAACCGGCCTGTTCAAGACGGAAGGTACGTGATCCGCTGCCTGAAAGGATCTCGAAGAGCTCGACTGCTTTCTCTTCGATCTCTCCCAGAAAAACAGCATCGGCAAAAGGCGCCAGTGGCAGAGGGTTGGCTATGCCTCCCCCGCCAAGGAGAATGATCGGTGAATTCTCACTCCTTTCACTGCTTCTTAGAGAAAGACCCATTTTCCTGATCAGATGAAGAACGTTTGTGTAAAGCGCTTCAGAAGGAATGCCAAAACCTACTACTCTGCTATTCCGAACCGGATCCCCGTTTTCAAGATCGGTCCAGTCAAGCCCTTCTCTGTCCAGAAGCTCATCCATATCAGGAGCGGGACTGAATGCGCGCCTTACATCGAACTTCCCGCTTCCGACAAGCATATGGCGAAGTATGACAAGACCGAAATTCGACATCCCAAGTTCGTAAATATCAGGATAGACGAGCGTCACCCTTGGCTTATCCTTCAGGGAACAGTCAAGGTTCCATTCCCCACCTGTATATTGTTGAGGTCTTCTGATTTCAGGAAGGAATTTTTCGTAGGGATGAGAGTATGAACTCAAGCCTGGTCCAGCAGATTAATGTTCTGAGAAACAGGGTTCGCAAGCAAACCGTGATCCCGATACGAAGTAATGGTCAATGCAAGTGTTCTTTCCCTGGCTTCGGCCATGGAGGTACCTGATGAATATCCGAGCCGCCAGAGAACTGAGTACATAACTTTCTCAATTTCATATTTATTGCGCCTGAGGATATCAGTCCAGTTCTCGGAGATGCTGTCTACCTTGTCGGTAACAAGCACTTCAGCCCAGACAAGTTCTTCATCCCCGGAAAGGAGAATACCGCTTCCGCCCGAAAAGCTCCAGGACTGTTTATTGGGGTTCACGATATCGTGGAAATGTAACACGATTTCTTCAACAGTTCTCTTTCCATCAAGGGGTCTGATGAACCGCCAGTAATCGTATCTTTCCAGCCTGCCCGGACATGTGTCAGGATTGATCCGCTTTAATGTCGACAGAGCAGTCATAGCAGCGGGATCAGGCGCCTTCAGCCTGACTTCTATCGAAACCTCTGTCATTGATCCTCCCTGGATATGAGCTCGAAATAGTCCGCAAGGCTTCTGAAGAACAGCGCTCCGGGCCCTTTCGAGCCAGCTAACGCTGGATCATGTTGCAGAGAGTTCCGGCGGTCACCCCAGGTTCCGGGTATCCAGGGTGGAATCTGCCACATCCAGAATGCTCTCTCAGGGTGGGGCATCATGGCAAGGACATTGCCTTCCCTATTCATAATTCCCGCAAGATTCATGAATGAACCGTTGGGATTCACAGGGTAATCAGCAGTTTCAATTCCGTTTTCATCACAATATGTAAGCGCCATGCATTCACTTATTCGATTATTATCCTTTTCCGCGAAAACAAACCTTCCTTCAGCGTGCGCGATCGGAACAGGAATGGGGTCGTTTCCGATCATTCGAAGCCATGGCGAGATTTTTAATGCTCTTTCATTCGCACGGAGAAATACCCATCGGCTCAGATAACCGCTGCGGCCGTGAATATGATTTGCCGCAAGAGCTGACTCTATTCTTCCGTTTTCCCATCCGGGTACAAGACCGCTCTCAACAAGAATCTGCGCGCCATTGCAGATGCCGAGAACCGGTTTACCGGACAGTGCTTCATTGAAAACCAGATCCATGATCTCTTCTTTAGCGCCGACAGCTCCGGCTCTTACTCTGTCCTGGAAAGAGAATCCGCCTGGCAGAATGAACGCGTCAGGTCTGGAGTCCGAAAGTTCCTTCAACTGATTCCAACGGAATATCATGGCATCCATTCCCGATTCCCGCACAACCGAAGCGGTTTCATACTCGCAATTCGATCCGGGAAACTGCAGAACAGCTACAAGAGGTTTGTTTGTCATTCAGACAGCTCCTCTCTCCAGATAATCCTGTCCAGCAGTGTACTGTACTCTTCCAGCACTTCTGAAAGGTTCAGCTTCCAGATATCGGAGGAAATCGAGAAATCAGCTGTCACCCTTCCAATTACTGAGGCGAAGTCCGGCTTCACTGAAATACCTTCCCAATCCTCAGGCAGCATTTCTATGAGATATCCTGGAGTTTCTGAATAGAGGAAAACGGGATCTGTAAAACCTTTACTGAGAATTACACCCCTCCTGGCATCCTTTCTTGTGGCCAGTGCCATCTCGACCGCAGCCATTGCAAGACCGCCTTCAGATATATCGTGAACCGACTGTGAGATTCCAGCTTCTGCACAATCGAGCACAAATCGCGCCATCTCATACTCGAGTTCTCCACGGAAAAGGGGAACCTTTCCGCCTGAATGCCCGAGACATGAACGATAGTAAAGGCTTCCGCCAAACTCGTCCTCTCTCGGGCCAATCAGAACAATGACATTTCCCTGAGTTTTCAGTGACATGTCGGTTGCTCTGGTGAAATCGTCTATTCTACCGAAAACCGCTACGATCGGGGATGGTGGAATCGATCCGCCCGACAATGACTGATTGTAAAAACTTACATTACCGGATACAATGGGAAGCGGATGTTCACGCCCGCTTTCAAGCCCCAGATTTCTGCAGGCATGAGCGATTCCTTCAACGCCCCGGCAGAACTGCCAGAACACGTCAGGTTTCTCCGGGTTGCCGTAATTCAGACAGTCCGTGGCAGCAATCGGAACAGCTCCTGTCGCTACAACATTTCTGACTGCTTCACCGACAGCATGCGCTCCCGCGAGAAACGGTTCGAGCTGACCGAACCAGGGATTACCATCACCTGAAACCGCAAGTCCCGCTTTGCATCCTTTAATCGGAACAGTTACACAGGCATCAGCTTCTCCGGGTCTGAAATGAGTTGTTCCCTGAACCTCGCTGTCGTAATAACTCCATATTGGCGATCTGCTTGCTCCATCATGTGAAAGCAGCATCTTCCTCAGATCGGAAGGAGGATCAACAGGACGAATGTCAGGTTCTATCACCTCGACCGGAGACGATTTCGATTCCCTGTCGTAAACAATACCCTCGGTGATACAATTTATAGGAGTGAAAGCCACTTCAATGCCCCTGTGAACAACTTTGTAAACGGGGTCTTCTGTGAACCTGCCTATTATGGAAGCGGAAGCGCCCGGAAACAGGCGGGGCAGTTCAAAGCTGGTGTTATAAATGTCAAGAATTTCCTCAGCGACACTCTCCGGCACGGCGAGTCCGTATCTTTCCTGTGTTTCAGCGCAGGCAATGACTTCAGGCGGAAGCCCTGGAATTGAGATGGGTACTTCATCCAGATCCACATGAATGCCAAGCCCACCGTGAGCTGCAAGCTCACTTGTAACACACGCAATTCCTCCAGCGCCGAGATCCTTGAATCCAAACGGAATTTCTTTTTCGAAAAGCATCTCCAGAACCACCCTGTTTGCCTCGGAAAGCACTCTCTTGAGGAAAGGATCAGCGACCTGCACCGCGCCTTTCTCCGCTGTATCCGACAGATCAGCGGAAGCGAAAGTGGCTCCTCCGAATCCTGTATCATCAGTTGGTTTTCCCGTCAGGATCAATACATACTGTTCCGTATGAGCTTCCTCCGGAACAAAGCTGTGCGCAATCCTGTCGTGTCTGACAAACCCGAGAGCAACAACATTGACAAGACAGTTATCATCGTAACCTTCATGGAATCTGGTATCACCGCCAAGGTTTGGTACACCAAGCGCATTCCCGTATTTCCATATGCCCTCAACCACACCGCGGCAGATTGCCCTTGTTCGCTCACCTGAGACACCTGTGGGATCTCCAAAACGGAGAAGGTCAAGAGATCCGGTTACCTTTGCCCCCATACAGTAAACATCTCGGACAATCCCGCCTATTCCGGTAGCGGCACCCTCTACAGGAAGAACCTGGGAGGGATGATTATGGCTTTCATGAGCAACAACCAGATCCCATTCAACTCCGCTGAAGGTGCAGAATCGCACGATACCAGCGTCTTCCCCTGGCCCCACAACAACATTGGAAGCCTGCGTCGGCAGCTGTCTGAGAACAGGTTTTGAACTTTTATAGGAGCAGTGTTCACTCCACATAGTGTCAAACAGGTGGAATTCGAGGGGAGTCGGCATTCGACCGACATAACCGGCCAGTTTCTCTGCTTCCGGAATTGTCATCGCAAGACTACGTTCTTTGATTACTTCCTTAAGCTTATCCCTTAGATCCATCGATACCTTCCAGTTTACTGTTCGGGGATATTGAAATTTGCATGTTTCGTAAATAGGTCAGTTGTAAAACAATTCCCGGTCATTTGCCAATTGATGAGATGAACGTTTTCTGCTCAAGTCTGCTTAATACACCCTCAAACGTATCACTGTTCCCTGATTCCACAATAAGATAACGAATTCTGACGTTACCCAGGCTGTCTCCGGTATCATTCTCCAGTTTTGGAAGGTCATCAAGCAGACGCTGCATAACATTTTCCATGCCCTCAACACCTGTACCCGGCAGTAGAATGATAATTTTATCAACACCGGTTCTCAATCCGGCATCAATGTTCCGCATAGTCGCTTTGAGATGATTGGCGGCAATGGACATGAACTCTCTTGCACGAAACCTGTCATCAATAGCGCCACGTTCAATTATAAGTTCAACTATAGCAAGAGGGCTGTCAAATCTTCTGACTCTCTCAAGCTCCTGAGTAAGGATTGGTTCGAATCGTCCCTTACCCGGAAGACCTGTGTCAGGATCCATATCGGCGGCGGATTCAAATCTCCCAAGAAGTCGAATACCCTCAAATGCAGCCGCTCCAACAGCGGCAATCGCAACCAGTCTTTCCCTTGGAAGTGTTGATTCTATCGGTATATCAACCAGGCAAATCACTCCGTACAGCACACCCTGGCACACCATAGGCGCAGCGAGATCGGGCAGGAAGTTCGGAATCGCGGTTCTCTCAAGCCGCTTCTTAGTAAGTTCACTTTCTTTCTCAAGATTCTTCTTTTCAAAAACCAACCCGGTTTCCGCTGTAAATCCCACATGTCCATCACCGACATTTACTACTAGAGGTTGTTTGAGAATTTCTCCGAGTCCTTCGGTATGCACAAGTCCAAGTTTACCTCCCCGGACATCAGCCAGGAATACCGCAATACGATCACATCCGGTAAGTCTGTGCATGGCCCTGGCAAGGAGTTTAGCAAGTTCATCCGGAGTTCTCGCCGCGAGCACCTGTTTTACCAGTTCAGGAAACAGCACTGCAATAGCACGGTGTTTCTTAATCTCAAGATCATATCTGGTCTGCCTTGCGTCAGCTTCCTGCTTGTCATAACGAAGAGCTGTAATATCATTCTTGAGCGAACTGACTCGTTCCTCATTATTGAATGCTATTTTCCTGGTTTTTGTAATCATAATCAACCACACCAGCAATGCTCCCGCGATAATCCCCCCAAGTATTTCGATCAGCATCTATATCACCCTCCCCCGTAAATCATTCATCTGCTGGTAAAAGACCAAGCCTTCCCAGAGTATTATCCTCATTTCGAAGATGATACTCAAGGGCACATCGCTCCTCGATCTCATTACCGGACAAAATACTCTTGAACTCCTTATCCTGTCTTACCATATCGATAAACCCTATCCCCTGTTCCATAGCCTCCATGGCAACACGCTGAACCATCTTATAGCCACTTTCTCTTGAAAAACCTTTATCAATCAGAGCGAGCAGAATTGTCTGAGAGTGGAATCTGTCCCCGGCCTTTTCAATATTGCTCCTGACGGCATCTGGAAACACCCTCAGATTTGATGTAAGCTTCACTGCCCTGGAAAGCGCATATAGAGCTATCCCACAGGAATCCGGAAAGATGAAGCGTTCAGCGGATGAATGGCTTATATCTCTTTCATGCCATAGAACAGTATTCTCAAGGGATGGAATCAGATAGCCCCTGAGCAGGCGTGCAAGCCCGCAGAGTCTCTCACTGATAATTGGATTCCGTTTATGGGGCATGGCACTGGAACCTTTCTGTCCTTTCCCGAAGGACTCCTCAACTTCACCGACTTCGGTTCGCTGCAGATGCCGTATTTCCGTTCCGAATCTCTCAAGGAGACTTCCTATGGAGGCAAGCGCATATACAAAATCCGCGTGCCTGTCTCTTGCAACAACCTGGGTCGAAACAGTTTCGATCCCGATTCCCAGTCTTCTGCAAACGAATTCCTCCACGGATGGGTCCAGATGTGCGTAAGTTCCTACTGCTCCGGACAATTTCCCCACACATGCTGATTCAAGACCATTTATTAATCGGTCTTTACACCTCAGATATTCGCTGTAGTATCCGGCAAACTTCAAACCCATCGTTGTTGGTTCCGCATGCATTCCGTGACTTCTGCCTATACAGAGAATCCCTCTGGTTCTGCTTACCAGACCGGCAAGAGCACTGCCGAAACTGTCAAGCTCATCCATAATCATCTTCCCTGCATCCTTCAGCTGGGTTGCAAGGCATGTGTCGAGAATGTCGCTGGAAGTCATACCGTAATGAATATGTCTTGCTTCTGAACCAAGACTCTCGGATACACTTGTAAGGAAAGCAATTACATCATGTTTTACAACTTCCTCTATTTCTTCGACTCTTTTTACATCGAAAGAGGCATTATCTCTGATATTCTTCAAATCCGAAGCTGGAACAAACCCGGCTTCCGCCCTTGCCTCCACAGCAAGTATCTCTATTCTCAACCATCTTGCATATCTGGATTCAGCAGTCCATATCTCCTCCATCTCGGGGATTACATATCTGTCAATCATTATTATCCTCCAGTAATCATGAAAACGTTCGCATAATCAAATCTTATGTATCAATGCGGAAGCTCCGCCCCGAAAGTCAATGGACCATATATCCACGCAAAAAGAGACAGGTTCGGAACATACACCCTGAACCAGTCATCAAGTCCCCCTGTAATCTGAAGAGTATCACCACTTTCAACCTGTCCAAGAGTGGCATATTCAGTTCCGGGCCCTGCTCTGAGATTCACAATACTGCCGGATACAATAAGCTGCTGCCATTCCGGAATACTACAACCGCCTGTTCCCTGATCGTGTAGAGATACATCAGTTTTTGAACATGACAAAATCATCAGAATCATCAACATTAATGAAATGAAGAAACAGATTTTACCTGAATCACACATTCTCCTCATAATACCTCCAGTGCCCAGTATGCGAGTATTGGAGCGAATCCCGCGATAAACAGACTCCCGTCTGCAATAATCCTTTTGGAAAACTCTGATGGAAAAGGGCTTCTTTTCAGATAGAAATATCCGACCGCCAGAGTAATAAGCCCACCCGCGAAGGCTGAAGCATGAACAGGAAGATACCTGATGACAATACCGGCTGCGGGCAGAACAGTAGCCAGAGCGAAACAGCACCAGAATAGAATGACACTCTTTTCTCTTCCTGCATGAATGGGAATGGTATCCATTCCCATAAGAGCATCTCCCTGCATATCCACTAAATCAGCCAGCAGGCACCTGCCCAGAAACAGAAAGAACAGTGTGCCTGCCCATAGAACAGAACCGGGATTAATTGTGGAACCGGCTGAAATGAATCCGGGGAGTAATGCAAGCAGAAATGACCAGGCTCCGGCGAACATGAGATCCCTGGAACCGGGAACAGCCCTCAATCCTCGGAACGGATAGGTTTTTCTTATTAGCGGAATAGAATAGAAAAAGAATGCAACAAGCATTAATCCCAGAACACATGGCCAGACAGGATTCAAAAACAGAGAAATCCCCATGGATCCGGTAAATGCGGTTAAAGCACAGACAGTAAGGAATATTCGATGCTTTCTGATAAATTCCTGTCTCCGCAGACCCGATGGGCGGGAATATCCGGATTCCAGAACTGAAGTCACCGTATGGACTGCGAAAAGGAAAAGAGAAGCGGCAATCACCGGTTTAAACCACTCGATACCACCAAGAATGATCGAACTCGCAATTCCCGTTGCAAATGTAATTGGGAGAATGTGAAAATTCCCGAAAATCAGATTCTGAAGCAGCTCCCTGAATTTTCCGGATCTCAGTCTGTTCCCCTGAATTTCAAGAAGTTTTTCCCGGACTTTTCGAATACTCCAGCTGGGTGTTGATGCACCAGCTGTTAGAAGGATGTTATCGTATATAGCCAATACTTTTGCATCGAGTTCTTCATGCGTTTCAACAATGTATGATGGAAGTCCTTCCTCGCGGGCGATTTCGGCAAGTCTGGCAGTATTCGCGCTGTTTCTTCCGCCAACAACAACCACACAGTCTACTTCACCGCACAGATCTCTGAGTTCATCCTGTCTCATGCTTGTTGATTCGCAAATCGTAAAAGCATGTTCAAGATTGGAAAATCTGTTCAGAAGAGCTTTTTTTGTTTCTTCGTACGTTTGGGTATTCTGTGTTGTCTGGGAAAGCAGGAAGGGCTTTGATAGTTCAGGCAGGGTATTCACATCAAGCGGACCGGATATTACCCTGGCTGAAGATCCCCCATAAGAGAGTATCGATATTACTTCCTGATGTGCAGGATCCCCGAGGATAAGAACGTCGTATCCCTCCTCGCTTTTCTTCCTTGCAATCATCAGAGCTCTGCTGACTCGTGGACATGTCAGATCTTTCAAATGCAGGGGGAGGCTGGAAACCTTTTTTTGTTCATCAACTGTGATTCCGTGAGTTCTCAGGAAAAGTGTACCTTTCCGCATTTCCATCGGGTCTCTGCAAATGCCTACACCCTTATCCTCCAAAGCTTCAAGTACCTGCGGGTTGTGCACTAGCTCACCGTATACTGCGTATGGTTTATTGCCCTTCTTGAGTTCAGCAAGAACCAGATCGACTGCTCTGCGGACCCCCCAGCAGAAACCGGCAGTACGCGCTGTAATTACGCTCAAGAAGATTCTCCCTACTAAATGAAAAGGTATCGATTAACATAACAGAGAAAGAAAACACAGGTAAATCAATTCGGCCTCTACGGTCAAGCGCAGTAAACTGTTCGTTGATCTCTATTCAATCCAATTTTCAACTTTCAAATTCTCAACTTTTTTGAATTCCTTTTCATTGCTGGTAATTAGGACTAAATTTCTGCTCAGTGCATGAGCCGCAATCATCATGTCGAGTGGACCGATCGGCACGCCGCATCTCTCTAACTGAAGACAAATATCTCCATATATGCCGGCAGCGATTTCGTCATATGGAAGGATTTCAAGCGGAGAAAGAAACTCTTCAACGCGCTGTTCATTCAACCTGCGATCCTTGCTTTTACTAACTCCATACCGCAACTCTGATACTGTTATTGTTGACAGGCCGATATCGCCCACATCGAACTGCATGAACTTATGAATAATCCCTATCGGGCGCTTATTCATTATATAGATACAGATATTAGTATCAATTAAATACTTAATCAAGGCTTTCTCTCTTTTGCTGCAGCTTCGGCTGATTTTTTTCAGTCATAAACGGTTCGTCATATTTCATTAAGTTCTTTTCCCAAAGATCCCAGATGGACTTATTCTTGGAAATCAATAAAACCCCGCCAGCTACTCTTTTTATATAGACTTCGTTTCCCTCAAATCTAAAGGCTTTGGGTAAGCGAACTGCCTGACTTCGCCCATTTCTAAATAGCTTGGCAGTTTTCATAATCGCCTCCTTTGATTATTTGGTTTATACCTGAAAGTATATACCATTTACAGAAAAAGTCAAGGTATATATCATTAAATATATATTAGCATTTATCGGGAAGTGCGAGAAGTTCTTTTCAGCAGCGGAACAGCAGCAGGGGTCACAGGGAATTCAGCAGCTTTTTCATGGCGTCACGATATTTCGCGGCTGTCTCAAAATCGAGCTTTTCCGCAGCTTCGAGCATTTTCTTCTCCAGGTACTGCACGGCTTCTTCCGGGGATTCCGGGATGTCCGCAGTGATATCATCCCTGCTGACAGATGATTTGAAGATATCAGCAATGCTGGTCGCTCTCAGTATATCTTCTCTTGATTTCCTGATGCTTTCAGGCGTAATATTATTATCAATGTTATACTGAAGCTGTATTTTTCTCCTGCGCGCGGTTTCAGTGATCGCATACTCCATGGAATCAGTCATCCTGTCTGCGTAGAGTATTACTCTCCCTGTCAGGTTTCTTGCTGCTCTTCCAGCAGTCTGTATAAGGCTTGTTCTGGATCGCAGAAATCCTTCTTTGTCGGCGTCAAGAATGGCTACCATGGCTACTTCGGGGAGATCGAGCCCCTCTCTAAGGAGGTTTACTCCGACCAGTACATCAAAATCCGCGAGCCTGAGTTCTCTGAGAATTGAAACCCTTTCAAGAGCGTCAACCTCACTGTGAATATATCTGGCATTGATCGATAGATCCTGAAAATATGAGGTCAGTTCCTCTGCCATCTTTTTGGTTAATGTAGTTACAAGCACTCTCTCTCCGGACTCAATAGCCCTCCGGGTTTCCTCTACAAGATCATCAACCTGACTCACGGCTGGTCTGACTTCCAGTTCAGGATCCACCAGTCCGGTTGGTCTGACGATCTGCTGCACAATCTGGGAGGAATGATCCAGTTCGTAATTGGCGGGTGTTGCGGACATGCAGATCTTCTTACCTGTTATCTCAATGAATTCGTCAAGATACAATGGCCGGTTATCCAGAGCTGAAGGGAGCCTGAATCCGTAATTGACGAGTGTTTCCTTTCTGGCTCTGTCGCCCCTGTACATCGCCGATAACTGCGGGATAGTCCTGTGAGACTCATCTATGAAAACCAGCATATCTCCCTCAGGGAAGTAATCAAGCAGGCACGCAGGGCGCTCCCCTTTCTTCCTTCCGGACATGTGTCTGCTGTAGTTCTCTACTCCGGAGCAGTATCCCGTTTCGGCCATGAGTTCGATATCGTAACGTGTTCTTGATTCCAGCCTTTGCGCTTCAAGCAGTTTGCCATTGACTTTGAAATCCGTCAGGGAATCTTCAAGTTCTCGCTCAATCCGTCCAAGCGCAAGGTTCAGCTCGCTTTCACTTGTAACAAAATGCCTTGCAGGGTAGATGAAAACCCTTTCCAGACTCTCCTGAACACTGCCTGTAAAATGATCGACCCTGTAAATACTTTCTATCCTGTTGCCGAAGAACTCAACCCTGATTGCCATTCGGCCGTAGGCGGGAACAACATCCACAACATCGCCACGGACTCTGAATCTGCCTCTTGTCAGCGCAATATCATTCCTTGAGTACCGCATTCCCACAAGTTCTGAAAGAAGGCTTTCCTGATCGAGCATCATTCCGGTTGCGATATCCAGACAGCTGGATTTGAATGTGTCCGGATTACCAAGACCATAAATACAACTCACGGAAGCGATAACGATTACATCCCTCCGCGTGAGTAGAGATGTAGCTGCACGGAGTCTGAGTCTGTCCAGCTCTTCGTTAAGATCAGCGTCCTTTTCAATAAAAGTATCCGTTGTCGGAAGGTAGGCTTCGGGCTGGTAGTAATCGTAGTAACTTACGAAATACTCAACGGCAGCATCCGGGAAAAAACCCTTAAGTTCACTGTAAAGCTGGGCAGCAAGTGTCTTGTTGTGACTCACAACCAGTACGGGGCTTTCCATCTTCTCGATGATTCCCGCCATTGTAAAAGTTTTACCGGAACCGGTAACACCCAGAAGGGTCTGCCACTCCATACCGTCATTCAGACCTCGTACCAGTTTTCTGATAGCCTCCGGCTGATCACCGGAGGGGCTGAACTCACTTACAAGACTATATAGTGACAATCTATTCTTTCAGAGAGTTAATGTTTATCTCGAACCCGGAGGCCGGGCGAGCAATACCCCATTCCGTTAGAACTGCAGGATGAAATTCCCCAATTACACCGGACGCTCTGCCATTGATGATAACGGTTGCGCACCTGCCGCTGATAAACCTTTCGTCTTCTACAGATCTCAGGGACAAATCAAAATCTCTTGAGTAGCAGATTGAACCAAGGATGGAATGAATATCGCCAAAATCAGCTTTATTACCGCAGACAAGACAGGCCAGAGAAATTTCGGTTCTGCAGACGCCATCATCTTCTGAAATCAGAATCTCTCCCGATTCAAATATGCGATGAGGATAAGAAGCATGAGCACTGGTACTTTCAACATCAAGAAGCCCTGGAAGCAGTGTGTTTCGGACAACTCCATATTCCTCGGTCATGGGGTTGGCTATCATCACCGGATCAATTGGAGTTCTGGTAATTTCCCTGATTTTCCTCCAGCTGGTCAATGCGGGGCGTAGAATTTCTTCGCATCCTGCTCCAACCAGTACAGTCCGTACCGCATCAGCAAGTTCCTCTACAGGAGCGCTGTGACCGATAGTAAACTGTGCAGGAAGAAGTGGTTCAAAGGATTCCAGTCCGCGGGAAATCGCTATATCCTCAATCATGTCGACAGCATGTATTCCATCCCTTCTGTAGACTGGGAGAATACCTGTCAAGGTATCTCCTTCGATCTCAACTGAAGCATAATCCATCCGCAGCAGAGCTTCCCTTACTGAATCAAGAGATATATCAATCCCAAGCACTTTTTTAACTTCATCTTTAGTCACACTCATGCAGTCTGCGAACAACACTGGTGTAGTCACTTTCCGATCAGGAGAAGGGACATCGTAGGAGTAGAGAACATCAACGGGAGTAATTATCGCTCCATGGTCCTCCAGATTGCAGGCAAGCATAGTAGCTGTCAGCTGGACTGTTTCCCAATCTGTTCCGGTTACATCACAGAACAAATCATCATCGCCCTCGCATACCTTTCCGGTTGTATTACTGTTCAGGATTGGAGGAAATGAGAATATCACGCCATTAGTATCTGTAAGAACGGGATACTTCTTAAAGCCTTCCAACAGGTGTGCGTATTCCCTCCCTTTCTCCGTATCGGTGAGAATATGAGAAAGAGATATCTGCTCCTCATAACCCAGAGGTTCCATCAGCTCTCCAGTTTCAACTGAAACATAGCATACCGGGAATGCTATCTCCCCTGCCCTGTGGAAACCGATTGCGGCTCTGCTCCGTTTCTTGCCGTATGATTCACTGAGCTTCTCCTGAACTGCGATAAGCGAATTCAGCCCTTCCTGGTCCAGTTTCCAGCCTGTAGCCCTGAATCCAGCGATATAAGGTCTGATAGCCTGCATATCAGGATTAACCGCTATGCTCAGATGATTCGATGACATGCTGGAAAGGTGATTTTCAGGACCGTTCTCACTGCACCTCAGAGCTCTTGCCACTCCCTCAATGCACCACAGATCAGGTCTGTTTGTATCGTTGAGTTCTATTTTCAGCTCGTTTTCAAGTGAACAATCAATTTCACCTTTTACAAGAGTCAGAAGATTCGCAAGTTCAGCATCGCCGGGATCCTTCATTCGAGACAGTTTGAAAAGGTCCTGTCGGCTAACCTCAATTTTTGGCATTGGTGTCCCCCTCTCTTCCGGTAAGGAGGCGGTCGGGTTTGATTTTCATGTTGCGCAACCGGGTAAGATCAGGTGTGATCAGGTCTCGGATATCATTAAGTCCAAGAGCAAGCATAGCCATTCTATCCAAACCAAGACCCCATGCGATTACAGGGACATCGATACCGAGCGGAAGGCAGACCTCAGGCCGGAAAAGACCCGCTCCACCTATCTCAATCCATCCAAGCTCAGGATGTTTTATATGCATCTCCACAGATGGTTCCGTAAAAGGAAAGTATGCAGGAAGGAACTTGTAATCGGACGCTCCGGCAATCTCTTCAGCCAATAATTTCAGAAGCCCCAATAAGTACCTCAGATTAATATGCTCACCAAGCACTATTCCTTCCACTTGAAAGAAATCGGGAAGATGAGTGGCGTCAACCTGATCGAATCTGAAACATCTTGCTATCGCGAAGTATTTACCCGGTATATCCGGACTCGAGCCAAGTGTTCTTGCTGACAGAGCTGTTCCCTGTGAGCGGAGTATCGCCTTAAGGGATTGCGCGCGACTGAATCTATAACCCCAGCCTCTGCTGCCTGTATCTCCGCCATTTTCATGAGCGGCTGCAACCCGTTTCTCGAGTTCGTCCGATGGAGGCGGGACGCTCCTGCCCTCTTCAAGATAGTAGACATCATGAATATCCCTTGCCGGATGGAACTGAGGCATGAACAGAGCATCATTGTTCCAGAACTCGTTCTCAGCAAGCGAACCTGTCATCTCACTGAAGCCGAGGCTAATGAAACGTTTCCTTACAGTATCCAGAAACTGCCTGTAAGGGTGAAGCCTTCCGGTGTGTATTCTAGATGGGGGAATATCCACCTGGTACCTTCTGAATCTGGCGTCCTTCCAGGATCCTTCAGCAAGAATTTCCGATGTCATCACTCCGATAGTGACTGTTTCCAAAGCCTTCTTCAGAGCTTCTCTGCCTTCTGCTGTAATGTCAAGAATACTCGTTACGACCTCGTTCAATATGAATTCAGCCCGGCTCTTTCCCCTCCTGGGGCTCCTGGAATCTACTATTTCAGCAACATTAGCCGGAAGATCAGCAAATCTGATTTCAGTTTCATCGGATAATGGTATGTACACCAGATCCCAGATTTCCTGATAAACAGTCTCCTCCGGTTCTCCAGGAAAGAGAACATCATCACCCGACTTTTTCAGGAGACCGCTCTTGAGCAATGCACCGAATGCACTTCCCCAGCGCCCTTTGTCAAATGAAGTATCCTGCTGTATCTCCTGAAGAGAAATACTATCACTTTTCGTCGCACGAAGCATTGCAAGTTCCGGTGAACTGCCAACCTGCAGGTTCTGTTTACCAAGTGGTCCGAGTTCAACGAACACTTCTTTTTCCCTTGATTCTTCGATAATAAGCTCTCTTGAAAGAAGCCACTGGGCAGCCCTTCTGAAAGAACCCTCATCAGGGAGATCGCTCTCACTGATTATGTCCACATCGGATGATTTTCCATTGTTTCCCAGATATGTCAGAAGTTTCTTCTCAAGTGGATGCAGATCTCTTTCTTCAGTCACTGTTATCCCTTCTATCTCCACAAATCGACATCTTCATCAAGGAACATTCCCTGCTGAGGCCGTGGGACGGCGTTCTCTCCTTTGAGAACCGCACCGCACTCAGGACAGACATATGTATTCGGAGCAAGCTCAGCATCACACTCAGGACAGATGAGCTGAAGTCTGCCGTCAATGTATGTCATGAGTTCCAGGGCGGAAACATAACCGTTTCCATCATTATCCGCATCTCCGCGAGATCCCTGAAGCAGTATCGGAGTAAGTATCCTTTCGCTAACGCTGAGGTCCTCACGTGCGGCGGTTAATACCAGAACATTGCTTCCCTGAGCAAAATCATTTACAAAGCCGCCGGAGTGACATGCATCAAAGAACAAAAACACCGGCGCGTCGGCAAGTGAATCAACGAGGGCTGCGAGCTGATCATCTGAAATTTCGTCATCAAAGAAACAGATGGATTCATTCGCAGAATCTGATTCCTCCTGCCCGCCGGAACCCGGAGCAAACTGGTTTCCGTGACCGCTGAAGAAGATTATTACTCTATCCTCCGGACCGGCGTTTTCAAGAAGACTGGAAACACCATCAATGAAATTGTCAACTGTCGCTATTGCGTCCACCAGCAGGATAACATGATCATCAGGTATTCCCTGCTCCGTAATCAGGAAATCGTATACCTCCACAGCATCCATGCTGGCTCTGTTGAGGACATCAGCAGCTTCAGGGTAACCGCTTATTCCAGCGGTAATCGCCCATATCTCGGATTCGGGAGATGGGGGAGCAATCTCAACCTGTTCTATTCTGTTTACATCCAGTCTGAAAGAGGTCCGGCCTCTCCGTTCATAAAGATAGACAGTAATTCCGTATACGGCGTCCTCATCGGAATAAACCGCGACAGCCTCATCCCCGGCTGCATCGACATTGCTCAGCCAGCCCTCGGCCACAAGATCAATTCCCGGTCCGCTCACGAAAAGGTCAAGATCAACTTCCCTGTCTTCTCCGGAAAGGCCTATATCAAGAATTGTTCCAGCCTGAGCGGTAACGGTGAAGAATTCCGTGGATGAATCCTCTCCTATTTCTCCTTGATACGATGCATCGATTTCCCTGCAATCTGCAGCTTCTATTCTGATAATAGCGTCTCCTGATGTGTCAACTCCAGGGAAGAACGGGTACACCCAGATAGTATCGCCCTGAGAAATCCAGAGAAGGAATTTCTCATCCCCTCTTTCTGTACTGAACGTAAGTGCCGGTTCGCCTGATCCTCTGAATACGCTTACATCTCCGTCACGTGTTTTGTCAAAGGTAAGAGAAACCTCGAATATTCCTCCTTCGTGTGGAGAAAACCCTATCGGGCGAGTCTCCTCTGTCGAGCCAACGGAAATTATTCTTTTCACCGGAAGAAGTGAGAAGATAGAACCAAGTTCCCTGTAATTCATAACGTACGGAACTGATTCGTCATCCGGGGAATCGTAAAGAATCACATCTGCCACCACTTCAGCGTCATTTGCAGGAAGCAAAAGTGCTTCAATTGATGAATAGGATTGAGATCCCATCAGATACTCGCCAGCTGTGTCACGAATTATCAGATCAATATCAGCTCCGGGTGATAATATTACAAGATCAAGAAAAATCGGTTTACTATGTCCGGGAATCAGATATCTGTGAATCTCGTCAGGATCAATTATGACTTCCATCATATCCGAATCAAATTCAGGGAACCTTCCTGATGCTTCTACAGAGAAATAGTATTCTCCTGAGCCGCTCTTACCATATCTGCTTACAACCGCCGTCATTTCTTCACCGGGAAGGGCTGCTACTGTAACTGTCTCAAATCCCTCCAGGGAAGTACTGCTGCCCCAGAGGCTCATGTTTCTGCCATATACCTCAAGGTCGAGGTCTGTTCCACCTGTACCCTCGAGCCTGAAGGTCCAGCTTCCTCTTTCCTCAGGTGAGAAAGTATATATCTCCGCCATTTCATTTCGAGCTACCCTTCCGCTGACATCATTGCGGACGATCAGTTCAACGGGCTCTAAAATATCAACAGACAGGGTGACATCAGAACCATTTTGGTCAGTATCTCTCTCAAGGAAAATATAAAACCAATAATCAGTGAAAGCGGAAAGAACCATCTTCCCGTCCGGATCGGATTGACAGAGAATATCCCCGGAATTGTCATATGCCGTAAGGTTGACCCCTCCGGAAACCGAGAGATTCAGACAGACATAATCATCTTCAAGAAGGCGAATCCACCCCTCACCAGATGAAAGATCGATAACAGCGGATTCACCCGCAGTAATAGTTTGAATATCTGATGGATCGGGTAGAAGTACTGCGAGTATTCCCGCGAAAAGCAGTGCTGATAGCATTAAAGCCTCCATTTGTTACTGGCATAATATATAGGGTCAGGTCTTGCATTTGAGCATTTCAAGTATTCTCGTATTGTGTATTGGAATATATGCAAATGCTAATAGTACATAGGGTCAGGTCTTGCATTCAAGCGTTTATAGTCTTCATATAATAAAAGATAGCAATAAATGCTTAAATGCAAGACCTGACCCTACTATCTACTATATCGCATCCATGGAGAATGATCTGAAATCAGGTACAGCTGTCTGAATATCCTCTCTGTCTCTCAATCGCATCGCGAGATCCCAGCAGGAAAGAAGAATATATCCCGCAAGTCTTTCATCAAGAATAATGACAGCCGGCACTGTCTGGCCGGGATATCCAAGTCGCAGTATGAACTTGCCTTCCTGTATCCGCTGGGGAGGCCATACAGAAAACATGATATCAAGACAGGGATCCGTGGATCCGCTTGAGCGGAGAAGAATTTTAAAGAGTTCCATATCTCCTCCAAGATGATGAATCGCAGATCTGATCTGGTTTCGTGTCCGGATTGAATTCATGGCAGGGCTGGGAAATGTCGTTGTGAATGTAGCGGGTGCATCTCTGGGGTACCCGAGTTCAAGAAGTGCGGGAGCTTCAGAAAGGCATGCGCTGAATAGGCTTGATGCCATATCGGGTGGAAGAGACACTGAAGTTTCTCTATTGCTTGAAACAGAATTCAATATCTTAGAAAGATTCTCAACTCTTCCGCCTGAGGGACTTCTTGAGATCTCAGTCACATGCGTCTGCAGGGTACTGTAACCCTGCACCCAGACTTCTGTGGTACTTTTTCCGCTCCATACTGCTGCGTAGTAAAGCAATTTTGAAACGTCTGACGGCTTCTCAAATATGGATGGAAACAGAGTCATTTTTTTCCTGCCCTGGGGTGACATCGATCAATCACACCGCGGAGATATGTTCTGTCCACTCCTGTGTAAATTTCGGTTGTTTTGATATCCGAATGTCCGAGCAATTCCTGTACAACCCTCAGATCAGCGCCTCCCTGAAGCAGATGAGTTGCAAATGAGTGTCTCAGTGAATGGGGGTGTACTCTCTGCTTAATACCAGCGCAAAAAGCAGATTTCTTTACAATATTCCATACTGTCATTCTGGAAAGGGGGTTGCCCCGGTAAGTCAGAAATAACACCGGAGTTGGTCTACCATGTGCCAGCACAGGCCTTGCATCATCAATATACCTGGAAAGCCATCTGACAGCTTGTCCCCCTATTGGTACTATTCGCTCCTTGGAACCTTTACCCATCGGCCTTACAAGTGCTTCTTCAAGCATAATTCTGCTGACTGTTATTCCGGTGAGTTCACTCTCACGGAGACCTGCTCCATACGAAAGTTCCATCAGTGCTCTATTGCGAACTGAAATAGGAGAATCACCCGACCAGACTTCAATAAGAGAAGTAACCGTTTCAAGGCTCAGGGGATGAGGAAGAAGAACTGGCTGTTTCGGTGAATGAAGTAATTCTACTGGGTTATCCTCTCTTAACCCTGATATCTGCATATATTGGAAAAAGCCCCTGAGTGATGACAGCTTCCGTCTAATGCTCCGAACGGAAGATCCTGTTGAAGAAAGAAAAGCCATATACTCGGCTATATCAGCAGTTATGGCTTCGGAAATATCTGTCCCGTTGATCAGTAGCCAGGCGCCAGCCTGTTTCAGGTCATAACTGTAAGCGTATACTGTGTTGAACGCAAGTTTCTTCTCCAGAGCAGCGTATTCAACGTATGACTCAATAGATTCATCCATTTGCGCTCAGCCACGCCCGAAAACCACTACGGGATTTCCCGGAAGATGTGCTTCTATCTGAAATGTTATTGCGCAAAATGGAGATGGTAACTCCCCGCTTTTCCAGTTTATGGGCTACCTCCACAGCTTTCTTATTATTCCAGAATCTTGCCAGGCATGATGGAGACTGCTCTAGCATTTTCCGGGACTTGTCAATAGAAAGCCCAAGTACTTCACTCAACGCATTAGTGACATCGTTCTCACTGCTCTCCGAAGGTGGATACAGAAAGAGTTTCAAAGAAGAAGTCGAATCTGCTTTACGCCTGATAAACGGTTTCTTAAGCACCTGAATGCTGTATGGATCATTTTTCATGTTGACAATAACCGGTGGAGGTTCGTGTGCGCTATGAACTACATCGAAAATTGAAGAATCACCTACAAACGGCGGGAGCAACATATACTCGGAGATGCTGCATACTGGCGGAAATGGAATTACCACAGGTGGAGTATTACCCTTTGAAGGATCTGAGTTATCCTTGCGACCGACTATATCGGGTTTCTCTTCAAACAGGCATGCTGGTGAATCAAAGATTATTGTTGAGGGCACACCTTCTTCTCTGTCTTTCAGAACAGGTGGTACATATTTGAAAAAACCGTTTTTCAAAGATGGTGAAGGCTGACCGGGCAGGAATTGCAACGGAGGATTTCTCATCACTCTGCCAAAAGCAGTATCGATTTCATCGAGAGGTGGAGGATCAGCGGTAAATCCTTCTGGAAGTGCGGTAAACGGAGGGACCGGAGACTCCTTCTCAGGCGCAGGCTGTTCTACACGTTCAAGTGTCTCCGTGGAAGATGAAATTTGCATATCGTGATGTGTAACAGGTGGTTGGAACACAGCAGTTGATCGAGTCCGGGTCGATATTCGATCACGGGTGGCAGAGTCCGGTTCGATCCGAACAATGCCGCCGGCTTCAACAATTCTTTTTCGTATCTGTCTCGCAGTATCGCCATCAACACCGGAACGGAGCGCAAAAGGCATTCTGGAGAGCCATAAGACAACCTGTTCGTTTGAAAGGCCTGTAAGTTTCTGCAGTCTTCGGCGAAGCCTTGTTCTGTAACCCGGTCTGAAATCCACAAGAAGCACACGGAAAGAAGGTGATGAAATCGATGCTGGCTCTCTGTTCGGTAATACCCTGCATTTAACGGCGGGGTCTCTGCATAGTTGATCGGCCAGCTTCTGAGCTTCGCTCTCTGTAAGATCGTTACCTGCGGTCAGGTTTCCGTCACCAAGTGAAAGGAGAATCTCATCATGAAGAAGAGAGGTCAACTCGGCAATGACACGAATCGTCTCCCGCGAGGGTTTATCGCCCTCGACAACCACTTTCCATCTCATAAAAATTCCGTACTACAGTTGCTCTCGCGCAAGCTCGATTCTGTCTCCTATTTCAATGATATCAATAGAGGATGATGAGAATATCATGGCGGCTGAATTCTCATTAGTAGCAGACAGAATAATAAGGCTGGAAATAGGAATATTCGGGGTTATCACAGTGGTTTCTGTCGGACTGTCAAAGAGTTGTCCATACTTGTACATATTGAAAACATCACCTGGTTGAAGACCATCCTCAGAGCCCCGATCAAGGAAAACTATATTGAAGGCATACGCTCTTTCAATATCAGGATTCTGGAAGGCGATTACCCATGCGTCCATACCATTGACAACACCATTGGATGACACTTCAACAGGTGCTATTGAAGTATATGGAACAAGGAAGTCTCCCACAATTACAGGAAGGTAAGCGTGTTCAAGAAGCGCAACGCTTGCTGTAGGAGAGGTCCTGACTACTCTGCAGACTCCGGCAACCCTGATAACTTTACCAAGTATTTCACCTGTTTCCGGATGCTGAACCTCTTCCCCGATATTGTAGATCTTGTATACCCTTCCGATCTCAACTCCCTGGTTCTGCCCGATATCCATAGCAATCATGTCTCCAGGCAAAGAGAATTCGCTTGCGTATTCATCTACATGATCGACGTTGGTCCCTACGACATAACAGACCGGAGGAGGCGGATCATTTGTAACCATCCCCGTAGTCTCCAGAAGAAGTCTGCTGAGAAGTGCCCTGCTGCTTGTCAGGGAAGCTGTGTAAACCTCAACTGATGTGCCGACTCCTGAAACGCTTACAGTAGTACCGTAGATGTCCGGAATAATCAGTTCAGAACCTGGACAAAGGTATTCAACTCCTTCAAGTGATTCGTTAGCTCCAAGGATATCTTCCCAGTGAAAAGGTGTATTGTAATAGCGTATAGAAAGATCCCAGAGTGTATCCCCGTAGGTAACCTGATGTATCCTGTCTGCCATCGCAGTCGAAAACACTGATGCCAGGAATACAATAAATATAGATAGAGTAACAGTTAAGCTTCTCATTTCAACCTAACCTCCCGCAAAAATCCTTAAGAACAGGCAACACGAATTTCATAACTTCATAATATTCTAAGTTCGTAGTTTGCTTAAGTCAAATCAGCTTTTTTGAGAATATTACCTTTTCGCGAGATAAATAACTGAATTCCCGGAGTTAAAACCGGGGGTCTTCAATACTGTCACGTAATAAATCCCACCACATCCTGATGTTGATTCTTTATCGGGAATGTTAACAGCCAGCATCAGCTCCCCGGCACCCGGAGAAGTTCCTGTCCAGGTACTCCCTGCAGCAACAGGCTCAAATTCGGGTATCATCATTATCAATTGGCCATTCACAGCTCCCGGCATAAGAGCATTAGCCGTTGAAAACAATTCAATTCCGGCCGGTCCGCAGTTACCCGTTTCCAAAGTAACATTCCCTGTCGCGGTAAGAGAGAGAATATCACCATTACCCACCTGCATTCCGGTTCTTACCCATCCTTCTGCTGCCGGAACATCAATTCTGATTGAAGCTTCGCTGTTACTTTCGCTCCATATAATGGTTTGCACATCACCCACGGGAAAACTTCTTTCTCCCGAGTCTGTGATGATCGAAAGAACACCGCCAGCGTAAGAAACAGAACCTCTATATGTTCCCGCGTTATCTCTGAGAAAGATTCTGGCATCATCCCGGTCAACGGTAACACTGGAGGATTCGAAAATAACGCTGCGTCCACTGATGCTTTCCAGTTCACCGCAGACCGCCTGACCTTCGGATGTAACCATACGATCTGAGGGTCCTTTGCAACCAGGCACCAGAAACAGTATGGCAATAAGCAGGAATGTGACAGCAATACTCCTTATCATCTATCAACCTCTTTCAGTCCGGGAATTAGGCTGGGTATAACATCCTGAACGTTTTTCACCAGCTCAAATTTTATTTTAGTGCGGATATTCTGGGGAATTTCATCCAGGTTTCTACCGTTCTCCTCCGGAATAAATACTTTGCTTATCCCGGCGGCAAGCGCGCCAAGGATTTTTTCCTTGATACCCCCGACTGGCATTACTTTCCCCTGTAGACTGATTTCACCGGTAACGGCCATATCGGCAACAACAGGTTTTCGTGTCAGGGCTGACAGCATTGATATTGTAATGGCTACTCCTGCTGAAGGCCCATCCTTTGGAGTCGCCCCAGCAGGGACATGCAAATGAATATCAACCTTCTTGAAATCAATATCAATACCATATTTGATTGAATGTGTCCGTATCCAGGACAGGGCAGCATGAGCTGATTCCTTCATCACCTGTCCTAACTGACCTGTCAGCTTAAGATCTCCCTTACCTTCCATTACTATGGTTTCGATGAGGAGAATCTCCCCTCCTGCGGGAGTCCAGGCAAGTCCGACTGCTACCCCGATACAGGATTTGTCCGCAATTCTTTCACGGGTGAATTTCTTAGGACCAAGAAATTCGTGCAATCTTGATGGATTGACAATAACGAGATCATCATTTCCCTCAGCTAGTCTCATTGCAGTTTTTCTGCAAATCTTGCCAATGGTTCGTTCGAGTTCTCTTACGCCTGCTTCACGAGTATGCGCCGATATCATCAATTTTATTCCGCTCTTCCGGAATCTTAGGGTCTTGCTTGTAAGACCGGCATTTATCATTTGTCTGCGTACAAGATATCTTCGTGCTATCTCAAGTTTTTCATCCGCGGTATATCCGGGAATCCGGATGATCTCCATCCTGTCCTTCAGTGGTGAAGGTATTGTATCGAGTCGATTCGCGGTAGTAATGAACTGCACGGAGCTTAGATCGAATGGAACATTCATATAGTTATCTCTGAAAGAATAGTTCTGTTCGGGATCAAGTACTTCCAGCAGAGCAGAAGTTGGATCACCTCTGAAGTCGCTGCCTATCTTGTCAACTTCATCAAGCATAAATACGGGATTATTGCTTCCTGCCTCCTTCAAGCCCTGGATTATCTTGCCTGGCATTGCTCCAATATAGGTTCTTCTGTGTCCCCTTATCTCCGCTTCGTCGTGAACTCCACCCAATGAAAGTCGAACGAATTTGCGACTGAGAGACCTTGCTATGCTTCTTCCCATAGAGGTCTTACCGACACCGGGAGGTCCAACAAAACAGAGAATGGGAGCCTTGCCTTCAGGATTAAGCTTACGAACTGCCAGGAATTCAAGCACTCGCTCCTTTACATCCTTAAGATCGTAATGGTCTTTCTCCAGAACTGATCTTGCTCTGGTAATATTCAGGTTATCCTTTGTGCTTTCCATCCAGGGCAGACTAAGAATCCACTCGACATAATTCCGGATAACAGCAACTTCAGGAATGCCGGGATGCATTCTTGTCAGTCTGTCGAGTTCTTCATCGGCAGCCTTTCTGACCTGATCGGGAAGCTTCTTCTTTGAAACCCTCTCCTTGAGCTCCTCGGCTTCAGGATTATCGAATTCTCCCCCCAGTTCTTTCTGAATAGCTTTAAGCTGCTCCTTTAGAATGTACTCCTTCTGATCCTTCTCAATCTCGTTTCTGACCTGTCCCTGAATTTTATTGCGAAGTTTGAGGATCCTGATTTCTTTCTCCATTATTCCAGATAGTTGCCTGAGGCGCTCAAGGATACTGTCAGCCTCAAGAATCTTCTGCTTGTCTTCAATGTTAGCCTCTATCCTGCTGGCTGCCAGAAAACTGAGTTTTTCAGGATCGTCAGACAGTTCCATGAACTGAGAGTCGTCAGGGATGCTTCTTGTTAGTTCAAAAATTTGCTTCAATTGCATCACAATAGTATTCTGCCAGGCATCGAGTTCTATATCGCTCTGGGGATATACCGTTTCCAGTCTTTTCACTCTGGCTAACAGATATGGAGCGTTTGAATCAATAAATTCAAGTATTCTAAATCTCGCAAGCCCTCTAAGATGTAACCTGATAATATCCCCCGGAAACCTATACAGTCTATCAATACCGGTTATCGTACCCGTCCTGTAAAGATCGGCTGGTGCAATCTGTCGATCACCAATTTTCTTTACACAAACCAGGCCTATCATCTTATCTCCCCTGACAGCGTCATCAACAAGTTCGACTGTTTCGGAACTGGTTATTGTGCGGGGAATTATAGTGTATGGATACACAACTCCATTTGGATTTGGCAGAATCGGCATTATTTCTGGAAGTTCCAGAGTGCTTTCCCGAACCATTTACTCTCCTTTATTCTTTATTTCTATTGTAAACTCCACGCTGCTAGTCACGGAAGTTCTGATACTTGTCTGATTCAATTCAGGGAATTTAATGCAGAGAATTCCTTTTTTCATCGATGCAGTAACTTCAGGTATATCAACTTTTCCCGGAAGATGAATCTCGCGGTGGAAAGTTCCTGTGAAAATTTCAAGCTTTTCTGCGGTGAGTCCCTTTTCCGGTGATATCCTGGTTCCTCTGATAGCAAAACCGTCAGCAAAAACAATCAATTCAATATCGCCCGATGATAACCCGGGGAGTTCTACATATACCAGCCATGCATTCTGCGCTTTATAAATATCAATAGCAGGTGTCCAGTTACCATACATCCCGTGCAATTGAAACATGGCAGATGGTACTATTCGATATCGAATCGGACCTGGACGTTAGTAGTGACTTCGACCGGCTGAGAACCTTGCATCGCCGGACTGAAGACCCAGTTACTAACAGCATCAACCGCTGCCTGACCACAGCCAAGTCCCAGTGGATCATTGACAATACTAACATTCTGCACAGACCCGTCAGCTCCGACAAGAACCGCAAGAGTAACGTAACCATGCAGATCACCTCTGGTACTCGCCAGTGATGGAACCACAGGAGCAGTCTGCTGTATCGCGAAAGGAGATGATATGGGTAAATCCTCAATAGGTTCTACTTCAACAGTATCATCCACCACTTCCACAATTGAAATGGCATTGAATTGTATCGCCGACGTTTCACCTGCAGCTATTTCAACTGTATGAACATCGTTCTCAAAAGCAGGATTTGAGAGCCTGACAGTGTATGTGCCAGGTTCAAGCTCCACACCTCCGAATGGTGTAGTTCCCACATGCACGCCATCTATATAAACATCAGACCAGGGTTCCGGTCCAACCATCAATTGACCGGAAAGGATCAGCTCTGCAAGCGCAATCGTTCTATTGTAACCGTCCTGCCCCAGATTGATCGAAGCACCCCATTCTTCCCTTTCAGCCATCTGAACCTGAAGGTAATAATCTCCGAAAGGAAGAACCTCGGTCATTCTGCGTCCGGTTGCCACACGATTTCCATCAATAAAGAAACTGGCATTCCCTGGCGTATCAGATGAAAGCTGAAGAGTAATCTGTGATTGCTCGGCAGCAAGGATGTTAAAATTATGTTCGAAATCAGTTGTCTGATCCACAAGAATTGATTCCGGCATGACTCTGTATCCATCGAGTACTGCTTCGAATACGTGCATACCAGTTTGAATGGAATCAATACTGCCTTCCATTTCTTCTCCATCAATAAGGAAAAGCACAGCATCAGGACCAGGATCATCTTCTCCCTCAGGCATTGTATAACCCATGGAGATCTGAACAAGTGAGGTTCCGATTGAATCAAGCATCAGTGTGTCCACGTTTACCTGTGCTTCTTCGAATCTTGGGTTCAGCAATATGGTTTCAAAACCCTCAGCGGAAATCTTTATGATTCTCTCATTGAATACAGTATCACTCAATACAAAGGTGCCGGGGCTGGTCTCCTGAACAGGCACTCCATCAAGCGTAATATTAATATCTGTTGCACCCAGTACAACAATTGTTTCAGTGAAAGGCTGAGGTGGAATGTATTCAACTACCTCAGGTTCAGTTGCAGATCCTCCTATAAGCTTTATCACTGCGAACACGATTATCGCTAATAGAACAACCGCTCCAACGATAAAATAAATCCTGTTCTTTCCGCTCTTTTCCGATTCACTAGGTGCAGCAGGTTTCTTCTTCTTGTGCGGGGCTGGCTTTACCGCTTTCCTCTTCTGAAAAGGAACAGGTTCTGCCACTTTCTTCTTCTCACCAGGAACAGGCTTCGCTGCTTTCTTCTTCTCATCAGGAGCAGGTTTTGCTGCTTTCTTCTTCTTATCCTTATCCGCTGCCGGTTTTTCGGATTTCTTTTCTGGCGGACCAGCTGGCATCGGGATGGGAGTAACAACAGGCTTTTCCTCTGCCTTTTCTTCAGTGCGCTTTTTAACAGGAATCCCGGATTTTGGCTTTTCCTTTGTAATTGCAGGTAGCTGGTAGTTTTCTAGAAGATCGAGTAATTCACGAAGAACAGGTGCTGAAGGCCAAATATCAAAAGCATGCTTGATATTCTCCAGAGCAGTTACCGGATCTTCAGATTTTATGTTGGTTCGAACAAGATCTGCTAATCCGTTTACTTTTATAGATCGTTTGATAAACCGTATCTTTTTCTTTACAAGTTTATTATCCGGGTCGTGACGTTTTGCTCGCTCCAGTTCCTGCAGAGCTCTTACTTCATCGCCCGCTTTGCTTGCTTCATCTGATCTTTTGACACAGTCATCCACAAATCCGGATGACGAAATGTTCCTTCCGGCGGGGTGTACCCTGGTGGATCTGCTCTTATTGAACTTATCCATCGCTGAGATTTCACGCTCAAGGGCATTGATCCTATCCAATATCTGCTGGTTATCCGGATCGAGTTCAAGAGCTTTTCGATATGTCCTAAGAGCTTCCCTGCGTTCACCTTGCTGAACCTGCATTCTTGCAGTTTGCAGCAATTTTTTTACCTTATCATCTCCTAAGCCCATCTCCAACCTGCTCCCTCTGATTGCAATGCTGTGAGTCAGCTTTAATTTACATCAAATTGTATTTCTTATAATCCCTGTGTCAAGTACCCTGTAATTTGAAACACCATCCCTCCGAGTATACAAAGATAGGAACTGAAGTATACCTGTGACAACCTCTGGAAAATCCATCAGATTCCCGGAAGATCCAGATTGCCAAAACGCCATCGGTATTCCACCTGCCAGGATTTCTTCAAATCGTTACCATATGCCAGTTCAGAAGCCTTCTCAATTAGTTCTGCATCGGTGAGCAGCGAAGCAATCCTGAATACTGGAATGCCATGCTGCTTTGTACCAATTATGTCTCCGGGACCTCTCAATTCCAGATCTTTCTCCGCAATTCTGAAGCCATTATCAGTTGAAGCCAGGACGGACAGTCGTTGCGCAGATTCGATTCCGCACTGGGAACCCTTCATGAGCAAACACCATGAATCCTTTTCTCCCCTGCCTATTCTTCCACGCAGCTGATGAAGCTGGCTCAGTCCAAATCGCTCAGCATTCACAACAATCATCACTGTAGCCTCAGGAACATCAAGCCCGACCTCTATTACAGTTGTGCTGACCAGTACCGAGATATCACCGGATGAGAATCTCCGTGTAACATCGAGCTTATCGGATGCTTTCATAGCACCTGTCAGCAGACCAACATTGTATTTCCCCAGCGATCCGTCTTTGAGCGTATTGAAGGATGTTGTCGCATCCCTCAGATCAAGTTCAACAGAAGCCTCCCGCAATGGATAGACAATGTACGCCCTTTCTCCAAGCTCAAGTCTTTTCAAAAGGAAGCTGTACACTTCATTTCTTCTATCTCTGCTCATTACGCGGGTATGCGTTCTCCCCCTGCCCGGAGGCATCTCATCAATAAGAGTGATATCAAGATCGCCATATACTGTCATAGCAAGTGTTCTGGGTATTGGTGTCGCGGACATAATCAAAAGATGCGGACATGGATGGCGACCAGCCAGAAGTTTTTCCCTCTGCTCCACTCCGAATTTGTGCTGTTCGTCAATAATACACAGTCCAAGCCCTGGTATTACTACCGTATCCTCCAATACTGCGTGAGTACCGATAAGAACATCCAGGGAACCATCTTCCAGCGATTCTGATATAAACTTTCTCTGCGAACCAATTGTTCCACCTGTTAAAAGATCACATCTGATACCCATTGGCTCAAGCATCCCTCTGAGTGTTTTGTAGTGCTGAGCGGCCAGAACTTCGGTCGGAGCCACAACAGCAACCTGATAACCGGCTCTACAGGTCAAAGCACACGCAGCAGCAGCGATAACTGTCTTGCCTGAACCCACGTCTCCCTGGAGCAGCCTTCTCATAGGTACATCTCTGGAAAGTTCTTCAGTTATTCTTTTTACAGCTTTCTTCTGTGCATTTGTAAGTTCGTAAGGCAGCTTTTTCAGAAATGAACTTAAAGTATCCGGTGGAGGTGCAATCAATATTCCAGGCCTGAGAGAGGCGTTCATCCTGATACGATTCAGAATGGACTGAAATAGAAATAGCTCTTCAAGCGCGAGTGCTTTCCTGGCTTGCTCACCCTGAAGAGGATCCTCCGGGAAATGCACCGCACTAACAACCTCAGCACGGCTCTGGAAACCATATGAATTCAGTACTTCAGCGGGCAATATCTCACCTAAATGAGTCACGTATTTCTCAATGACTGATGTCATCAGTTTTCTAATTATTCCCTGGGTTAATCCAGCGGTAAGGGGGTATACAGGAAGCACCAGGGGTGATTCCGCCGATTCACCGTTCAGAAAGATCAAATCGGGATGTACAATAGAAAGACCGCCGAAGAAATCAACCTTCCCGCTGGCGATAACCTCTGATCCGGGCTGCAGTCTGCCAACAATGTAATTCCAGTTGAAGAAGGATAGTTTAATTCTTCCGGAACTGTCTTCAAGCTCAACCTGGAACACATTTTTCCCTTTTCGGGATTTCCGCAAGCCGCTCGACACCACGATCCCGGACACATTCGATTCTTCTCCAGGGATAAGATTCCTTATTAAAGTTACTATTCTTCGGCTGCAATATCACTTTTGGAAGTTAAAGTAGAAAGCAAACGTAGCGTCCCAAACCAGCTTGAAGTGAAGCTTTTAGGGATTTTCAAAAATGTTGGGCGAGAAAAATTAC
>JAUVEU010000053.1 GCA_030594645.1 Candidatus Aegiribacteria sp.
CTCCGCTCACCCTCTACAAATTCTGGATGACGAAATTCTCGTTGTCCATTTTCTTATTATGGAGCAGGGACTTCGGCTCGTTCATTCACATGAATCTCGTAGCCCGCTCCGCTCACCCTCTACAAATTCTGGATGACGAAATTCTCGTTGTCCGCTTTCTGTATATGGAGCAGGGACTTCGACTCGTTTATTCACAAGCATCTCGTAGCCCGCTCCGCAACCCTTTTTCTATACGATCATTATGTTCGCCTTCTTTACTTGGAGCAGGGACTTCGACTCGTTTATTCACAAGCATCTCGTAGCCCGCTCCGCTCGCTTATTTAAATAGTGACAGGGACTACTTAATTTTTAGACTCAAGGGGGGACTTCGACACGCTCATTCACATGCTTCTCATAACTGCTCAACTTCACTTATCCTGCTGCTAATTACGATAACTTGACAAAGTACTAATCTTATCGATAGTATTAATGATACTGTTTTACATGTCTAAGTAATGAGATATGTAATAGTTACATAAATATTTGTTGAGTTATTGAATTCTCTCCAATACATTATAGAAGAATAATAACTATTATAGGACATAAAATAGTGTATCAGGAACACTAATCATAAACAGGAGGGGGTATCATGAAAAACATGAATATAGTTCTGGTGGTATTCTTAGCAGTTATTACTGCTGTACCAGCCAGTGCTCAGATAAGTCTTGGTGTTTTGGGCGGTCTGAATATTGCAAATCTCGATATGGATGAAGGCGATATGGGCGATGCTGAATTTGCCAGTCGGACCGTTTTTGGTTTTGGCGGTATTCTGGATTACAGCATAAGCGAGAATATTGCATTGCGCCTGGAGCCGATGTATTTGCAAAAGGGTGCTGATATAGTGGTGGATGGGTTTGATGATCAATTTATTGTCAAGCTATCTTACTTCGAAGTTCCCATGATGTTCAAGTATTCTTTTAGTGGCGATAATATTAATCCTTATATCATGGCTGGTCCAAGTATTGGCTTCCTCCTGGAAGCTAAGACGGTATTAGACGCTGCTGGTGGAGCTTCGGAGGAGACAGATATAAAGGATGAGACCAGTAGTGTTGATTTCAGCTTTGGTTTTGGTGCCGGTGTGAATCTACCGATGGGTAATAACTCCATTTTCGTAGATGCTCGTTACGTACTTGGTCTGACAAACATCGTTGATGATCCGGATGCACCGGACGATGATGTTAAAAACAATGGTATTCAGATATTTGCTGGAATTACTTTCCCGGTCGGTGGTTAATACGATTTCTTAATGGGATTCCCATTATTAGGCTCACGCGGGAACGATAACTTGACTGAAATGCAATTGGATCAGTTGTATTGAATAAATAAGTACAAATATCCTGGTGTTGAGGTATATGACAGTTACGTAATTATCGTTAGACAGAGAGGTATACTGAATGAAATACTGCTTCAGGCATGGGACAATCTTCTTGCCACTGATCAGTATTCCGGCACTGCTTGTTATAATACTCGCGGTACCTTCAATATCGATCGGCGATGATAATGAGGAGAGTCAACCTCTCTTGAATGAACTTGAAAAGGTTTTCACTGCATTGAACGCAAATATCAAGCATGTCGCGATTCTGGATCTGCAACCCTTTAATTACGATCGATCTCGTTATATTCTGGTTGGCTGGGGCATCTCCGAAGATCGATCATTCAATGGTGATTCCAACGATGAGCTGTTCGGAGTATTTGTTGTGAACTCTGAACTTACTCAGATAGAAGAAATCCTGGACATTATACCAACTCCTCGATGGCTGGACTACGAACTGTTAATTGAGAGAGTCACCGGTGACTCAGTTATCGTCATCGGCTGCGGATTAACCTATGATGATGTCCCGATAAGAAGAGCGTATATATGGGAGCCATATGAGTGATCACTCCTGTATAACTCTTATCTGAGATGTGTAACGGATATAAAATCCTTACTTATTGTCTATAAATAGTTCGAGGCTATTTTATGCATGATAATGAAATTAATGTTTATCAGATAAGTGCTGTTCATTCTTCTCAAAAAACAATATTCAGGACACCAATACAACGTGTCTTCTGCGGTGGCATAAAGGGAACAGTTGTGTCAGGGGGCATATATGCAGCATTGTGAGTTTGATTTTGAAGGGATGAATGGCATATCTCTTTACTCTCAGCGCTGGCTGCCGGAGGTTCACCCTCGCGCAATATTAGCAATTGTTCATGGAATCGGAGAGCATAGTGGTCGATACATGAATATTGTCAACCATATGGTTTCTAATGGAATTGGTGTATATGCGTATGATCTACGAGGTCATGGGAATTCCCCTGGTCAGAGCGGTCACATAAACTCGTGGGTTGAATATCGTATTGACCTGTTGGATTTTCTCAAAGAGATCAGAGCGCAACAGTCGGGGCATCTCATATTCCTGATGGGCCATAGTATGGGGGCACTAATAGTTCTGGATTTTATCCTTTCAGAAAACGAACAATTAGAAGGAGCGATTATCTCCGGAGCGCCCATAGAGCCAGCAGGTGTAGCTAAACCTTATAAGGTTGCACTGGCTCGAATTCTATCCCGTATATACCCGGGATTCACGATAGACCTCGGTTTGGACGTTGATGCGATTTCCCGGATCCCATCTGTAGTAGAATCCTATCGAAATGACCCGCTTGTCCATGGTAAAGTAAGCGCTCGATGGGGGACAGAATTTCTGTCAACGGTAAAATCGATAAAGTTGCGGGGAGAGAATATCAGTATTCCCTTACTTATGATTCACGGTGAAGCCGATAGACTGAACTATGCTGAAGGCGCAAAGAAATTCTTCGATCGAATTCGAATCTTCGATAAGGAATTCATTAGTTATCCGGCCGGTTATCATGAGCTGCACAACGATCTGGATCATGAAATAATGTTAAGTGATATTCTGGATTGGATCGATCGGCACCTGAAAAGCCAATAATTTCCTGTATTACCGTTCACAGTATCGGATTCGGATTACAATGCGAATCAATAGTTCAATTATATAATTTGACTGTGGCAGAATGCTGTGATCGGAAATGTCCAACCGCTCAATTCCAAGGTTTAACAATTGTATAACAAGGACAATTGTATCATAATTGCTAATTGATTGACAGGAACAGGTAAAAACATAGACTGAAAGGAATCGCAGGCATGGAAAGTGTTATCGCAAAACTTCAGGAATTCGGGACAGACTATGGTCTGAAGATTATTCTCGCAATCCTGATATTTGTTGTGGGCCGTCTGGTCGCATTGGGGGTCAGGAAGCTTCTTCGGAAGATTATGCTGAAAGGCAAAGTTGACGAGACACTTGTTTCATTTACGACAAGCCTTGGATATGTAACACTGCTGGCGTTTGTCATCATTGCAGCACTCGGTCAGCTTGGTATCCAAACGACCTCTTTTGTAGCCATTATCGGTGCCGCAGGTTTAGCCATCGGTTTAGCGCTGCAGGGATCATTGGCGAATTTTGCTGCGGGTGTTCTGATGATCATCTTCAAGCCTTTCAAAGTTGGTGATTTCATCGAGGGCGGAGGCGTTTCCGGTGTAGTAGAGGAAATCGGAATCTTTACTACTGTAATGAAATCACCCGACAACAAGATGATAATAGTTCCTAATGCCAAAATGACGAGCGATAATATCGTAAATTACACTGCTAATGATTGTCGGCGCGTGGATATTGTTGCCGGTGTGGGCTACGGTGACGATCTCGATAAGGTCAGAACTGTTCTGGAAGGCATTCTTTCAGGTGATGACAGAATTCTGAAGGATCCAGCCCCGACAATTGGAGTTCTGGAATTAGCTGACAGCAGCGTGAACTTTGCAGTTCGCCCCTGGGTCAAAACTGAGGATTACTGGGACGTATTCTTCGCCACGCAGGAAAGCATTAAGAAACGTTTTGATGCGGAAGATATTTCCATACCTTTTCCGCAACAGGATGTACATCTTTACAAGAGCGAGTAAAATACTATCTGTCCGATCAGATCATGAGCTTTATGGTAGAAAGGCGCTATTTCCATTACAAGTTGTCATGATCGTTTGAAACCATGAAGGAAGAAGAAAGAAGATGAACAAAGAAGATAAAGCTTTACCTTCAATTTATACTCAGGCTGCAATAGCAGTAATGCTGATACAGCTTGTTCACAAAATCGTCCGTGAGATACCAGGTGCGATAAAAATTGGAGGACCAGGGACAGTAGTAGTTCCAATATTTGCAGGATTACTTGTTATTGGCATAATACTGCTCTTTCTAAGAAACAGATGGGGATTGATTCTGGGTATGCTGGATGGAGCATTTATGATTTTTCAACCTGTTTTTGTTCATATCATTCTTGCTCATCCTGATCAGAATGGAATCTGGTGGTATCCCGTATTCCCATGGATTCAAGCAATTTTGATTTTCTATTTCTGCAGTATTGCATGGAAGAACTGGCAATCCAGATAATAAATGTCTACTGTTTGACAGGATGACGATGACTGCTGGTCACAATTGGATAACAGGAATGTAATTATCGTGAACGCAAGCCCAAAACAGATTTGGCTTTCTGGATTTCATATCGCGATGGCATCTACGAAGTTTCGATACGAATGCTGGTGATTTATTTCGGGTTAACGGCAATGGGCGGTCTATTCGTGAAAAATCTACTACGAAATAGTTTTAATATGATAAGAACATGAATCTTGAAAGTATTGTATTCGAATTAAGCGTGATAGCAGTTGGTGCAGCCATACTCGGAACACTGTTTCTTTACGCAAAACAGCCGATTATCGTAGCCTATATCACACTCGGTATAATAGTAGGACCAAGCGGATTCGCTCTTATCAGCAGAACAGATCATATTGAGCAGATTTCTCACATCGGTGTTATTCTCCTGCTCTTTCTTATCGGCCTTAACCTGCAGCCGGTTAAGTTGATCAAACTATTCCGAAAGACTTCACTTCTTACGTTTTCTACGTCAGTGCTGTTCGGAGGCCTGTCCTTTCTTTTCGCATTGCTGCTCGGATTTGATATACAGAGTTCCATCATTTTCGGAGCAGCCATGATGTTCTCAAGTACGGTTATCGGGTTGAAACTGATCCCCCTGACTACACTCCATCACAAACGGACAGGCGAGGTTATGACCAGTGTCCTTCTGCTTCAGGACATGCTGGCCATTCTTGTCATACTGTTCATTACAGGAGAAAAGAGTAATCATGTACTTGTAACCTTTGCTTTTCTTGCAGGAAAATTTGTAATCCTCGGCACGCTTGCTTTCCTTGGTGTGCGGTTCGTAATGATACCTTTACTCAGGAAGTTCGATGTGATCCAGGAGTATACTTTCCTTGCAACACTGGCGTGGTGTCTGCTGTGGGCGGAAGCTGCTCACATTCTTGGTCTCTCTTACGAGCTTGGAGCTTTCGTAGCAGGGCTCTCTATTGCATCCTGCAAGATAGCAATAGCAATTGCCGAACATCTGAAACCACTTAGAGAGTTTTTTCTGATCCTGTTTTTCTTTGCTGTGGGAGCTAAATTGGATTTACGTCTCGACTCCTATCTCCTTTTGTCCGCAGTCGCCTTCGGTGTTATTCTGGTGCCGCTGAAGGTCGCTGTTTTCCGCCTGGCATTCCGAAGCACAGGTGAATCATCAGATCTGCGAAAAGAGCTGGGTGTTCGATTGGGACAATCAAGCGAGTTCTCTCTTTTAGTGGCGTTCTCAGCTTTATCAGCAGGTGTTCTTTCAGAAAAAGGAGCCATGGCGATACAGGTTACCACGATTGTGACATTTATCATATCCACCTACTGGGTGGTCCTGCGCTATCCGACTCCGATCTCGAGAGGCCCTGCGCCTCACAGGACTGATAAAATGCTATCTGACTGAATGTATTCCCTCCATTGCATGTAAATTATATCAGAATGGTAGACAATGAGATATCTCATACAAACCGATGATACATAACCATATCCTTGCAATAAGGTTTAATTTGGTTATAACTTGACCATATTCCTATGTTATTCAGAAGCTCATCTAATTTTGAATCAGGAACGAATGAGTCTGATAGAAATACTCAATGGTATATGGAGCTTGATGAGTCAAAGAAAACAGAGAGACAGAACTGGAAGAAAATCTGCAGGCTGCAACCACGACCCCTGCCTTTCAGACTGCGGAGATTGATCAGAAAAGATCGATTAAGAACAACTTGAGAAAGGCAAGCAGGAAAGAGAGGAGCGGAATACATGAGCACATATATCGCTGTAATTGTCGCGTATTTTGCTTTTGTCATACTGGTATCTCTGTTTACAAGACGATTTGCCAGCCGCTCTGCTTCTGATTTCCTTATTGCCGGCAGGAATCTTGGGGTAGTTGTGTGTGCTGTTGTAGTGGCCGCAGAGTGGCTCGGCGGCATGAGCACAATCGGGGTCAGTGAAAAGGCATTTACCACAGGCACTTTGCAGCCCGTACTGTACAATGTGGCGACTGCGATCGGTATGGTTATCATCGGTTTTACTGTCGCTTCCCGATACAGAAAGGAAAATGTTCATACGGTCAGCGAGATGCTTGAAAATCTCTTTGGCCCGAAAGTGCGGACTGTCTCCGCCATCTCATTCCTTATAGCTTATGTAACCCTGGCATATGTGCAATTACAAACCTGCTCAAGCGTGATTGCTCCTCTGTTCGGCATCAGCTGGCTCACCGCAATACTTATTTCATCCGTTATCATTACATTGTATACGTATTTAGGTGGTATGCACGCTCTTGCGGTAACCGGGATCATTCATGTAGTGACCATGTTCGCAGGGATCGGCATTGCGTTGATAATCGGGCTTGAGAAGGTTGGGGGATTGGCGACACTGCAAAGCAATCTGGTTGCATCAGGTTCCCCCGCTAATCTTTACAATCCTTTCAGCGCGAATATCAGTTATGCTTTCAGCCTGTTGCTTGGAGGTATACTTGGGGGAATGGCTGGACAGGCCAGCATTCAGCCTATATTTGCCGCGCGGAATCCGCTTACAGCCAGGCGGGCTGCCATTGCATCAAGCCTTATTATTGCTCCATTTGGAATTATGGTCGGGATCCTTGGGCTGATCGCCAGAACAGGACTCTTTTTCGACACCGCTTCATGCGATCCTAAAATGGCTTTACCGGAACTGCTTACATCATCTGTGTTCATTCCGCCAATCCTGGGGGGGCTGGCGCTTGCGGGCATTCTTGCAGCGATTCTTTCCACTGTCGGCCCTGTGAATTTTGCTGTAGTAACAATTGCAACAAAAGACATCTATCACGGATTGATCAATAAAACCGCGGATGACAGGAGAATACTTGCCACTGCCCGTAAGCTGGTACTTCTGGTCAATATTATTAC
Organism: Candidatus Aegiribacteria sp.; assembly: GCA_030594645.1. GTDB lineage: Bacteria > Fermentibacterota > Fermentibacteria > Fermentibacterales > JCC-6 > Aegiribacteria. The sequence goes on from JAUVEU010000053.1 coordinate 7,373, forward strand.
CATACCTCTGGCGGTTTATCTCAGAGGATCAATCCTTGACGCGGCTTATGTGTCTTACGCCATCAGAGCCATAGGAGCGATAGTCATAGTTCTGGGCATTTACGCCCGAGGCTGGATTACGCCACTGGGCGCCAAACTTGCATTCGTCGGCGGTACTCTTGCTGTATTCATCTGCATCATTGCCGGCAAATTGGGTTTCTTCAGTATTGATAAAACATATGGAGCTGTGGGATCGGCTCTTCTATTCATAGTTGTCGGCCATCTATGGACTAAATTCAGGGAGAAAAAATGACACTGGATAACATCTTTTCCGGATTGAAAGTTATTGAGCTTGCAAATGTTCTGGCCGGCCCCAGTGTCGGCACTTTCTTCAAAGAGCTGGGCGCAACAGTCATAAAAATCGAGAACCGTTCAACAGGCGGTGATGTAACCCGCAGATGGAAACTTCCCGGTGAATCCACAGACAGCGATATCTCCTCCTATTTCTCCAGCGTTAACTGGGGCAAATTCTCAATCGGGGTGGATCTCCGAACAGAGAAGGGGCTGAAAATAGTTCACAGCCTGATAGCAGAGAGTGATATCGTTCTTGCCAGTTACAAACCAGGGGACGCGGAAAAACTCAGGGTTGACCATGATACACTCAATAGACTTAACCCCGGGTTGATCTACGCTCACATCACCGGGTACGGCAGTCGCAATAACCGATCTGGTTACGATGCGATTATCCAGGCGGAAAGCGGTTTCACATACATGAACGGTGAATCCGACAGCGGACCGGTCAAGATGCCTGTAGCGTTAATGGATGTGCTGGCTGCCCATCAGGTAAAGGAAGGAATTCTTCTCGCGCTTCTCCATCGTGAGAGAACCGGAGAAGGACAGTATATAGAAGTTTCACTCATTCAATCCGGAGCGGCTTCCCTTGTTAACCAGGCCTCAAACTGGCTGGTGGGAAAAACGATTCCCCAGAGGATGGGATCTGATCACCCGAATATTGCCCCCTACGGAACCATATTCAGTACCAGGGACGGCAGGGATATCATTCTTGCTGTTGGAACGGACAAACAGTTTGCCGGGTTATGCAGGATTCTTGGAATACCGGAGATTGCGTCAGACATAAGATTTGTTTCCAACGCAGAGAGGGTGAAGCATCGGGAGGAATTGAAGAAGATTCTGCAGAAATTCATTATAGAACTTCCCAGGGATGAATTCCTTGAGCAACTGAGCGAGAAGAATATCCCTGCAGGCAGTGTCTGCAATATGGAGGAAGTTTTCGAGCAGCCTGAAGTAAAGGAACTTCTCATCGAAGCTACCAGTGTACGCGGCTTATCTCTAAAAGGTCTCCGAACTGCGGTTTTCATATCTGAAAGGGGATCGGCAGGAAAGGAAATACTCCCTCCGCCTCATTATGGAGAGCATACGGAAATGATTCTTAAGAAATTCCTGAATCTTGAGGACGAATTGATTCAGGAGTTGATCAAAGACGGTGTAATAGATGGAATGGGAGAATAGAAAAATGATCCTTGCAAATGGATCGATGCTTATCATTGAGGCACTGGCAAAAGCTGGAGCCAGGAGCGCAGCTCTATATGCCTTGTTTTTCTATCTTCATCGCAATCCGGTTATACCTGTTGATGCATTAGTCAGCGCTCTTGGAAGAAGTGGAATTTCAGGTAAGGTAGATCTGAATATATTGTTATAACTTTGAGATTGAGTCTATAATAGTATTCGAAATCTCATGGCACCATCATGGATGCTCACGATAGGACGTTGTATGAAAAAGGGTATTCAGGTAATAGCAAGCGCTGTAGTCATGCAGATATGCCTTGGCGGCGTGTATGCATGGAGCATTTACACTCCCGTATTAAGAAATGTTTACGGTATGACCGGTGGCCAGACGGGAAGCATCTTCGGAATCACGATAGCTGTATTTTCTGTTGCAATGATCTTTGCAGGACGATTCCAGGAAAAATACGGACCTCGTGTTGTTTCTTTTATCGGAGCTCTCTTTTTCGCCGCGGGATACATTCTATCCTCGCAGTCAAATGGATCATACCTGATTCTTGCTGCCGGTATAGGCGTTCTGTCCGGCATTGGCATTGGCTGCGGTTATGTCTGTGCTCTTGCGACTGCCATCAAATGGTACCCGAAAAGGAAAGGTTTGATAACCGGTATAGCGGTTATGGGATTTGGCGGCGGCGCGATTCTTCTGTCCAGGATCGCTAACGGGCTGATGAGTAACGGGATGGATGTGCTGCAAGTATTTCTGGGAGTAGGATTGGTTGTAGGAGTGATACTTATCGTTTGCGCGCTGCTTCTCAAACTCCCGCCTGATATGATAAAAGGGAAGGATGACAGTGGATCTGTTACAGGGAAATCGCTCAGGCAGCCGAGCTTCATATCCCTGGTAATAGGGATGTTCGCCGGTACGTTCGGAGGGCTGCTTGTTATAGGGAATCTGGCACCTATAGGAATTTCATGGAACTTTACTTCCGCCCAGGCCGCGTTTGCCATCGGTCTGTTTTCAATCGGCAACATGGTGGGGCGTTTCGTCTGGGGAGTTGTTTACGACCGAATAAAGAATATTGCTATACCACTCTCTCTGGGGCTTCTGGGAATCGCGATGCTCGCGCTGCTGCTTCCGCTCCCGTATGCAGGTTTTCTGACGGCTTCGCTCTTTATCGGATTCAGCTTCGGAGCCTGTTTTGTTCTATATGCCGCACATGTGGCAACACTATATGGCAGCTGGGCAGTGGGAAAAATTTATCCTCTGGTTTTCCTCGCGTACGGAGTTGCGGGTATTACCGGACCCTTCCTGGGTGGATTTCTTTATGATGTATTCAGTTCCTATTCATATGCTACAATACTTGCGGTTTCAATTGCATGGATCAGTGCAGGAGTAATATTCTATCTCAACTCACGCGGAAGAAGCGGGAACAGTATTCCCGCTGGTGGATGACGTTTCCTACCAGAACTGCTAAGGGTCATAAAGAACGTTGAACGACTCCAGGTCAAAGATGATCTCCTGCAGCTCTCCATTCACAAGGATGTCTCTTACGATACCCAGATCCCGGTGGAAGTAACGATCACATTGGAAATCCGGTGCATTCAGATCGGTTTCCCTGATAATACCGCAATTGGCAAAACTACCGGCAGGGACAGTTACTGAACCGTTAAGGCTGACAACTTCATAGTTTGTACTGGAAACAGGTGATGGCTGCCAGGTTTCATTCAGAGTCAGTGGAAACAGTGCTATCAGCATGTAGTCGGTCGAAACTGTATCTGTGTATTCTCTCATTTCATCACCTGTATTGCGAAGATAGGTATACAGCGTCTCCGCCACTGCATAGGACGTGTCTGGATTGGTGAAGGTTATCTCCATAACCGTCTCGAACTCGTAGACCCGGAATCCTCCCTGATGATCCAGAAGGGCAGTGACAGTCCTTTCCAGCGAGCCGCTGAGATCGAAAGTATCCGGACCTGCAGGATCTATGATATACCCTTCAATGGTGCTGTTCCACCAGTTACCTACCGACAGGGGCAACCAGTTCTCAGATTGAGGTTCCGGACCTGTGGAATCACTTCCGCATGTTGAAAGCACTGATAGCATAGACACGGTCATTGAGAGGAGCATTATCTTTTTCATCATCAGTCCTTTCAAATAAGTTAATCCTGATACGCTAATAGGTACTCGAGGTAGATTTTCTCTACTGTCTAACTAATATTCTTTTCCTGAAATGATATTACCAAGTGCAGCGCTGCTATGTCAAGGTTATTGACCGGTCTTCTATCTTGTTATGGCAATGCTTCCGGAGTAACTGCAGCAGCCATCATCCGATTCGACTGCAAATAAATAGATTCCATTCGGGATGGAACTCACATTCCACTGGTGAACCGCCTCTGAAATACAGTCGAAATCATGGATCAATCTTCCGGTGATATCGAAGACACCGATATGGTCGCCGTGATTCAGGTTGTTGAAAATCACAACGTTTCCACTTCTGCATACAAAAGGATCAGAACCAGTAGCAGGTGGTTTATCATGTTCGGATGGTATACCCGTTTCCGGCAGGCCATCCCATATTTCCATATCGTCCAGCCAGGTTCTTCCGTTTCCGATTGGCGTACCACCACTGAGATTTGAAGGCCATCCCACAGTTCTGAGAGCAACACCGTTGTTCTGGTTGATTTCGTCTCTGAAGTGTACATTGGATGAATCAGCAAGGTAGATGCCATCAACCCTGACAAAGAAGCTTCCGGTTGGACCGGTTGTCCCCAGATCAAGATTCACTTCCATCGTGTGCCACTCCATATCATCCAGGTTTCCACCAGAGAATGTGAGCCAGCGGTTGTATGTGATCACATATCCAGGGTTGCTTCGTATGGTTATGTGAAAGTTGTCGTCACCGTTTTTCGCCAATACGAACACGAAATCGCCGCCCCACTCACCGTAACCGATATAGATATTCTTATTTTGTATAGTGCCGGTGTAGTTGATATCGGTCTGCCATCTCTGATTCCACTTGAAGTAGTATGTGGATGTCTGGACACTGTCGAACAGGAATCCGCTTGTGTTACCGTGAGTTACAGGAAAACCTGCATTCGCGTGTGGATTGCCTGTGATCCACGGATCATATGTCATACAATAATTTCCGCTTACGGGATCTTCGTCCGACCTGGTGAGTTCCGAGATAAGCTCTTCCCAGTAGTAGGAAGTACCCAGGCTTCGCTCAAGGAACCACTCGTCAAAGGCAGTATCCTCGCAATCCTCGGATAACAGGATTTCAGAACCGAGGGAAGCTGCTGTGATTATCAGCAGAAAAGCAATTACTCGTAATACTCCAGGCATAATGGTTATCCTTTCACTCAAGATTGATATCCAGCGGATTATCAGGAAGCAGTCTTTCTTTAATATCATTTTCTGAAAATCATCGCTTCCGTACGTCTTGTCAACCTTATACTATCTTAAGATGTGTATTAGAACCATAAGAACCTGAATTCGCGAATCTTGAAATGACTCCGATTGCGGAGTTATCCGGAACCGGAGCCAATCCACGCAATTGAACTGAAACCTCACAGGGATTCATCCCTGTTAGTAAAGCTTATCACATACAGTATACTATGTTCATCAATGAGGAGAGATGTATAATAATTATCGGCTGCATGAGCCTGACGCTCTGGCGTGTGCTGTTTACGCTTGATATTGAACGGATTAATGGAAAAGATGAAAATCAATACGACTGTAATAATCCTGTCTGTTCTGCTCCTAACTGCCTTTTCGTGTGCACAGAGTAGAAGCTCAGGAACGATCGAACCGGCAACCGGGCAACTCTCCCCAACTGTTTTTAGAATTCCCAGCGATGTTGATGGAATCGATTATGTCATCACATACGATCAGGAAGTCTCCAAAAAGGACTATGAGGCTGAAGTATTTTCAGGTGTACCTTTAACCGATACATATGCTGTAGATAGAGGAGTTAATGAGGGTCTGGTGTTCCTTGTTTTTAAGCATATGAGACAGGTTGAAGAATACGTTATACCAAATGAGGATATATCAGCGGTGGTTCAGATAAGATATGACATGGATGTATATGACAGGACAGATGTTGTTTTCACGCAGGATAACGTAGTGATGGTGCATACTACCACGTCGAATGCGGGGATATTCACGAGCAGTGATGTTTATGTTCTGCCCTATCCGGAAACGGGCTTTGAGTACATGAGTCTGATGAGTGCAGCGGGGGAGGGGCACGAACGCCAGCTTGATATCCTGTATGCTGTGCTCTTGTTCTACAATAGAACGGTTACATCGTTGAATCAGTAAGTATCGATGATTGTAGTATTTCCCTGTACAGGTTTAATCCGCATATCTCACCAGAATCATTCTACCTGTTTCAGATAATCCATTTCCTGTTTCCAAGAGGTAGAAATAAATACCGTCTGGTTGAATAGTACCTTTATTGTTCCTCCCATCCCATACAATTGAATGATTACCAGTATTCTGGCAAGCAGATGCATATGTAAAAATATGGTCTCCCTTAACATTGTAGATTCTTAATTCGATGGGAGAATCAACAGGTAAAACATAATTTATGGTTGTGATGGAACTAAATGGATTTGGGAAATTGTAAGAGATAATTGACCTATCGGGAGAAACATCGTCCTCTTCAGTAATACCAGTTTGACTTGCTGGAAGACAGGTAAAGAAAATATCGTAGTTTGAAGGGGTATTATCGGCCCAGACTACGTAAACACTCTCTGCATCACAGGATACTTCAGGGAACCAGGACCAGCCAGAATTGTTCGATATATTCACTGGCACAGACCATGAACTCCCTGATTTTTCAGAGTAGATTATCTCAAAATTGTCTGATGTGTATTCATACCAGACTACTTGAACAGCATTATTCGACACAGATATTGATGGACTTAAAGAGCCAGTCGTTGAATTTGAAATATTCAAAGGCGTGGACCAGAGACCGTCACAGAAGGAATAGCAGATCTCAGCAGCAGTGGCATAGATATCATCATCCCATACCACTTCGACAACACCATTCTGAACATCAATAGATGGCCGGCCAGAATCACTGTTCTGAAAATTAGAGATATTAAACGGTTCCGACCATTCTCCAACGTATTTTGTATAATAGATTTCACAGACAAGCGGAGTGTAAGATATTGTTTCATACCATACTACATAAATTATGCCATTCTCAGCTGCAATCCTTGGAGCGGAAGCATCATAAGTACTATTAGAAATTTCAACCGGATCATTCCATATAGTATCATATTGACAGAAGAATACGTTGCCAGATTTTTCCCAGACTACGTAAATCTTATTCTCCTCAACATCTATATCAGGGAATGAACCCCCGTCGCTTTGGGGTATTTGAGAAGGCGCTGACCATAAACCATCATATTCAGCATAGTATATATTATTGTTGCTTCGCCAGACCGTAATTACACCCTCTTCATCAGCTGCCAGTCTCGGAGAATCCCCCCCTGTACTTGTTGAAATGGGAGAGGCCACAGACCAGGTCACATCATATTTCGAGAAGTAAATCAGGGATGAACCTGAAGTATGATCAGTCCATACTACATATCTCTTCTGCAGATGAGTATCTATAGCAGGATTCTCTGAAGATCCTGCATTGTTACTGATGTTAATTACTTCCTGTGCATACACTCTGTGTGTGAATACACCTGATGCAATGATGGGTATTAAAAGCAAAAGGCAAGCAAATCTAATAATCATTATTCTCCTCCGCTTGTCATCCATTCATTATTCATTGCCTGAAATGATATTACCGGGAGAAGCCTCTGTTCTTGCTGGTAATGCAGCAATCAAAATTATCAGGGTCAATATGATTTAATCATTTAAATATCAAATCAGAATCAGTTTAATCATTTCGCAAAGTCCGAGATCGATTACTGTGAATCTTACAAGGTAAATACCGGCAGGAACTGTTATTCCATTGCTGTCTCTTCGCTCCCAGACTACTGAATGAGAGTTTTCACCTGTAGAGTTAGAGCAGTCAAATGATTGTACCAGCCTGCCTGTGATACTGAATACCTCGATCTTGGCATCTGAAGGTTGCTGAAGCGAGTACCGGAGTTCAACAGCTCCCACGGAAGGATTTGGAGCAGCTTTTAGAAACCCATCGAGCTGCACAGGATTCTGTCCGGATACTCCCTGCGGATCCGGGTTTATCCAGATGCAGGTTATTGAGGCTTTGGGAAATGTGTAGCTGAAACTCCCGGAACCGCCTGTAATCTCTCCCTCGTACGATATTCCGGAAGTTCCATTCCAGGGGGCATTCATGGGCCGGTCATTAATAATTTGCCATACTTCGGCAGTTCCGTCAGATGTGTATCCTGAAAGCTCTATTGATGCGGTGTACAACGAATCGAGATTCTTGTTTATTACCATAAGTGAAAGAGTCCAGTCATCGTATCGTGAGGCGTAAACCTCAAGACCGTAACCTCCACAGACCTGATCGCATGTAGCTTCCACCACTGTGTTGCCGAACCGCTCCCGATAAAGTTTCATTGCCCAGGCTGAGTTCCGCATTGAAAGAGTGTCTGTGCGAATAGCACCGAACTGGGGGAACTCACCTTCATCTGGATCACCCTCGGCGATAGAGTAAGAAGCCGCTGCAGGTACGCCAATCCTGGCCATGTGGCCAATACAATCAGCAATAAAAAGCCCATCAAGATAGTTCCACCAGACCGGATCATCCACTATAGCAATGATGTTGTATTCCATGATCCATACAGGAATATCATAGCTGCCGATGTACTTTTCTACAGTGTCCACTACTATTGGATACCAGCTCTCAAGTGGAGGTTTGGACTCTGAGCCTGCGGTTGGTGAGGCAAGCCAGTAGCGGTACAGTATACTGTCTGAAGAAAATCCTCCTGTGGGATAGTAATGGATATCCATCCAGTTCATCTTTTCTTTGTTCAACTCAAATACAGGATCTATCCAGGAGAGATCCCCGGCGAGAGAGAGACCTCCTATCTCAAGTGGAATCGGAGACCTCGGGCGCATGGAATCGATGTACACGCTGGCCAGCTCAGCGAAATCATCCGCTGTGGCGAAAACGGAATCGTCTACTGCCCATTCCTCAAAGGGAATCTCGAAATGTCGATAAAAGGTCATGTCTCCCCATGGTGGAAACGGAAAAGTCTGTCCGGCAATATCGGGCTCATTCCCTATACACCAGTGAGTAACATTATACGGTTCAGGATGTCCTCTCGATGCTCTAACCATGCCCATGGGAGTTGTAATATCACCGTTGCAGTACTCCACCATTCTGGCAGCCTTTCCCGGATCGTTGATATGATAATTCACTGTCAGTATGGGTGTGATGTTTATCTGTTCGCAGAACTGCAGGAGATTATCAAGACTGTTTTCCAGAGGTACAGGGATAAGAAGCTCACCAACATCAATGTAATGAATCCCGTTGTAGTTATCGGCCTCCCAGTCATAGTACTCAACAGCAATACCACCCATTCGAAGGAGCGGAACTCCTGTCATTTCCACCAGGCTGTCAAGTCCAGGATAGCTCAGATCCTGAACTATTTCGTCGCCGGAACAAACCAGCATAGAGTCAAACGAACCCACCACCTGATCCGCTTCAACCAGTATCTCTGCGGGAATTGAATATGTAATTGCCAGGGCAATTGTGAATTCCAGTCCGATCACACTCAATTACCTCCAGAAATCTGTGTTTCAGGATTTATTATTGCAATGGTTACGATAGAGATCAACATTGCGGCTGTGGCAGGAAGAACAGCTATTAGTGTAAACTTCATATCATGAATTTCCTTAATTGAGCGATTCGAAGTATCTACTTTAAGAAGCAAGATAAACCACTTCCGGATTTCATGTCAACTTGATACTTTCTCAGGATGCGCTGTGTCAAATTAGACATAATCATCATAAGGAGATATAATGCGCATCGGAATGATGAAAGGGATATATGTTAGCAAATACTTATACAGCAATAACAAAGCAGGATGGTGACTGGTGGATTGGTTGGGTTGAGGAAGTTCCGAGCGTAAGTTGTCAGGAACGGACGAAAGAAGCTCTTCTTGAGAGTTTACGGGTTACTCTGAAAGAAGCCATAGAATCCAATAGAGAAAACGCCATCAAAGATGCTGCCCATGATTATACCGAAGAGGTTCTTATCGTTTGAAAAAAGAGAGCCCTGCTCAAACATCTTCGCGAGCATGACTCCGATTGCGGAGTTATCCGGAACCGGAGCCAGTCCACGCAATTACAGTGGCTTGAGTAATGTTGTTATTCCATTAAAACAGTATCGTACCAGAGGCGGTATTCTTTTCCTCTGAAGGTTTTTCTTTCCTCTTCCTTAAGATTGGCATACTGATAATTCTGCGATTCTGGTGCTTCCGGTCCGACATACCTCCTATGCAGAACCTGCCTGCCGTCTGAGATGTAGAAACTTTCAGCCGGTGTACCATCATTCTGCCATCCCCATAATACCGCCAGGCAGCGTCCATACCGTTTATCCCCGACTGTCAGATCCACCATACGGGCAGAATATTCTTCATTTTCCCCGCATGAATATGATGAAGGAAACAGCTCTTCACCTTCCTTCATGAACCTTGTCTGGGGATATATTTCATCTGCTGTTACTCTCATAACCCAGTCAAACCCCTGAGCGGCAATGTTGAAGTAATCAAGAATATTGGGTATGGGAGGTTCGCAATCGGAATGCTCAATAAGAACTTCATAACACTTTCTACCCAGAATATTCACCTTTCGAACCACCTGGGTCTGAACGGTTTGTGTCAGAACTCCACCGGGATAATCGAAAAACCGGCAAACCTCCTGGTGACCTTCTTTAAGAACCGTTCCGAAGTAAAGCCCCGGACCCGTAGTGCTGATTTCCATTCTCTCTTTCGGGAGTTCCTCTATCCTGATATCCGGTACGATTGTGACCGGCTTCGCAACTCTTCCTGTTCTGGACATATTTAAAACCTCTTTCTTCATTTTAGCCCGACCTTCCCAGAGTCTACGTTTAACGGTACCCAGGGGAATGCGGAGCCGCCGGGCAACCTGCTTTTGAGAATAACTGGAGAGGTAAGTCAGACGTGCGGTTTCCCTAAGCTTCGAAGACAGTCTGGACAGGGCCAGCAGAGCCAGTTCCGCCTGCGAATCGGCATCATAACCGTCTAAATCCACAGATTCACTGTATTCGTCAATGGCACGCTGCTCATCCAGAACAACAAATCTGGGGTCTCTGCTGAGCCGGTTACGGGCTATGTTCCTGGCGATCTGTCTTACCCAGCCTCCGAAATTGTACGGTGCCCTCAGAGTTGATAGCTTCAGAAAACCTCTTAGAAAGGCTTCCTGAGCGACATCCTCCGCGTCATGAACGTTGCCCATCAAGCCGGTCAATTCCGACATTATCCCCGCCCGGCAGCGCCTTACCAGATCGTTGAAAGCGGAAATGTCACCAGCCTGAGCAGCTCTTGTCAGTTCTTCGTCTGATCTTTTCTCCATAATTTCTCCTCCGCATTACACTCAATTAACCCACGAATGTTTCAAAGGTTCGGTTTGATTCAAGCGTAAGTAATGAGGAAGATGACAGCGATTGAACTGAACCGCCATCAGTCCTTCTTCCAGCCGCTATTTTATACTTCACACAGTGAGGAGGGGTATCGACAATAGAGAATCCCATTCAACAGTTCCTCTTCAGAAGCTATGGTCTGGATTTGATGCTGTTCCTGTAGCAGGGTATTCTCAGATGGATGCTATTTTCATATATCAAGGCACGCATCTGTTTCTCGGTTAAACTGCTGGTCTTGCTGTATGAATCGGGTTCTTACTCGGTGGAACCCGTGGAAGGGACAAAGAACAGGCCGGCGACTTGATTCTCAGCGTTGAATACCACCTTGATATCTATCATTGCATACTCGAATTCGCAGGTCACGTAAACGATATCATAGCCCTCGATCGCCTCCATATGTGTCCCTGTCTTTTTCTGGAAAGTGCCAACCTGTGAAATTAGAGAATTCCAGGTATCTCCAAGCATTTCAGAAGGGAACACGTCCTTCATATCGTTGTCGAAGCCTTCCACCGCCGTTGAGAAATCCCCCGCCACTGTCGATTCCACGAGTTTCGTTGCTAATGCGGTAAGCTCTTCTGATCTCGATTCCTCTTCAGTGCTCCCGCACCCGGCCAGGAAACCCGACAGAGAGACCAGTAAAAGTAACAAGAAGGATATTCTCTTCTTGAAAGCGCTATTTGTAGATGTCATGAGTTATACTCCCTTTGGTTGAATATTATCACACTATGGAAAATGTCACTTATCCAGCCGTATTTCCTGAACAGCTTTAATGCCGAACCGTAAAGGAGATAACGGGTATATCAGGTACTCGCTATACAACGAAATTCCTTCTGCACCACATGCCCAGAAAGCGATCAATGATAATATATTCACCGCCACCGGATTTTGTGATAAGATCATGAGAAGTAAGATATTCTATAGCTCTCCCGGCACTCGATGGTGATGTAAATCCGTAATTCCCGAGGACTTCTCCTGAGTAAGGGGATTTCATGGGATTCTCAAACGCAATTGCTCTGAGCATACGTTTCGACTGCTCTGGAAGAGAATTCCACAGTATATGGTAAGTTGAGTTCTCTCTTTCCAGCAGAATATTCAGTGCCTGCACCAGCGTATCATCTGATACCATGTCCTCAGGTTCGCATATGTCCCACAGGGATGAGCATAGCAGTTGAGTATAGAAAGGATGACCGGAGGTCATGTCAAGAAGCTTTTTTATAATTGTACTGGAAATATCTCTTCCAGTGGACCTGAACTTTCCGGATATGAAGGGAATCCAGTGTTCATCTCTTATAGCTTCAATTGGATAATGCCCTGCACTGCGGTAAAGAGGGCTGTTTGAATCAAGAAACATCTGCTTTATAAGATGTGCGCGACTTCCACAGAAGAACCATGCAATATCGCTTCGTTCCTGTACCACACTCCTTAAAAGACGCTCAATCCTGTCATCACCGAGCAGCCTGACCTGCTGGAATTCGTCAAAGATCATAACAAGCCGTTTGTCCCTGTTTGAATCGGCTATTTTCCATGACGCTTTAAGAACATTCTCGAGCTGACCGGAAGACAATTTTCCAGCACTTCTTTCAAATGTTAAAGAAGGTCTTCCATCGTCGCTTATTGTTACAGCCGGGGATAGACCATCGAACAGTTTTCTGACTCTTTTCATGATACCTGCAGAACCTTCGGCTTCCGC
>JAUVEU010000054.1 GCA_030594645.1 Candidatus Aegiribacteria sp.
GCGATGTGAGGAGTAGCCATCGATGTACCGCTCATGGTTGTATAGCCACCCGTCCACTTGGTGCTAACTACATTCACACCGGGGGCGCAGATATCTGGATCGATCAAAGGTGTTGAACCGGTATAATCACTCCACCATGTCACCGGACCCCGGCTTGAGAAGCTGGCGATTACGTCACTGCTGTTTGTTGCTCCTGCAGTGACAACAGCGCTCTTACCGCCATGATAAGTCTGGTCAGGATGGAACCAGGGTGGCGGACTGTCACCACTGGACAGGATAGTACCAGCACCGGGTCCGTCGTTACCCGCTGCTACACTGTGGAAGACTCCAGCTGTAAGGAGGTTTTCCTCAGCTGTACGGAGAGTGGTATTCCCATGTGCTCTACCGAGTGACATCGAAAGAACCGAAGCACCGTTATCAGTCCCGAATTCCATGGCTTCTATCCATGTAAGATATGATGAGCCGCCAGTGTAATCGATGCGAAGCCCCATTAGAGTGGCTCCGGGAGCGACACCTGTTTCAGTTCCCTGCTCGCCATCACCACAAACCGATCCTGAACAGTGTGTTCCATGACCGTGAGCATCCATTGGATCGTTGTCTCCATCGAAGAAATCCCATCCGTAGTGATAACCCGAATCTGTATCGTGCCACATGTTGTTGTGAAGATCAGGGTGATTGTAATCTACGCCTGTATCTATCACAGCTACAATAACACCTGTGCCATCGTATCCGAGTGCCCAGACATCATCAGCGTTGATCTGAGTAACGCTCCAGGTAATGGCCTTGTCAAGTTCCTCATGAGTTGAGGGATGAACATCTACAGGTTCGATAAGCCCTGCATCTTCATGCGCGGCCATTTCTATAAGAGAGACATCGGCTCGAATAGATATCTGAAGGATAACTGATGGAGTGGCTTCGCAGTAGACAGCGTTGGATAACCACAGTGATACGATATTTCTAACGCATTCCGATGAGTAAATTTCCAGATCCTCAATAATTCCGTCCTGTGATGTCTCAGCAATCAGCTTCAGGGCATCAACGACGAACTCCTGACTCTCCGAGCGGGTCATGTCCACTGTTGCTGCATCGATCCATCCGGCATCAAGCTCACCATGAGCCAGAATGAATACGGGAATAAGCTCGATATCACTTGAAGAATCCATCAGGTCCTGAAGATCGGGATGTATGGTTCCGGCAAATGCAAGAGCTGTTAAGCAGAATAGAACAAAAAGATATTTCATAAGCACTCCTCTCTCAGTTTGGAATTCATATGGATGTTGTAAGAATAATCAGTAGCCTTATGTAATGCAATACATCTGTGTTAAGCTGAATATTCCTGAGTGATAATATTGTCAATAAAAAAGACAAAGACAAAACATGTTAATACTTCTCCATCAGGCAGGAGTGAATGGTGGTCCCATCAAAACACCAGAAACCGGAATTATCGCTGCGTAATTCTTTACCTGATGGGAAGTAGAATCTCCATATCCCGTTCTGTGAATCCGAACACTGAAAAGAGGGTACCCTCTCGAGTACCCTCTTTCTGATGTCGGTTTGATGTCGTTCTGTCGTTTACCTGATGATTGTCATCCTTGACGACACTGTTCTGCCGTCAACACTGGCACGAACAAAGTAGATGCCGTTGCCTATTTCAGATGGAACCATCCAGTTGTATGCATGTGTTCCGCTGGATACTTCACTTGAGCTGATGCTGGCGACTCTCCGTCCGGAGATATCGAACACGCTGATATCGGAAGTACCCGCTCTGGAAGTGTAAATTTCAAATGACGCAAAGCCATCAACAGGGTTGGGGCTGACCGGACTTAATAGAAGATCTGAGGACTGATCAGCTTCACCTGTATCTGCAAGACCAACCCAGAGTGCGGCCTGAACAGCCAGGTAAGCGTCAACACGACCGGCTCCGTAGGTATTATCCTTACCGCCTGCGCCGAGATCAAGAGATGTAACCTCCATGAGACTGTCTATCTGCGCGACAGTAAGATTGTCATTCGCGTCAAGCATCAGGGCTGCCACACCGGCGATGTGAGGAGTAGCCATCGAAGTACCGCTCATGGTTGTATAACCGCCCAACCACTTGGTGCTAACTACATCCACACCGGGGGCGCAGATGTCGGGATCAATCAAAGGTGTTGAACCGGTATAATCACTCCACCATGTCACCGGACCCCGGCTTGACCAGCTGGCGATTACGTCGCTGCTGTTTGTCGCTCCGGCAGTGACAACAGCACTCTGGCCACCGTGATAAGTCTGATCAGGATGGAACCATGGTGGTGGACTGTCACCGGGGGAAAGAATGGTACCAGCACCGGGTCCGCTGTTGGCGGCAGCTACACTGTGGAAGACACCTGCGGTAAGGAGGTTTTCATTGGCTGTGCGGAGAGCGGTATTCCCATGTGTTGAACCGAGTGACATCGAAAGAACCGAAGCTCCGTTATCAGCCCCGAATTCCATGCCCTGAATCCATGTAGCCTCTCCGCCATAGTAATAATTAATTCGGATGGCCATGAGAGTGGCTCCGGGAGCGACCCCTGTTTCAGTACCCTGATAGCCATCACCACATACCGATCCCGAACAGTGTGTTCCATGACCGTAGGTATCCATGGGGTCGTTATCTCCATCGTAGAAATCCCACCCGTAGTGATAACCCGCTCCTGTGTCATGCCACATGTTATTGTGAAGATCGGGGTGATTGTAATCAGTACCTGTATCTATCACAGCTACAATAACACCTGTACCATCGTATCCAAGTGCCCATACGTCATCGGCATTGATCTTGGTGACGCTCCAGGTAATAGCCTTGTCAAGTTCCTCATGAGTTGAGGGACGAACATCTACAGGTTCGATAAGCCCTGCGTCTTCACGCGCGGCCATCTCGATAAGAGAAACATCGGCGCGAAGAGATATCTGAAGAATAACTGATGGAGTGGCTTCACAGTAGACAGCGTTGGACAGCCATAGTGATAAAATATTTCTAACGCATTCAGATGAGTAAATTTCCAGATCCTCAATAATTCCGTCCTGGGATGACTCAGCAATCATCTTCAGAGCATCAACAACGAACTCCTGACTCTCAGTACGGGTCATGTTCACCGTTGCTGCATCGATCCATCCGGCATCAAGTTCGCCATGAGCCAGAATGAATACTGGAATAAGCTCGATATCACTGGAGGAATCCATCAGGTCCTGAAGATCGGGATGGATGGTTCCGGCAAATGCAAGAGCTGTTAAGCAGAATAGAACAAAAAGATATTTCATAAGCACTCCTCTCTCAGTTTGGAATTCATATAGATATTGTAAGAATAATCAATAGCCTTACATAATGCAAGACATCCGTGTTAATCTAAATATTCTTAGAGTGAGAGTATTGTCAATAAAAGACAAAGGCAGATCATGTTATATCTCCTCTATCAGGCAGGAGTGTATACTGGTGCCATCAAAGTACCAGAAACCGGAATTATCGTTGCATAATCCTTTACTGGATGGGAAGTAGAAACTCCAGCTACCGTCTTGCTTTAGATTTTCCGATAACCATATTATTTCCATATCTGGTGATAGAAGTGTAACCCTTCCAAAAGTTGGACTATAATATAAGAATCCAAGTAAAGAACCATTATCTGATACAGAATAAGATGAAAACGAATTTGGCATACCTGGTTCTGATAGTGAGCTTGTTGCCTGAAACTGACTGTTAAGTTCATATGATTCATTCTGTAGTGATACTGTTCTTACTCCAAAACTGTTAATTTGGCTGAGTGGAGTCGTCGGAGGGTGAGTCATGCAGTCAATCGCAATTATAGAATCGGATTCACTGAATACGGGGTCAGATATACTCTCTTCTAAATCGAATTGCGCAATCTGTGAGCCATCATCAGTGCTGATTATGTGAAGCTTGTGAAAATCTGAAACAGCAATAAAAGATCCTGTATTAGACAATTCGAATTCTCTTGTCCGAAAACCAAAGAACTCATGTGGTTCGGGTAATTCAGTATTCCACAGAAGATTCCCCTGCATATCGTATGCACGTAGACTGTCGTAGGTTGTTGTGTAGAAACGGTCACCCGCTTCTGATAATCCAACAAATTCCACCCCCCAGCTGAAGTTGTCACGGGACAGAATGCAATTGAAACCCGAATCGTACATCCTCAAATATGTGTAGTGTTTTACAAGTACAGTTCCATCGTTGGTCACACGGATGAGAGGATTCCCGGGTAACTCCATCCCACTTGAGAAAAGAGGAATTGATTTGACTGTGCTCTCTGCAAGATCGAAAAGGATAAGCTTCTTCAGATAACAGTATCCCAGAAGGTACCGACAATCAGGAGAAAATGTCATTCTCCAGATGTCACCCGAATAGGGAATACTGTTTACTACAGTATCGCCCTCAAGCAGAAGAACGAAGTTCTTATCAACGAGAACAGTATGCCATTCAAATCCTTCCTCCGATTCGACTCCATAGACTGTACCTAAATGTGTGTATGCCGGATCGATAAGATCCATAACATTCAGACTCCATTCCGTAACGATGCGGATATCAGGTGAGGTCCAGCTTGATTCAGAGGTAATTGCAGGTGGGATAACAAGCATGATCATGCTGATAATATTAATAGCTATTCTTCCCTTCTTTCACCGATGCCGATTCAAAATGACATAGCTGAATGTTTTAAAGGTATTCAATAAGCCTTCCCTGTCTCAATTACTAATTTACTAAGTAAGGATAGTCTTATTCCAGGTCAATAGCAATACGGCTATACTTGTGTAAACATATGCCAGGAATCAGATTACTTTATGAAGTTTTGGACTATCCATCATTCTGTATTTGCGATCGGCTAATCTCTGCCCTTGCAGGCTAGCTGAACAACCGTTCTTGCGGCTGCGGTTCTGATCTCTCTTGAATCATGCCTGAGAAGTTTTTCAAGATAGGTTCGTGAGAGGGTGTATTTTCCGGTTGATGCCCATCTGAGCATCGATACGATTCCCTTTGTTGTTAGTTCCAGTCTTCCCTGTTTCGCTCTGTTAACGATCCTTGCCAGATCATACCCTCGTGGAAGCACTTCTCTTGCTGTCATGGTTTCCAGAAGCAGCTCGAATTCATCTGGGTCTGTCAGAGTATCAGTCAGTCCAAGCAGCCATTCAGAGATATCATGAATAACTTTGCCGGGGATTCTCTTCAGGAATCTCAGGACAGATATGCGATCACTTTTCTTTTTCAGATCAAGTTCTGTCAGAACTCTTTCAAGTTTCTCAAGTGTTATGCGGGAAACGCAGTGAATATCAAAACGATCAAGAAATGGAAGGTATTCATTATGTCTGCCTTCCTCAGCGGCTTTGAACATCTCCTCAACGCATCTTTCACCTCCCAGCGACAGCATTGTGCGCCAGATCAGGTCCTTACTAACGCCGGGATTCTTTCTTAGAATAAAAATAACAGCATCTATCAGCTTATGGTCACCAAGGAACGTAATGCCCTCCAGCGTCGATGCCAGTTCCTGCTGATGATTCAACCAGTATCCACTCTTATTTGGTTTTCTGAGTTCACGGTCAAGAATAGCTGCAGCATCCTGCCATCCGCTTATTCCAAGGCCCCTGAGAGCAGCCCTTCGTACCCATGTGCTTTTATCATAGAGAACACTCTTCAGGATCTCACCGGCTTCTCTGCCAAGAACGAATGGAAGAGCAGTAGCCGCAGCGGTTCTCACATGTGCGCTCCTGTCATTCAGCGCATCCTTCAGCGCTCTTGCGGAATCCGACCCTGCTATATTTCCAAGTGCCCTTGCAGCACTTTTCCTCAAGTGATGATCCGGTTCTTTCTGAAGTATCTCTATCAGGCAGCAGGTCATCTTCCTGTCACCAAGAACACCGGCTGACTCAAGCAGAGCTTTGATCTGGACTGTGTCCGGGTCGCAATTTTTAACCCATTCCCTGAAATCGGAGTAGTCAGGTATATCATCCAGCTTGTTAAAGATACCTGCTACAGTTCCTGGCGGTATTTCCCCCTTTACCCTTTTCTTCTCAAGACCGGCTTTGAGAGCAAGTTCCTCTACTGTGCCGCAGTCTTTGCCGGACACCAGAGAGAGTGTCAGATCCATGACAGGATAGAACCTGAACTGCCCTGACCTGTCCAGAGCCTCGATACCTCCCGCAGAGTGATCCTTACCGTTATAGAATCCGCCCGCTCTGCTGTTGAATATTTTCACAGCCCGGCGGACAGAAGTGACGAAATTCTCACCCTCTCCTATACAGATGAAATCATCACCACCGATGTGTCCTGTGAAGTAATCCGGAAGATTATCAGTCAGAATGCCTGCAAGTGATCGGAGTACGGCATCACCTCTTGTGAAACCGTAGTAGTCGTTGAATGGTTTGAATCCTGAAATATCCAGGTATGCCGCCATTGATGATCCGTCAATAACGTCTGATCTTATCCTTGCGGCTATTGTCCTGTTTCCGGGAAGACCGGAAAGGGGGTTCCGTGTACTGGCTGCCTCCAGCAGGCGGGAGTAATTTTCAAGTGTTGCGACTATTATATCAGTGGGGGTATCCGGCGGTATGAACCCGGTAGCTCCTACATCGAACCAGGATTGAGCATTTTCTCCGGATGTGAATGCAAACCAGGGGATATCAGCACCGTACAGCTTCCTTATATGATCCGCAGCTTCAGAAGGGTCGTATCGGCCTGAAACCAGAGCGGCCGAATACTGAGGATGATTTTCAGACTGGCTTTCAATCACTGCTCCCTTGAACGGCGGAGCATGATCACCAATCCAGAGAAATTTACCTCGCGACTGCTTTTCCATCAATCCATTCAATTCTCCTGGAGATTCCTGTATCCGAAGTGGAGCGCACTTCCTTGCCCAGCAGTGAATCAACTATATCGTCAAGAATAGCGATTCCAACAGGCTGCCCGGTATTCCCAAGCACTATTCCAGCAGGAGCAGCTGCTTTCCCAAGCCCTGCAATCACGTTTATCAGATCATCGCTCAGTTCAAAATATGGTAATCCTTTTATGCCGCTATCGTCAAGTGCTTCTCCTGACCCTGTGATCGATGCCCTGTCAGCATAACCGCGGATTGTCTCGCAGTCCTTCTCACGGACAAGCACAAAGGGATATCCGGTATCAATAAGCTTCTCCAGGATATCTCTCAGGGATGCTCCTGTGCAGGTGTATGGCACTCCGCGGAGTGTTTTCATAACATTATCTATTGTGGTTTCATTCATCCTGAGAACTCTCTCGGCAATCGGGCCGGCTTCGGAGGATGAATCAGTAAGAAGACCAAGTATCTCACTCTTGCTTTCGAAAAGACGGGAATCAATCCTCCGTCCCACAATCAGAGTTGAAAGGAAATCAGCGATAAGAACAACAGGAAAAAGGATTATCCGAAGAAGAAGGAGTGGTAATGAGAGTCTGGAGACCACTCGCTCTCTTGATATCAGCATCAGCTGCTTCGGTATCATCTCCGTGAAAATCAGAATAAAGAATACGAGGATAGCCACTGAAAGAGGTTCGAGCCACGAGATATCGGTATTTCCGGTAACCCTTGAAGTAATCGCGGATGCCAGGACCATCCCCACGTTTGTACCCACGAGAGTCGTCGTAAGATATTTCCGGGGATGCTCTATGAAGGAAAGAGTCAGTCCCGCCCGTTTTTTGCCCTCTCTCAGACGGCTGTAAGCTCTTATTCTGCTTGCTGATGAAAACGCTGTCTCGCTTCCGCTGCAAAAAGCGGTAAGCATAAGAGCGGCCAGAAACAGAATTATCATCAGCACTGAGCACTCCCCCTTCTATCAAATCTGACTTCCAGGCGTTCCAGTCTTGGACCACTCTTTGAAACGACTCTGAAAAGATACCCTGACGCGGAGATCTCCTCTCCCGCTTCAGGAATTCTTCCTGTAACCTCCATCAGCAATCCAGCGCAAGTCTCAGCCCGTTTTGCACTGATATCGCATCGCACAAGTTCAGAAAAGGTGATAAGTTTCATCGATGCGGGTATTTCCATCCACCCGTCCTTAACTGTGACTCCATCCGGAAGAAATCCCTTTTCTTTCTCGGGATTGAGCAATATGCTGTCAATGACATCGCGTGTTGTGATAAATCCTGTCCAGTCACCGTACTCGTCAAATACGGCTCCAGCTTCCTCATCGGAATCCCTCAAACCCCTGAGAACGGTTTCGAGCCTGGCATTTTCAGGAAAGGATGGAAGAGGGTGCAGAGTAAGCGGGGTTTCTTCACCTGACAGCAGGTACTCTCTTGAATCAATGTAACCAAGCACCTTTTCAACCTGACCATCCAGCACAGGATACCTTGTGTATCCGGTACTCTCAATGATTTCAGTAAACCTGCAGCGGGTCCATCCTGTTCTAAGAACAGCTACATCCGATCGCGGTTTCATTACATGAGTGCACTGAGATTCCTCCAGCGTCAGTAGATTCAGTGTAGCTCCGGCTTCCCGACCGAGCAATCCCTCCGATTGCCCCAGTTCAACGAGCGCGATAATCTCCTCATGTGAAAGAGTTTCTCCGGGATGACCTACTCCTATCATGCGGGATATGTAGTTCGAGAACCGCGAAAGAGTTGAAGCAACAGGAGTACACAATTTCAGATAGACAAGCATTACCGCAGAACTTCGTGAAGCCCATTTCCCCGCATGTGAAACAGCAAGCGTCTTGGGTGATATTTCACCGAATACAAGCAAAAGAAAAGTCATCAGAGTAACGGACAGCGCCAGACTCAGACCGGTATTCTCAGGGAACAGATCAGCGGTAATGGATACGGCAAGCGCTGAGGCAATGACGTTCACAACTGTGTTTCCGAAAAGTAAAGCGGAAAGGAGTTTCTCCGGAGTGGAGAGCATATGTATTACTCTTCTGCCTGATTCGGTTTTTCGAAGCCGTCTTTTCTGGAGCCTGTCAAGGCTGAAACAGGCTGTCTCGGTTCCGCTGAAGAATGCGGATAGGATAAGGAGTATTACAAGAAAAGCGTATCTCAGCTGCCTCTCCCCCTCCCTGTTTCCGCTTCCGGAATAGTGTCCAGCATGAAATCCTCAAGAAATGTCTTGCTGAAATAACCCTTGCTTGAATACGTAGGCTGAATAACAAGCTCCAGAGTGAATTCCCCGCCCTGGACAGGTACTCCTCTCGAGTTGCAGCCATCCCACTCCAGATGGAGTTGTCCGGCGGGATGCCTGCCTTCAAAAATACGACGTATCTGTGAACCATCAGAGCTGGTGATAATCGCGTCCAGAATGGCTTTCTCGGTGAGAATTCCGTCCAGCTGCAAACCTCTGCCGGTTGATTCTATTGTAAGGTCAATCAGATCAGCACCAATCCAGAAATATCTTGCGCCCTCTCTCTCGGCGACGAACATCTGGCCGAAACGCTTCCAAATGGCCAGACCTGTTGGATTTGTGAATTCCCTGTCATCGTGCCCCTCACAGCCAAAACTGACAAGGTACTCGAGATCAGGAGTAAATTTGTGAATGGTACTGTAGAGGCTATCTGTAACCCAGACGTTCCCCCAGAAGTCAATGGCGGGATAATTGAATATGCCTCCCCCGCAATCATCAATATCAGCTGATTCAACAATTGTACCATTCTCGATTTTCACAAGTCTTGAACCCTCATCTGTTACTACGACAATGCTGCTTTCATCGTTATGAAACCAGGTTTCCGTTCCAACAGCACCGACACCGCCGGGAGTGTTGAGTTCAATAACAGAAGGAAGTGAATCCGCAACAGAGGAATAGATGGACAGCGTGTTTCCTGCTCGGTCAGTTATATAAATATTGCCACCACCGTCGATCGCGACATCCCAGGGTTCGGAGAAGGAACCTGGGATACGCCCATCCGGAACCAGTCTGGATCCATTCCTCCGAAGGATCATCACCCGCTGGTTACCTGTGTCAGCCACCAGAATCATTCCTGATGTATCCGCAGCAATCCCGTGAGGATTTTGAAGTTCATCTTCATCCGAACCTGTACCACCATACAGGCCGAGTGTGTACATATCGGCATTATAGATAATATGTCCGGTTCCGGAATTCACTCCGTATACCGCAAGTTCATCATCATCTGAGGTTCCAGGATCATCCCATTTCGCCAGTTTCACACATGCGAGTCCCTGTGGATCATCAAATCTGACGAGACCTCCCAGCAGAATCGCAAGCTGTTCAGTTCCTGCCCTGTATATACCCATGCAGTGACCGAATGGAGGATAAACCAGAGTTGTAGGAACAGCTGGATCAACAAAGTAATTCAGCAGGAATATTAGAATTAGAGCAGTCATTTTTCAAGCCTTTCGTAAATCCAGGCGGACCTCAATACTTTCTTCACATACATTCGGGTCTCCCTGTAGGTTATCTGCTCAATATAGAGTTCAGGGTCTCCAGGGTTCCATCCGTGCATTTCAACCCATCTTGCTGAGTTTTCAGGACCAGCATTGTATGCGGCAAGAAAAAGAGGAATATCGTCGTTGAATCTGCTTCGCTGCCTGTCAATGTACAATGCGCCATAGGGAACGGAAATGACAGGATTAAAAAATTCATCCTCCTCAAGCCGCGGAAGACCGTACCATCTGGAAACATCAAATGCAGTTCCAGGCATGAGCTGTATGACTCCGCGTGCGCCAGCTCTGGAAATAACCAATCTGTTGAAGTAGCTCTCTTCCCTCATTATACCCTGCAGCATACTGGCTTCAAGGGCAAGTGTATCAGTAGACATCTGAGCAAGATCCTTATACGGAGACGGGAAATAGAAGCACAGCAGTGAATCCGGCAGCATTGAATGGGCTGATTCCCGAAACCCCACATCAAGCACCCGAAGCATATTAAGCGCGCTTCCGTGTCTGCCCATGAGCGAGAGCGCGATTGCCCTCCGTTCAGGTGAACCTGCTGATCCTCTTTCAAGCATTTCCACCGCTGCCACGCCATAACCTTCAGATGTGAGTTCTATCGCAAGGGAACACGCAGTATCCTCAAGTAATTTTATCTCAGGAGCGGGAAAACCCTCTGCTGCGGTAATTCCAAGTCTTCTTGCGGCAAGCATTCCATAGAATTCCCAGAGGTGCTGATGAGCAACCTGGTGCAGGAGAGAATCCCGCAGGTGAGTAAGACCGGATTCACCCGCAAGACGAGCTCTCCAGAAGAGCATTTCATCTCTCCAGTAACCGGATGTCCATCGTGCGCATCCCGCCTCCCAGAGGGAATCGGCCTGAACAGTTCTTCCCGACATGTACAATGAAAATCCGCCCCGCCAGTGCGCCCTTTCATCACCATCCCACGAACCGGATGTTCGCAGTGATAAAAGATAGGCTTCTGCTGCTTCAGTCCATTCCTGTTCACAATCGAAATATTTACCTGCATTGTAGGCGGCTTCCCTGGCTTCCGGATGCCAGGGATATTCAGAAGCGAAACGGAGATATTCGGAGTAGCAGATATTACCCCCTGTACCGGCAGCTCTCAGAGCATGTGCTCTGAACAGCGCGGCTCTGGCTTTCAGTGAATCCGGGGCGGCATCGTTTATTGAATCACAGAGTCTGATCAGATCATCGTATTTCTGATCATCAAGCAGGAGAGCCATCACAGTTCCGGCTCTATGTAAAGAATCACCTTTTTCAGCATATGCAATGGCAAGTTCAGTTTCAGTCTGAGCAACCAGGCAGTCGACTGTTTGCCAGGATGGTACGTAGTTCCCCGCATATCGCTCCAGAATTTCGTTAGTCGCGATTACGCACGCCTCTCCTCCGGAACGTTGAATATCAGACCAGAATTCAAAAGGCTCGCAACCCTCAAACGCCAATCTTGAAAGCAAAATCGGTTCAGCCGTTACCGCTCCGTTGCTAATTGTATCCAGAACCTCATCCCACCAGTCTCCGGCAGTATCAATGTAAGTCTCGAGTTCCCTGAGAACAACAGACCTGACTGATGGAAACAGACCTGCTACTGAAGCAGCTGTTCGGATTTCGGATGGAGTCATTGATCCGGGGACGGCGGCCATCGTCATAGCGAAAATTTCACCATGTCCAGCCGGAATTGGAAGAGTCATGTCTTCATGCAGAGAATCAATCTCGCAGATAAGCCATGCTTCAAGCAGGGGTTCATCAGGGGGCAGATACGTTAGAGCTTCAACTGGCAGCCCGGCAAGATCCAGCGCCGAAACTTTCCACCCGCTCAGATTACCGTAACCTTCGAATTCAAGGCTTTCCAGCAGGTCAATGTAATCGTGTTCCATGGCTCTTCCGTGATAGAGTCCCAGCATTCTGAACAGGGTTTCATCCAGTAGAGATGAATCTGTTCTGAGAATGGAGAGTAATGAGTCACGAACCTGAGTAAAACCGCCTGCCAGGTACAGTGAATCAACCTCCCTGAATACTGCAGGCTGAATTTCCTCTTCTGTCTGCGGCGGCGGCAGTTCCTCCTCGTACACAGGTCGACATGAGACCAGCAATGATATCAGCAGTACAAACATCAGAAGTTTCAATTCAGTATCTCCGAGTACAGCCATGAGTTTGCAAGCACATGTTTCACGTATCCTCTTGTTTCAGTAAAAGGTATCTGTTCGATAAACAGCTCGGGATCGGATAAATCAAGGGGAAACGCTTCCATCCATTTCGCAGCATTCCCCGGCCCCGCATTGTAGGCTGCAAGGGCAAGAACTGATGATCCATTAAAAGCTGAATTCTGCCTCGCCAGATAAAGAGAACCGTACAGTATGGAGTTTTCCGGTATATAGAAATCATTGCCGGACAGGACTGGAAGACCGTACCATCTGGCGATATCACCCGCTGTTCCCGGCATCAGCTGTATCAAACCTTTTGCTCCAATCCAGGATCTGGCCAATCTGTTGAAATAGCTTTCCTGACGCATGAGTCCGGTTACAATGGATGCATCGATATTCATGCTGGATACGGTACTCTCAGTAAGTTCCCGGTATGGAGCCGGGAAGTAAAAGCACAGCAG
Organism: Candidatus Aegiribacteria sp.; assembly: GCA_030594645.1. Classification (GTDB taxonomy): domain Bacteria; phylum Fermentibacterota; class Fermentibacteria; order Fermentibacterales; family JCC-6; genus Aegiribacteria. Next base: position 12,972 of record JAUVEU010000054.1, read on the forward strand.
AGAATCCGGCAGCATACCAACACCCGCACTCCGAAGTTCCCTGTCATATCTTCTAAGAAGGGCCAGACATTCGCGATGTTCGCCCATGAGGGAAAGAACAGCAGCTCTTAGTCCCGGATCGCATGCATCGGTTGTGTACAGCATCAATGAGGCCATTGCCCCGTATCCATCCTTCATCATCTCAACAGCAAGTGATGTAACCGGATCGTCCGACAGATCCAGGAGTGGGTACTCGATCTTCCCTGGGGTGCGACCTGTTCTCCCGGCTGCCAGCAGGCCATAGAACTCCCAGGAGTGTTCCTGAGCAGTTTCAAGCAGCAGAGCATTCTCCAGCGTTGTATTACCCGTTCTGTTACAATATCTGGCTCTCCAGAAAAGCATTTCATCGCACCAGGCGGAGAACGGATACGCACGAATGCCTTCAACCCAGATTGAATCTCCTATATTCCCTTTTCCGCACATGTAATGGCAGAATCCGCCGCGCCAGTAAGCAAGAGCGCCACCGTAATTCCCTACTGAAAGGGACGTCATGTACGCATCTGCGGCAGCGGGCCAGTTTCTCTCCGAATCATAATATTTCGCTGTCAGATAAGCCGCTTCAGAAGCCGTTGGATGCGAGGGGTAATCCTCAGCAAACCTGTGATAGCTGCTGTAGTATTCACCTGGCGGCATCTTTAATGCCCTCTGCGCTCGTGCCCGGTATAGGGCCGCTCTTGCATGAAGTGAATCGGGGGAATCATCAGCAATAGAATCACAGAAGGTCAGCAGATCTGTGAAGCGGGAGGTTTCTCTGAGTATGGACATGGTCATACCTGAGCTAAAAACCGGATCATCCGCAATAACAGCAAGGCTTTCAGCAGTGCTGATGTAACCTTCCTCCACAAGGATATCGGTTATTCTCCAGGATTTCGACCATTTTTCCATATCCATACCGATAAGCACCATGGCTGCGATAGCGGATATCTGTCCGCCCCTGTCAAGCCTCTCCTCCCACATTTCAATCGTACCGGAAAAGAGAAATTTTTCCCTTTTTATCTGAAGCAGTTCGAACCTGTCATTCTCATGAAATGCGGCAAGGTCGAAAGCGACTTCATCCCACCAGGAACCTGCTGTTTCAAGTGTTATCTCTAGTTCGTCGCACACCTCGTCTCCCAGAAATGGTAGTATGCGCGAATCATTAACGGTCTGATCAATCTGTCCCTTGTTCATCTGACCATCAGGACAGATCATAGAGCGGACTGCCCTTTCAGCTATATTCTCCGGTACCGGAAGTGTGCCTGAAACAGGCCTTTCATCTGAATCCCTGGCCAGCCAGAATCGCAGAAGAATGTCGTTTTCCGAAACAAGCAGTAACGCTTCCTCCGGTCTGCACGAAAGATCAAGAAGAGATATTTTCCATCCGGACAGATCAATATTCCGGGCGCGTTCAATACTGTCCAGAAGGAGAATACAGTCATCCTCACGTCCGGTGGCATGATAAATGCCGGTGAGTCTGAACAGCAGTTGATGGCTGTCGATGTTACTTTCTCTCAGGAGTTCAAGCAACGCGGAAACCGCAAGACTGTTCCTCCCTGTCAGAGCAAGGGAGTCAATCGATTCGAGTGAATATCCCGACACGGAACAGGCAGCAACCAGCAGTGTGATCAGCAGGAAGATTCTCATGCAGCTCCCGTCAGTGTTTGAAGTGCCTTGTTCCGGTGAACACCATGGTCATGCCGTGCTCGTTCACCGAATCAATAACTTCCTGATCGCGAATTGAACCGCCTGGCTGCACTACAGCGCTTATTCCGGCTTCTCCCGCTCGATCAATAGCGTCTCTGAAGGGAAATAATCCATCCGAAGCCAGCACTGCTCCATCCAGAGAATGCCCCTCCCGTTCAGCTCTTCGAATTGCAAGATCCAGGCTTTCGATCCTGCTCATCTGTCCGGCGCCAACGCCCAGAGTTCCCACTATGTCGCCTATGACTATCGCATTACTCTTAACTGATCTGCATATTATCCACAGAATGTCCATTGCCTGCAGTTCCGCTGTTGAGGGCTCTCTTTCGGAAACAACATCCACATTCGCAAGGCCGCTGACAGAATCAGCTTCCTGTATGAGCAGACCACCCCAGATGCTTCTGATCTGTATTCCCTCATTGTGTCCCTCAGGCATTCTCAGTATCCGAAGCTTCTTCCTTTTCTGAAGTCTTTCCAGCGCATCCTCATCAAATGATGGCGCAAGAACTATCTCAAGAAAGAGTCCTTTGAGTTTTGCAACCAGTTCCATATCAACATTACTGTTAACCGCCAGTATTCCGCCATAGGGAGAGACAGTATCGGCCCTGAATGCATGAGTGAAAGCTTCAACAGAAGTTTTTCCCGTTCCGGCGCCGCAGGGGTTCCCGTGCTTCATCAATACCGCGGAATATTTGTTTTCCGGCATTTCAGAGGCAAGATCCCATGCAGCTGTTGCGTCAAGATAATTATTGTAACTCAGAGCCTTGCCTCCGAGTATCTCAGCTCTGCCGAACCCTTCCAGCGGCCAGGTAAAATGCACTGATGCGTATTGATGCGGGTTCTCACCGTAACGCAGAGCAGGCACAATACCCCGCTCAAGACTTACGGCTATTTCAAGATCGTATCGGGACGTAATGTCGAACGTCCGTGCGGCCATGACTCTTCTGAAACCCTCATCATCCCGGCCGTTTGATACAGCTTCAAGAACTTCCTGAAACACATCTGCTCCTGCTGCTGCGATGACATGACGCCAGTTCTTGGCGGCAGCGCGAATCATTGTCGGTCCGCCGACATCTATGAGTTCCACAAGTTCAGGATCAACTGGTTCCATTCCATCGGTCATACTGAAAGGGTAAAAATCAACCGCGACAAGATCGAACAGAGGCTTTCCTTCCTTTTCTCTGAGGAGACGGTCATTGGAGGCTGCCAGTATCGAAGCATGAAGTTCGGGATGAAGAGTTTTGACTCTGCCGCCCAGAAGCGAATCAATTCCTGTAATTTCTTCTGTGGGCGTAACTTCTATCCCTGATTTTCTGAGCGCATCCGCGGTGCCTCCGGAGGCGTATATTCTCCAGCCCAGCATGGAGAGCCCTGAAGCAAATTTCTCCAGGCCTTTTTTGTTCCAGACACTTATCAGCGCGGTTTTTTTTCTGTCAGCCATTACACTCCATCCATTTTCTTGCTTCAAAGAATGATATCGGATTCCTCTTGTGCTCACTTAAACCCACCAGACGTTGTATTTTTTCTGCTGCGGCTTCAGATACACCCGTCCCTTCAAAGTATGCCTGAATGTCGGAGTAAGATACTCCCATCTCATCTTCATCGCTCTGACCCGGCCATAACCCTGCAGATGGGACCCGGCTGATAATCCATCCGGGAAGCTCCAGCGATTCGGCGAGCTTCCTTATTTCCTCTTTATATAGTCTGCCTAAAGGTAGAAGGTCGGCTGCTCCGTCCCCCCACTTGGTCCAGTATCCTACCTTTATCTCAGAATAATTACTTGTTCCAAGAACGAGCCGATCAGTGGAATTTGCGTAAAGCATCGCCATTCTCAGGCGGGATTTGATGTTAGCTGCATTCATGACCGAAGTTTCCTCGAGTTCTCCAGCTTTTATAAAGGAATCCAGAACCGGAGAAAGATCCAGCAGGCGGTAGTCAACCTTAAGACGATCAGCTATTCGAATGCCGTCATCCGTGTCTTCCTGTGAGCTTCTGCATGGCATTATCAACCCGAGTACATTCTCCGGCCCAAGAGCAAGAGAAGCTAAAGCAGCGGCTACCGCTGAATCAATTCCTCCACTGAGACCTACCACCACTCCGGTTGCTGAAGCGCTGAAAACAGTACCGCAAATCCATTTCTGAATCGCTTTGGACAATCCTGTAAAATCACTGATTACTTTCATTTCTCTCCGTTTTTCACAGGTCTGAGTGTCAGTTTCCGCCCAAGCGGATCAACAGATACCACTTCCACTTTTACATTCGAACCTTCCCGAAAAGGTCCACTGAGATCATTGAATGGGATACCAGCCCTTTTTATCTCACTCACAGGGGCAAGTCCCTCTGCGGGAACACCTGCAAGTCTGACGAATATACCGAACCGTTTTACGCCGGTAACCACGCCGTCAAATACGTCACCCGTTCTCCTGGAAAGATAAAGAAGCCCCATAAGTTCATCAGCTTCCCTTTCAGCTCTTTCAGCATTCAACTCACTGTTACTTGCTCCTGACGCAATCTCAGCGATATCTACGTCGACTGCAGGGATAATTCCACCCTCCTGCATTGCAAGGACCTGATGCACAAGAAGATCAGGGTAACGTCGTATAGGACTTGTGAAGTGCATATAGCTTCGGAGAGCAAGCCCGAAATGCCCTGTGTTCGAAGGTGAATAAACAGCCTTCTGAAGAGATCGAAGAATATATTCAACAGCAAGGTCTCGAAGAGGCGAATCCTGAAGGCCGTCAAGAATCCGCCGAAGAACTGCCGGGTTATGAATTCTCCCGCCGGGAAGCTTCACTCCCAGCGAATATAGCTGTTCCGCGAGACGCTCCTCGGACTTTTCAACCGGCTCATCATGTACTCTGAACAGCACTGAAAGGTTCGACCACATGCAATGATCGGCTACCGCCCTGTTTGCCTCGATCATGAAATTTTCGATCAGCCTGTGAGCGGAATCTGATACAATATGCCTGAAACCCGAAGGCCACCCGTCGGCTCCGAATTCGACTCTGTACTCGCTGCTTCCAAGGTCCAGAGCCCCTCTTGCATCCCTCACTCGGTCAAGATCATCTGAAAGTCCGCTGAGAATCCCGAAGAGATCTTCAAGCTCAGGATCGGAACCTTTGCCATTCAAGTACTCAAACGCTTCTTCATATGTCATGCGTCTGTCGGATCTTATGACAGACGGTACTATGCTGAAATCCACCCGCTCGCCTGTTTCATCGAATTTCATAATAACCGTTCGCGTAGGTCTGTCTTCGAGCGGTCTCAGGCTGCATGCACCGTTTGAGAGGCTTTCAGGCAACATGGGGATTACCCTGTCCGGAAGATATACGCTGGTTCCCCTCAATCTTGCTTCAGTATCAAGTGCGCTGTTCCCGGTAACGTAAAGCGCAACATCAGCGATATGAACGTGAAGCTCGCGAAGACCATCCACTTTTCGGATGGAAATTGCGTCATCGAAATCACGTGCATCTACAGGGTCAATCGTAATTGTATACAGGTCACGGAAGTCAACCCTTCCTTCAAATGACCATGGCTCGGATGCCAGTCCGGCAGCCTCATCAAGTACATTGTCTGAGAATCTATCCGTTAAAGCGTGATCAAGCACGACGGAATCAATCAGCGCTGAGGGGGAATTCGAACTTCCGATATCAGCTGCCGCAAATGCCCTGAGTTTCCTGCCTGAATAATCCAGAAGGGCGAATGCTATCCTTCCCTCTGATATATCTGATCCGGATCCTGTTTTCAAAGGTATTCTTCTTGGAAGCGATGGATCAACCGGATCAATAATCCAGCCTCTGCCTGCTTTCCTGACAACACCGCTCAAACCTTTTCTGGAACGCTCAAGAACTGATTCGACTTTTCCGCTGCATACATTTCCATGAGCATGAGATTCAAATCTGCGCACCATGACCGTATCACCATTCAAAGCACCGGAAATATTCCTGGAATCAATCTCAATCCTTTCGTCTCCGGTTTTTAGAAATCCTTTCCCGCTCGGACGTATTATGATGGTACCGCGAAAGATTCCAAGTTCTTCCGGAAGCGCATACTTTTTTCCACCCGCACGGTGGAGCAATCCGCTTTCAACAAGGGATTCCACCGCTCCGGACAAATCGGGATGCTTCCCATCGAGTCTGGAAGCTATCTGCCCGAATGTCAGCCGTAACGCCGGCTCATTTTGAAACAGTGCGAGAACGCTGTCTGATGTTGATGAATTGCAGGCTTCGTTCAAATCTGCTGAACCCTGTGTATTCATGTCAGATAGTCCGATTATCATCGTTCACAGGAACCGCAACATGGATATCTCCTTGAGCAACGCTCCATTCATCAAGCCTGAAAAATATACCGGAATGAGATGCCAGCGCAGCAGCTGTCGCAACAAGATCAGCCGTTGAAAGCAGTTTCCACTCTGAAAGACTGTCCCTCGATGATCTGTTCCATTTAATAGCGAAATTGACGGTTTCCCTCAATCGTGATACTTCCATATGTACAGCACCGCAACCATTTACGGAGATTGTAGCTGCAGCAGACAGTATTCCGATAAGTGAGTTCAGTATCCATCTCCTTACCGGAAGTCTGTCCGGTATTTCGCCGCTCTTGGCGCAGGTGAACTCAACAGATG
>JAUVEU010000006.1 GCA_030594645.1 Candidatus Aegiribacteria sp.
CCCGGACAGAGTTGTGGCCTGCTGGCCCAGCTGTAAGTAACCGAGACCCACGTCATCGAGTACTTTAAGTATCCGGTATACCTGCGGAACCCTTTCGAAATGGTTCAGAGCTTCGCTTACAGTGAGATCCAGAACTTCTGAAATATTGAGTCCTTTGTAAGTGACTTTCAGGGTTTCTCTATTGAATCTATGTCCCCTGCACTCTTTGCATTCAACAAAGACATCTGCCAGGAAGTGCATTTCAATTTTAATTACTCCTGCTCCCCTGCACTCCTCGCACCTGCCACCCTTGACGTTGAAGCTGAATCGACCGGGTTTGTATCCTCTGATCTTTGCCTGGGACGTTTTTGCGAACAGTTCTCTGATGTGGCCGAAAACCTTGGTGTAAGTAGCCGGATTAGATCTGGGTGTTCTGCCGATAGGGTCCTGTGAAATGTTTATTACCTTGTCGATTCTCTTCTCGCCCTCCAGAGATCCGTAAGGCCCGGGGCGTTCTTTTGAAGATCCACCTGTTGCCGCTGAAAGGGCGGGGTACAGTGTCTGGCTGATAAGGGAACTTTTTCCTGATCCTGATACACCGGTTACGCAGACGAATCTTCCCAGTGGAACCTTAAGAGTAACATTCTTCAGGTTATGGAGACTGGCTTTTCTAAGGATGATGAAGTCCTTACCCATGTCGGATATAACGGGTACTGTCCTGTGGATGAATTTACGGCCGGACAGGTAATCCCCGGTAAGCGAATCGGGTGAGGCGATTATATCCAAAGGGGTTCCGGCTGCAACAATATTACCTCCGTGAATACCTGCTCCAGGTCCGAAATCAATTACGTGATCTGCGTGAAGTATCGTTTCATGGTCATGCTCCACCACCAGAACCGTGTTACCGAGATCCCTGAGTTCGTCGAGAGTGGACAACAGTCTCAGATTGTCCCTCTGGTGAAGGCCGATGGTCGGTTCATCAAGGACATAAAGTACTCCTGTGAGACCGCTGCCGATCTGGCTGGCAAGCCTTATTCTCTGGGCTTCTCCTCCTGAGAGGGATGGCGCTGCCCTGTCAAGCGTAAGGTAGTGAAGACCGACGTTAACCAGAAATCCAAGACGGCCCTTGATCTCCTTCAGGAGTTCACCAGCTACCTTTAAACGCCAGTCATCAAGTTCAAGATTTAGAAAAAAACTGTTCAACTCCTTGACCGTCATTGAATTCAATTCATGAATCCCTTTGTTCCCGACAGTTACAGCCCTGGCTTCTCTTCTTAATCTTGTGCCCTCGCAGGCAGAACAGTGTGTTCTGTTGAAGAATTTTTCATAGTGCTTTCTCGCCGCCTGGCTGCTGGTAGAATGGTGGCGACGCTCCAGCCTCGGTATCACGCCTTCCCATTTTGTTTCCCACGTTCCGCTGCTGTTACTGGAAGACCATGAAATACTGATCCTCTTATCTCCCGCGCCGTAAAGAATAGCGTCCTGTGTATCTTCGGGCAGGCTTTTCCAGGGAGCGCCAATATTGAAATCCAATGCTCTGGACAGAGCTTTGACAAGATAGTTTCCCTGGCCGGATGGAATTCCCCAGGGCGCCACGGCCCCGTCCTTGATAGAAAGAGCTTTCCTCGGGATAACCAGAAGCGGGTCGGCCTTCATCTCGTATCCGAGACCCGAACATTCCTCACACATACCCGCAGGGTTATTGAAGCTGAAGAGCTGCGGCGTAAGATCCGGCATGCTGATACCGCACCAGGCGCAGGCACTGTGTTCGCTCATTAGCGTCTCTTCATTCGTATCGGCGTTAATCACCGAAATGATACCGTCTCCCTCAAGAAGAGCTGTTTCCACGGAGTCCATGAGTCTGCCCGTGGTGTCTTTGCTTTCACCAGAGACAATTCTATCAACAACCAGATACACGTTATTCTTCTTCCTGGCGTTGAGAGTCAGAGTTTCATCGAGACTGTGCAGTTCGCCGTTGATCAGTACACGAACGAATCCTTTCTTTTTCAATTCCGGGAAGAGATCAGCGTGTACTCCCTTTCTGTTGCGAATAAGCGGAGCAGTTATCAGAAGCCTGGTTCCAGCAGGAATCTGCAGAATTCTATCGATCATCTGCTGAGTTGACTGGCTTGAAACCGCCCTGCCGCATTCAGGGCAGTGAGGAATTCCCGTTCGAGCGTAGAGAACTCTCATATAATCGGAAATTTCCGTAACCGTACCTACGGTTGATCTTGGATTATGGCTTACAGTCTTCTGCTCAATTGATATAGCGGGTGATAGCCCCTCGATACTTTCGTAAAGGGGTTTTTCAAGCTGCCCCAGAAATTGTCTTGCGTATGCTGAAAGTGACTCTACGTAGCGGCGCTGTCCTTCAGCATAGAGAGTGTCGAAAGCAAATGAACTCTTCCCTGAACCGGACACTCCGGTAAGAACCACGAACTGATTGCGGGGAAACTCTACAGTGATGTTCTTCAGGTTGTGTTCCCTGGCTCCTCTTACAATTATCCTGTCCATAATTCCATTCCGGGGACATACAGGCTCTGCTGTGTGTCCCCCATAAACCTGGCCTCTGCAGCATATCCCCGCAACCATATTAACTATTTAATATACTACTTCACCATACCCTGAAGGATGTGCCACAATAGCACGCTCAATTCGCGGAGGTGTGGATAGCGACTGTATGGATGAAATGTAATTATCTGTGGTGCAGCCATCTAGCTCTCTTTCAATTTCTGGCATGTTGATTGCTCCACTGTTTTTGAGAAAAAAGAAGCCTGAACGCTGACAGAGTAGAAAAGAAGCCTTTCAGGAAGTTTAACAAGCGGGCGAAATCCCGAAACATGTATTGAAAGCCAAAAGGCTTAAAAGAATTATTAACAGAAACTTACTCCCTGAGGGAGGAAGAGAACAGGAGAGGGAACTATGGGAAAGATCATCGGAATTGATCTTGGAACCACGAATTCGTGCGTAGCTGTTATGGAAGGCGGTGAACCTACCGTTATCCCGAATGCTGAAGGGTCCAGAACTACTCCATCGGTTGTCGGTTTCAACGATCAGGGCGAAAGACTCGTGGGAGTTGTCGCCCGAAGGCAGGCTGTGGCCAATCCCGAAAATACAATCTTCTCAATAAAGAGATTCATGGGCAGCAAATACAATGAAATGAAAGTTGAGAGGGAAAGAGTCCCCTTCAAGGTTGTTGAGGGTTCCAACGGAGATGTCCTGGTGGAAGCACTTGGTAAGAAGTATTCCCCGCCTGAGATATCCGCAATGATCCTTCAGAAGATGAGACAGACCGCTGAGGATTACCTTGGAGAAAAGGTGGAGAAGGCGGTTATTACCGTTCCCGCATATTTCAGTGACAGCCAGAGACAGGCGACGAAAGACGCAGGGAAGATAGCGGGACTCCAGGTTGAAAGAATAGTGAATGAACCTACTGCTGCTGCTCTCGCGTACGGACTGGACAAAGAATCATCAAACAGAACGATAGCTGTATTTGATCTTGGAGGCGGAACCTTTGATATATCCATTCTCGAGATCGGGGATGGCGTATTCGAAGTTAAAGCGACAAATGGTGACACCCACCTTGGTGGAGATGATTTCGATCAGGAAATAATCAACTGGATGGTTGACGAGTTCATGAAACAGCAGGGAATTGACCTTTCGAAGGATCCCATGGCCCTTCAGAGACTGAAGGAAGCAGCTGAGAGAGCAAAATGTGAACTTTCAACAACCCAGAGCACAAATATCAATCTTCCATTCGTAACGGCTGACTCTGCCGGAGCGAAGCATCTGGATATGACTCTTTCCAGAGCCAAACTCGAGCAGCTTGTTGATAATCTGGTTCAGAGAACTGTCAGTCCCTGCAAATCCGCCCTTAAGGATGCAGGATTTGACACTTCACAGGTTGATGATGTTCTTCTTGTTGGAGGACAGACCAGAATGCCGCTGGTTCAGAAAAAAGTTACCGAGATATTCGGGAAAGAGCCTCATAAGGGTGTGAATCCGGATGAAGTTGTTGCTGTCGGGGCTGCAATACAGGCTGGTGTACTGTCCGGTGATGTTAAGGATGTACTCCTTCTTGACGTTACGCCGCTTACTCTTGGAATCGAGACACTCGGAGGAGTTGCTACACATATCATTGAACGAAATACAACGATTCCAACCAAGAAGAGCCAGGTTTTCAGCACAGCAGCTGACAATCAGCCGCAGGTTGAAATTATCGTACTTCAGGGTGAGAGGAAAATGGCAGCGGACAACAGGGCTGTCGGAAGATTTGTTCTCGATGGAATTCCCCCAGCACCAAGAGGGCTGCCTCAGATTGAGGTGTCATTCGATATCGACGCGAACGGGATCCTGCACGTTATGGCCAGGGACAAAGCTACAGGTAAAGAACAGAAGATCAGGATTGAGTCTTCCAGTGGTCTTTCCGAAGAAGAGATCAAGAAGATGGTACATGACGCTGAAATCAATGCCGAGGAAGACTCGAAGAAGAGGGAAATAATCGAGCGCAGAAACCATGCGGATGCCCTGGTCTTTGAAATTGAAAAGCAGCTGAAGGATATCGGAGACAAATTTGACCCTGCTGACAGATCAAGGCTTGAGGATACCGTTTCCGAAATGAAAAAAGCGCTTGATGGCGACGACGATGATATGATCAAACAGAAGTTTGACAGCCTTCAGGAAACCTGGAAACAGGTGGGAGCTGCATTCTACCAGAGCCAGCAGCAGGCCGGAGAAGCCTCGGAACCGACGGGTGAAACAGGAGGATCGGATTCAGAACCTGATGATGACAAAACGATTGACGCAGATTACGAAGTAGTTGATGACTGATGGCTGACCCCAGAAGAACAGCAAAACGGGGGGGAGCCCATACCTCCACCAATAGAAGAATTCCTGTAGATGCTGCTCCGGACGATGACGGGGAAATGAAACCTGCGCCGGAAACCGCTGAGAGTGATGAGAACGTTGAAGGGGAAACAGAGGAGATAAACGGCGAATTATCTGAACTGGAAGAGAAATCTGAGCTGGAGAAAGAACAGCTCCAGGATAGAATTCTTAGACTTCAGGCTGAATTCGATAATTACAGGAAGCGTCAGATCAGGGAATTCAAACGGCTCTGTTCACAGGGGAAGAAAGAACTGATTGAGGAACTGCTGACGGTTCTTGATAATTACAATCGCGCCGAGCAATTACTTGATGAAGGTGATCATCCGTTGAAAGAGATTGCAGAAGGACTCATCAGAACATCCGGACAGCTGTCCGATATTCTCAAACAGGAAGGACTGCATTCCCTTGATGTCAAGGTGAACGATTCTTTCGACCCCAATTACCATGAAGCAATACTTGCCGAGGAGGTTGCTGATCTGGATCGGGATATTATTCTTGAGGTGTTTCAGAAAGGGTATATGCTCGGAGACGAGCTTCTTCGTCCTGCACGAGTAAAAGTGGGAAAACCTTTAGATCACTCATCAGTATCTGATAATGAGTAGATATCCCAGGGAGAATCAGAAGTAGTGAATAAAGACCTCTACTCCGTTCTTGGAGTTGACGAGAAAGCTGCACCTGAAGAACTGAAGAAAGCTTATCGGAAGCTGGCCAAGAAATATCATCCCGATGCCAATCCGGGAGACGCAAAGGCAGAAGAACGTTTCAAGGAAATATCCGAAGCCTATGATATTCTTGGAAACGCCGAGAAGAAATCCAAGTATGACCTCATGCGCAAGGGCGGCGGCGGCTTCCACTTCAATGAAACCGGTGCTGGAGGAGGAAGTCCTTTCGGTTCCGGCGGACTTGATGATATTCTACGCTCCATGTTCGGAGGTGGCGGATTCAAATTCGGGAACAGAGGCGGATTCAGTCAGCAAACCGCACCCAGGCCTACAGTAGTCATCTCTGTTCCATTCAGGACTGCCGCGCTTGGTGGAGATGTCCGTGCAGATATCTCCGTCCCCGTTACCTGTCCAGTCTGCCTGGGAGCAGGCGGATCAGGAGAGAAAATCTGTTCACAGTGCGGAGGAGCTGGAAGAATACAGCAGGGACAGATGGTGATGCCATGTCCCTCATGCGGTGGCCAGGGGAGAACGTACATCAATATCTGCGAAAGATGTGCAGGTTCCGGAGAAGTTACAAGCAGTGAAAGCGTAAAGATAACCATTCCTCCCGGCTCAGATAGCGGGACAGTTCTTCGGCTTGTAACCCCCTCGCGCAAAACTGTTCTGGTGAAGCTGAAAGTCAAGAGTGACAAATTCCTCCGAAGTGAGGGAAGGGACATTCACTGCACCGTGAAGATCACCGCTCCACAGGCTGTCCTTGGCACGAAGCTCAAGATAAGAACTCTTGAAGGAAAGATTCTGCTTAGCATTCATCCTGGAACTCAGCCCGATACCATTTTAAGAATTCCCGGCAAGGGAGTTTTGTACAGGGGTACAAAAGGCGATCAACTCGTTCATGTTGATGTGGAGTTCCCGGCGTCTGTTTCCGCTGAAGAGAAAGCTCTCTGGGAGAAATTGGCAGAGAGCGGGAAAAGAAAAGCTTGACGCAGGGAGAAACGGATAGTATTCCCGGACGAACTAACTCAAGGTCTGATTGGGAGGATAACTTTTGAATTACACTTACCTCGCTCTGCTGGTACCCGGATTCCTGCTTTCCGTTGCCGGATTTGTGATGCTGGGGAAGAAATTGCATCCTGTTATTACGGGTTTAATGTTTCTCGCGGGGATTATAGTACTTATTCTGGGAATTCTTCTTACTTGCGTGCCTGATTTTTTTACAGGCTGACATTATTACCCTTAAATAAGGCCTAATTTTTTGAAGTTGTTGATGAACTGCATTAGCAGTTCGTCATTCTGATTCTTTCTGAACGAATCCACTGCGACGTAAGCAGCCTCTTCAAGAGCATTATCCTGCACAAGCGCACGAATCACAGCGATGTAGGGCTTGTCGCTTTCCGTTCTTTCGTCATCCTCATTCGTACTTGTTTCAGCAGAGGACGTTTTGAAATCGATTTTTTCGAGGTCTTCGAGAAGTTCATGAAGACCGTTGATCTCGGGCATCATTTCAAATGCCTGATTAGCGAAACTGACGGCTTGCAACAGTTCTCCGGCTTTCAGATTTCTTCGCGAAAGGGAGATAAGATTCGATGCTTTCATCTTTGTTTTCAGGAAATTGATTCTTGATTCTACTTCAGGATTATCCGGAAAAAGGTTTCGAGCTTTATTAAGATAAGCAATGGCCTTTGCCTGATGACCTCCGTCAAATGCCCTATCGGAAGCTTCAAACAGTTTAGCAAGCTGCTCCCCTTTTGTCATAGATACTTCCCTTTCTGTTTCTTCATCAGGTGCTTGAGGCTGTTCGTCAAAATCATTGAAGAAGGAATCCTCATACACTTCCATGGATATATCCTTCTTGGATCCTTTTTTATCAAGCGACTGTATTGCCTGGACGACAAGTCCGTTGTTATCATCGATGCTCACTGCCTTCTTCATCAGCTCAAGAGCTTCTCTGCGATCGTTATGATCAAGCTCTATTTTTGCTTTTCGAACAAGCCTGGTAATGAGTTTTAGATTCTGTTTCAAGAATTACCTCCAGGAATACGATCGAGCATATTCGCAACCGAATACTTCTGATAAAAAGAAAGAAACACCATGCTTCTCAATCCGATGAACCCACTGATTCAATCAGGTTGTACCATAAGTTCCTGACACTATATGCTACACTGTAATGCCACACAAGTGCTGACTTCAGCAAGTAGAAATTATACTAGATTTTGAATAACAGGCTATGGGAGATAAAGTAATAATTGATTGACATTTCCTCCTAATCTAGTATAGATTATATGAATTTCCATTCTAGAAAGGAATAACAATGCGTTTTGCATATATATTCATATTACTGGCACTTCCAGTTCTTCTGTTTGGTGCTGACAGAGTGGTTCTGCTTGAAGATTTCACAAATTATCTGTGTGGACCATGCTGGAATTTTGAGACAACACTGAACAATTTCGTGAACAGTCATCCGGATGATCTTGCCGTTATCAGACCTCATGTATGGTGGCCCAGCAGTGGAGACCCGATATATGATCAGAATAATGTAGAACAGTGGAACAGAGTACAGCTGTACGGTGTAAACTCCGTTCCGTGGCTTCAGTTTGACGGGGTTATCAAAGCAAGTACCAGCGGATCAGGTCTGAACAATGCCTTCAGTAGCAGAATAGCGGTTCCATGTTTCCTGGAGATACAGGTCGCAAACTCAACTTCAGGTGGCGCTGGATCGATAATTATAACGCTCATAGCAGAACAGGATCTTGGAGGGGATGACATTTTCTGCAACGCTGTTCTTATCGAGAGCAATATTCCAGGAGCTGGCTACTGGTCAAATTCCGTTTTTGAGCAGGCATTCAGAGACGAGCTTTTCGGTCCGGTAGGAGAATCGATAAGTTTCGGACCCACTTACCCGGATACTTTAGAACTGATTGTTGATTATGACACCGGTACTTTTGACTTCGAGTATGTTGAGCTGGCAGTCTTTGTTCAGAATCACGGATCATCAAAAGAAGTCTATAACGCCTGGTTTGATTACCTCGGTGCTGTAGTCGGAATTGAAGAAGGTGAAGCAGGTGCTGCTGACGGTGGTATTCGACTTTTTGTTTATCCAAATCCCTCCACCGGGAATTTCACGATAAATGCGTTTAACCTTCCTGAATCCGTCGGGGAACTCAGTATTTATGATACTTCGGGAAGATGTGTTGCCACGGGAACGATAAAGGAAGGGATATCCGCCGATTTCAGTCTTAATGCTTCCGGAGTGTATTTTGCTGAAGTTAACTCCGGAAATACATTGACAGTAGATCGAATAGTGGTGTTGCGATAAACTGTGAATTTACCGGCGGTGAGGTAACATGATGAAACATTCTATAACAGTATTATTCATTCTCGCAGGACTGGCTGCCAGCGGGGATATAGATATTGGGATTGACGATTATCCGGCCAACGAGCCGTTCTGTGCCGATTGTGCGGTAAGTATGAGATATCAGACTCTTTATCTGGAAGAAGAACTCGGAAACGCCATCGAGATAGAAACGATATCTCTGAAGCGAACGATCCAGGGAGAGGCCGAAGTCACACTTGATACTCTGGTAATTTATATAGGGTACTGCGATAACGATGAACTTGGGAATGTGTTCGCTGACAATTACAGACCCGGAACCATGACGGAGGTTTTCTGGGAGGAGAACTTCACAGTCTATGCGCCGGATCCCGATTCATGGTTTTCCATCGATCTGGAAACGCCTTTTTTCTATGATGGATCAGGAAATCTGATCATTGAATACGGCTGGCCTGACGGACACGGCGCCGTTTTCAATTACAACTGGGAAGACGATGTAGCCAGATCGCTCATACAGGGATGGGGGAGTTCAACAGGATCAACCGGACTGGGATGTCCGCATTTGCTTCTGACCGGTTCGTTGAATCTTGAACCCCTAACATTCGGAGCGATTAAAGCAATATTCAATCTCTGATTTTCAGGGTTTAGATCCGGACAGTGAAGCCAGAAAAGCTCTGATATCATGAGCAAGCCCCTTGAACCCTCCGAGTGATATGTGCCGTACTATCAGCGCAGGAATTCTTGTAAGAGGTTTCTTCTTCAGATAATTTCTTCCGATGGTTCCCTGAGCCCAGTTTCGGAGGGCGGCAAGTTTTTCGTCGCTCAGATCGGTAAGGTTGACCAGAAGCTCGTCGGCAGCGTTCATTTTCTCAATGAATTCCTCGATGTTCAATATGAGTTTTTCATTAACCGCCCTGTTGAATATCTCTGTTCCCGGATACGGTGTTACGTAAAGCATCGGGGCTGTTATGTCAGCCTTTTTACAGAACTCAACGGTATCCCTGACAGATTCTTCTGTTTCACCGAACATACCTATCATGAAACTGCCCTCAACTTGAATACCCGATTCTCTTGTCAGTATTATTGAATCAAGGCACTGCTGAGCTGTGACTCCCCGTTTCATAATAGAAAGCATCCTGTTGTTGCCGGACTCCACTCCGTAGGAGATCCAGTCACATCCGGCCTCATTCATGGTCTTGAGCATTTCTCTGTCGACAGTATTAACCCTGCCGATGCATGACCATCGCAAATCCGGTAATCGCTCCTTGATAAGCCTGCAGGTATCCATGACGAAATTACGATCGCTCGTGAAAAGATCATCCGGAAAACCTGTGTATTCGATATTGTATCTTGAAACGAGTTCCTCAACCTCGGATACTATTGATTCGGGTGATCTTCGTCTGACCGATCTGCCATAGATCCGATAACAGTATACACAGTTGAAAGGGCATCCTCTGCTCGCTACGACTTCAAGATGTCTTACTTTCGTCTGGCGGTGATCAAGGCTGCTGACATAGCTCTCAACCGGAAACAGATCCCATGCGGGAAACGGAATCGAGTCCAGATCATCGATCAACTCCCTGGCCGGGGACAGGAGCAGCTTACCTTCTTCATTCAGATATGCAATTCCCGGAATATCCTTCCAATCCCCGGAGTTCTCCAGAGCGGCGACAAGTTCACTTGTGGTTATTTCACCCTCACCCAGCACAACAGCGTCAAGCAGGCAAGATTTTAGATACAATTCAGGCACAGTTGTAGCCCCGCTGTTTCCCGCGATCATGAAAACGGAGGGCATCTCTTTTCTAAGTCTCTGAGCGAGTTTCTTCACTATTCTGAACCGTGTAATCATGCCCCCAAAACCGATGAGATCAGGTTCGGAAGCAAGAATTTGAGATATAGCCTTATCATTACTCAGGTCATCGCCTTCCATGTCCACTACGGTTATTGTGTTCCCCGCTTCACGAAGAACGGATGCAATGTAGGCAAGGCCGTAGGGAAAATAGAGTGAGCGCTTTCCACGTCCGTAATAAGGATATACAAGTGTTACTTTCACAAAGGGCTCCTTTCAGGACTTCTGGGGAAACTACAATATGTTTCGTTTCCCGGCCAGTTGTCACCCATATTTTACTTGCGTAGTTTTAATAATGCGGATACTCTAAACAGGAGTATCGCTTGAATGGAGCAGAAAAATGAAGAACATCACAGCGATCATATTGCTTATCTGCGGAATGGCCGTACTTCTCGCAGTGGCTTGTGGCGGGGGAGAGCCTGAGGAACAGGTTGAGACCGCCGTGGATACTTCGGGGGAAATTGAGGAGCAGGAAGAATCCGCTGAGACTCCCGCCGAGATCCCGGAAGGTGAAGGCGATACTGCCGCCGATGCTATTGTGCTGAATGAAGGCGTTACAGAGGGAGAACTCGAACCGGAAGAAACAGATGACTGGTACGTATTCAGCGTCAACGGTGGAGAAATCTTCAACGTGTCTTTTACGCCTTCGAATGAAGCTGAAGGAATCAATGTTGGAATACTTGATGGCGAACTGGACGACATACGGACAGAATGGGATGTAAAGCCGCCTGTCTGCAAGGAATTCAACTATATGACACCCGCGGAATTCTCAGGTGATTATTACATTCATGTATTCCAGGGAAGTCCCGGTGGTTACACACTGGAGCTTTCAAAGGTAATGCAGAACGACGGTCTTTCAGGTACTGATGCCGGCGGAAGAGCACCAGATGCGCTTGAGATCACATTGGGAGAGGCAGTGGGAGGTATTATAGGCGATCAGGATGAATCCGACTGGTATTCTTTTGAAGTTCCATCCGGCAGCATTCTTGAGATATCATTTACTCCAGGATATGATTCTGAAGGCGCGAATGTCGAATTCCTTGATACTGAAATTGATAACATCTGGACTGAATGGGATATTCACGCGGGTGTGACAATAACAAGGTCGATGCAGATGAGCAGTTCGTCAGGAGGCATCTATTACATCAGTGTATTTAAAGGTGCCAATGGAACGTACAGTTTAACGGTTACTGCCGTTTCTCAGGATGATGCTGGAAGCGGTACTGATGCAGGAGACAGAGCTGTGGATGCTGCTGCGCTGGAAACAGGACAGCCAGCCTGCGGTATAATAGGTGATTATGACGAAAAAGACTGGTACAGCATTGAAGTTGCTGAGGGGCAGAACCTGATTTTCCTTGTCACTCCGGATGCGGAGGGAGAAAGCCTGAACGCGGAACTTTGCGACCCTGATCAGAACGTAATCAAAACCGAATGGGACATTGCTCCGGGAATTTCCTGTGAATTCAATCTTCCTGATGACGCGGTGGCTGGAACTTACTATCTCAATATTTTCAAGGGTGGAAACGGGAGTTATACCCTGCTGGCAGAAGAGATATAAAAGAAGAGAATCAGTAACTTATCTTATCAGGAATCGTTGAAAACTTGATTTCCCAACACACTGAAAACACCTCCTGACATGGTTCATTTGCCCACTGTACTTCGAGTATGGTTCCTGATCATCAATTTTCCGTTAGCAGTAAGTATTAGTAAAATGAGTTATTGACATGCTTTACCCCTCCCCTATTATTTTTCATAGGATTCATTATCATGCATTATATAGTTTTTGAATCATTACATATTCCAATAAGGAGATTGATTTTCACTTGTTACTGATATCGTGAAAGAAGGATAAATATGCTTGTCAATATCATCAGCATGATCATGCTTGTTATCCCCCCTGAAATTACCTCTGAATCAGAGTGGACCTCACCTGATATCCGCATCGCTACGGAATGGAGTTTCAATGTCATAGACAGGATTGATCCGGTATACGGGCAGCTTGGAACAGTGTACGGTGTTGAATCGGAGGAAGGATTTGAGTGGCATACTGTTCTCGTTGACGAGGAGTACGTTCTTCTGCTTGAGAGTGATGCTGTAGTAAACAGTATTCCCTATTCCGGTGATATTTACAGATTGACATTTTCTCCGGACTGTCAGTATCTGCTCGGATACTGCTATTTTGATGAGAAGCTTATCCTCTTCGATCTTGCGGAGAGCACAGTCAAATCAATTCCTCTGTTCTCAAGTGAGATGGAGTTACCCGGGAATCCTCTCATCCGCGTAACTAACGATGGAACGGTACTTGTGAAACATTACACTTATCTGAGGATGTACGATTCGGGTTTCAACTGCATTCTGTCCAGGGACAACTTCAATTGGGGACATGCTTTTGTAGGGCTATCAAATGCAGGAGACCAGTTCTACACAACTACCTACGACAGTCTGCGTGCATACGATATGCAGGGGAATCTTCTGTGGAACAGGGAATTATTCGAGCCCGATGATGAACTATTGGTCCATGTAAGAAATTTCATGTTGTCTCATGATGGTGCCTATATCACTGTTTTAGATTTGTATAAACTTCAGATTATCAGCACTGATGATGGTGCTCAAATCGCAAGATTTGATTTTGAGGAAAGAGTACACGACCCTTCAATCAGTGAATCAGATTCCGTAATAGCTTTAAGCTACTTCACGGATACAAGTATTGGTGTCAAATTAATATCATTTGTTGATGGAAATTTCAAGCTTGATAAGTATCTTAGCATGAACGATCATAGAACTGTTTCTGAAATGCCAGTTCACCTTGTATCAGAATCCGTATCAGATAATGGTCATGTGCTGGCCATTCTACCATATCAACACAACACTAGACTCTTTGTTCGTATCGCTTTACTATCTCCATATATTGATATAATATGGTTATCAAGCAGTTTGCATGATTCACATGCTGGATTTACCAGTTCCGATACTGGTTTCCGCAGCGATAATTCCGGCTTCTGGTACTTTGATGGTATCAGTATACACTCCTGCCTGATTGAGGAATATAATTTATAGGACCGTACATCACTTGCGACACTTGCATGTCACCCTCATCTGTCAATGACATTAATGCCCGGCATTCACGGTTAAATATCCTTTCGGTAGATGAGAAATGTAGAGAATAAATAACTATTCCTAATGATTGACTTTACCTGAATAATTCTTATCATTAAGCTGCGTGGAATGATTTGAGGTCTATTGCAACCACGTTAAAAAAAGTGCTAAAAAGCCGATAGCAACCTCAAGCCGCCGGCAGGCGGCTATTTTTCTTCGGCTGTCAGATTGGAAGGGTTTATAGTCATGGGAAGACTGTTTACCAGCGAATCCGTTTCCGAGGGTCATCCGGATAAAATATGTGACCAGATATCAGATGCAGTTCTTGACGCGCACCTTGCCGTTGATCCAAATGCTCATGTGGCCTGTGAAACTCTCGTAACCACAAATTTCTGCCTGCTGGCGGGTGAAGTGAAGAGCCATGCGTCGGTGGATTATGAAAAAGTCGCCAGAGATACTATCAAGTCCATTGGCTACGATCAACCTGATCTGGGTTTTCATTATGATGAAAACACATATAAAATCAGGATACACTCTCAGTCTCCGGACATAGACCATGGTGTTGTGGACAACAAGGGAGCCGGAGATCAGGGATTGATGTTCGGATTTGCCTGCTGCGAGACCGAAGTACATATGCCTTACCCGATACAGCTTGCTCACCGGCTTCTTGAAAAACTCAGAGAAATACGTCTGGCAGGAAAACTGCAATGGGCGCGACCCGACGCCAAAAGCCAGGTAACTGTTAAATATGAGGGTTTCACGCCTGTATCCATTGATGAGATTCTACTCTCGGTACACCATGCTCCGGATGCGGGAACCGAAGATATGATTGAAGACATTCGCAACAAAGTAGTTTCCCCTGTTCTTGAGCTGTGCAAACCGCATCTTCAATGGACAGGTAAACTCCTTTTCAACCCCTCAGGCAGATTTGCCATAGGCGGGCCGCACGGTGATACCGGCCTTACCGGCAGGAAGATCATTGTCGATACATACGGTGGCACAGGGCGTCACGGAGGCGGAGCTTTTTCAGGCAAGGATTCCACAAAAGTAGATCGCTCCGCAGCATATATGGCCCGTTACATCGCCAAAAATCTTGTTGAAGCCGGGATTGCTGAAAGATGCGAGATACAGCTTGCCTACGCAATAGGCCAGGCAGAACCGGTTTCTGTTATGGTAGAGACATTCGGAACGGAAAAAGTCTCCGATATCTCTGCGGTGGAGACTGCGATAAGAGACATTTTCCCTCTGCAGCCGTATGACATAATAGACTACCTTGGACTGAAAAACCCTGTTTTCAGAAAGACTTCATCTTTTGGCCATTTTGGCAGAGAACCGGGACACGATGGAGCATTCTCATGGGAGAAGACCGATCGGATTGAGGAGATCGCATCCAGACTTCTTTAGCAGGTTAACGGCAGGCAGTATATCCACAGAGTTGACGGGAGGAATCAGTGACAGTTCTGATGTTTATTGCCTGTATCATTACCGCAGGCTCTCTCGACAGTTTAGATACATGTCTTCGTGAAACCCAGGCGCATATTTCGCAACTGGAAGATGAAGAAGCAGCAATATCAACAATACTTGATGCCATACACGAGCACCTTACCATTTCAAGGGATTATTACAATGAGCTGGCCCTTGAGGAATCCAGGATACTCCAGCAGCTTTCCAGGGTTTCAGGGGTATTTACATCTGAGGATTCCCTCCGCGGGGAACTTGTTGAAAGTCTTTCCTCTTACCTGCTCTACCTGTACTCTCACAGGAATCTGAGAGGGATTGGATATTTCTTTGTAGAGGGGGGATTCACCAGAATGCTGCGCCGCCAGGCCTATATTGATTATCTTGCGTCCAGGGCCGCGAACGAAGTGTTCATGCTCTCCACCAGTCAGGACTCAATGGGGAGCTGCAGGGACTCTCTGGAGATTCTTCTGGTCGAGGTACAGGAACTCAGGAAACAGATGGAAGAATTGCAGGATGGGATCTACGATGAGGAAGCCCGTCAGGCATCAATCAGGAATCAGCTGATGGGCAGGATAGCAGCCGAGAAGGAATCACTTGCCGTTCTCGAGGACAGAAGGATCAGCAGGGCGGAATTCGTGACCCAGCTCAGTGTCCGGTCAACTCCTGCAGCTTCAGGAACCCTTTTTCTGGAACCAGAATCTGACAGCTATATGGAATCCATGAAAGGGAATATCAGCTGGCCTGCCACAGGACAGGTTGTAAGAGCATTTGGAATTCAAACTCATCGGGAGTATGGAACCCAGACAACCAGCGATGGTATTACAGTTGTCACTCCTCCCGGACAGCTGGTGTATTCATCAGCTGAAGGCGTTGTACTCTGGGCCAGGGAATACCTGAGTCTTGGACAGATGATCCTACTTGATCATCGGGACGGATATTACACGATTTATGGATATCTTGGACAGATTCAGGTGAATCTTGGAGATGAAATTCTGAACGGATCGCAGATCGGGAAAACGGGATCAATTCCCGGTGGGCAGCCTGGATATTACTTTGAGATTAGAAGAGGCGGCGTGCCAGTTAACCCTGAGGAGTACCTGGAATAGAAATGAGTATTTTCAGAATAGTGAAAGGACAGGAACAGGCCTCTGAACTGCTTGGAAGGTCAATGATGAAGAACAGGCTTGCTCATGCCTATCTTTTCGCCGGTCCTGAGGGAGTGGGAAAACTTACAGCGGCTCTTGAACTTGCTGCTTCATGGATGTGTTCCGTTGCGGATTCAGGTTACTGCGGGACATGTAATGACTGCACGAGAGTATTCAGATTCCAGCATCCGGATGTGAGATTAACGATTCCTCAATTGGAGAAAACAGAACCGGAGGACATCGCATCCCTTTTTCAGGAAAGGGCAGATAATGGAATCAGCCCGCTCCGGGTTCACGGAAACAGCAGGATCAAAATTGATCAGATACGTGAGATGGGAAGAAGACTGTCCCGCAAATCCTTCGAAAATAAAGGCCATATTGAGATCATTGTAGACTCGGATAGAATGGGAGTTGAAGCTGCTAATTCACTTCTTAAAACGCTTGAGGAACCACCTGATGACACGGTTATTATCCTGATAAGTTCCGCCTGGTCTGCCCTTCTTCCAACAATCAGATCCCGGGCTCACCTCATTAGATTCAGAAGACTGAGTGAAAATCTGATAGTGGATATCCTGATGGACAGGAAAGGAATGAATAGAGAGACGGCAGCAGAGGCAGCAATAGCTTCAGATGGAAGACCTGGAGTTGCCCTGATTCGTGAAAGCAAAAATACGTCCCTCACCGCGAATTACGATCCACTGAAGGTTCTGGGTCAAATAGTTGACAAAACCATGGCTTCACCGGTAATTTCAATAGCTGTGGAGGTTTCACAGAAGCTTGGCAAGGAGGGGTCTTTGGAATTCACTATAGAAATGCAGTCCATACTTCTTGATCTCAGACGCAGATCCATGGAAATGAAACCTCTTACCCATACTGATAAGTATTTCAGCGGTATCGATATGAATGATGATGAAGCTGAGAACCTGCTTCCGGTATTTCAGACCGCTGAAACCAGGCTTCGAGGAAATGGAGTTCCCCGAATAGTACTTACAGCCGCATTCCTGAGTACATTGAAAATACTGAAGCGACGGGAAAGGACCCGGTATCTTGAGCAATAATGGCAACAGCAACGATAATCACACTGATGATTTCGAATCAATCAGATTTGAAGCGACCGAACTCCTGAGGCTTCAATTCAGCTCTAAACGCCTGGATACATTCATTAATCTGGCTGAGGTTCCTGTTGAGATAGGAGAAATGGTTGTTGTTTCCGTTGACAGGGGAGAAGATCTCGGACGAGTTGTTGCAAAGTATAATCCCAGGGATCCTGTTGCTTCAATTACAGGTAAGTTCATTAGAAAAGCTACCTTTACCGATATCGCGAATTATGAACAGAACAGGGATTTCGAGAATAAAGTGCTGAGGTTCTGCAGGGAAAGAATTTCGGTGAGGAAACAGGATATGCGGCTTTCGAGCTGCGAGGTTCAACTGGATAGACGGAAAATCAGAATATATTTCACCGCTGATGAGCGGATGGATTTCAGAGGGCTTGTTCGTGATCTTGCAAGCAAATTTCACGCAAGGATTGAAATGCGTCAGATCGGGGTAAGAGACGACGCAAGGCAGAAAGATGGTCGGGGAGTCTGCGGCCAGAGGCTCTGCTGCGCATCCTACCTTTCACAATTCAGATCCATCACCCTCAGGGATGTTCGTGAACAGGATCTGACTCCCAATCCTTCGAAAGTTTCCGGAGTCTGCGGCCGTCTGAAGTGCTGCCTGCATTTTGAGTCGGATTTTTACCGAAAAGCAAGAAAACTGTACCCTCAGGTTGGTTCAAAAGCCAGATTAGGAAAAAGAACAGGGGAGATTATTTCAGTTGATATATTCAGAGAAACAGTAACGCTTCGAATGGATGACGATGAAGAGAGAACAATGGACATAGAGAAGTTCCACAGAAAAAGAAAACCTCTTAAAAAAGAATATGATTCTGAAAAGAAATCTTCCGACACACCGGGCGGAAACTGAAGCCCCTTGAAAATGGAGAAGAAATGCCCCGATATCTCGTAACAAGCGCATTACCCTATGCAAATGGTCCCACTCACCTTGGTCAGATTGCCGGAGCATATCTGCCTGCGGACATTTATGTCCGTTTTCTTAGAATGTGCGAAGAGGACGTTATCTTCATTTGCGGCACTGACGAGCACGGGGTTCCGATAACGCTGAAAGCCGAACAGATGGGTATAACTCCCAGAGAAGTGGTTGACATATTTCACGAAGAGATCAAAAGTGATTTTGAGAGATTGGGAATATCCTTTGACAATTTCTCCAGAACGGAGACACCTGAACACTACCGCTTCACACAGGGAGTATTTCTGGATCTTCTCGAAAAAGGACACATCACTGAAAAACCCATGGAGCAGTTCTACTGTGAGAAATGTAAACGCTATCTTCCTGATAGATACGTGAACGGCACCTGTCCCGAGTGCGGTTCCATGAACGCTCGCGGAGATCAGTGCGATGACTGCGGCACATGGCTTGACGCTCTGGATCTGGTGGATCCTGTGTGCGCCATATGCGGAGCCACACCGGTTCCAAGAGAAACAAGACAATGGTTCCTCAGACTGGATCAATTCCAGGGCTGGCTGGAAACCTGGCTTGGGAACCACGGGGACTGGAAGAACAATGTACTGAACTACTGTCGCGGATGGCTTAAGAAAGGTCTGCGGGAAAGAGCGATAACCCGTGACCTCGACTGGGGTGTGCCTGTTCCCCTTGATGGAGTTAAGGGAAAAGTGCTCTACGTCTGGTTCGAGGCACTTCTGGGCTATGTCAGCAGCACTATGGAGTACTTCGCTGATAAGGGGAATCCGGACGGATGGAAAGATTACTGGCAGAATCCTGATTGCCGCCTTGTTCAGTTCATAGGCAAGGACAACATCGTTTTCCATGCTATAATCGAGCCCTCGGTTCTTCATGGCCTGGATGGTTTTATCCTCCCATGGAATATTCCTGCCAACGAGTATCTGAACATCAAAGGAGAAAAATTCTCTACAAGCCGGGGAACGGCACTCTGGACGAAAGATTACCTTGATCACCTGCCTCCTGACCCACTCAGATACACGCTTGCGATTAATGCTCCTGAAAACCGTGATGCTGATTTTACATGGGGTGAATTTAGATCCAAGAACAACGAGCTTGCCGATGTTTTCGGCAATTTCATAAACAGGACAATGAAATTTGCTCACCTGTATTTCGATGGAAAAGTACCTGAACCTGCCCGGGCAGGGAGTGTTGAAGAGGAACTTATGGCATCAGCTGTCAGAACACGGGACGAGGCGGAAAAGCAGCTGAGGAACTTCCAGTTGAAGGCAGCGTGTTCGAGGATTATGGATCTTGCCAGAGAGGGAAACAGGTATTTTGATCAGGCCCAGCCCTGGAAGACAGCTAAAAGTGATCCTCAGGCGTGTGCTACATCCATCTATTACAGTCTTCAGATTGCGGATTCACTCAGAATTCTCCTTGCTCCGTTCATACCTTTCACATCTGAGAAAACGGGCAAAATGCTTGGAAACGGTTCTTTGCTCTGGAAAGACGCAGGCAGAGAAAATCTTCCGGCCGGGCATCAGCTCGGAACTCCTGAGATTCTTTTGAACAAGTTGAAGAAAGGGTTCGAGAAAGTAATGATCAAAGGGGGAATTGACGACGGCATCGATGACAGTAACTCCACTGAAGTCTCGATCAAGGAAATCATATCTTACGACGAGTTCTCGAAGCTTGATATGAGAGTCGGGCTTTTAACGGAAGTTTACGATATTGAAGGAGCTGACAAATTGTACAGGCTGATTGCGGATATGGGTGATCATACCCGTCAGCTTGTGGCCGGAATGAAACCATACTATTCTAAAGAGGAGCTTCTCAACAGAAAAGTCATTGTTCTGGTCAATCTGCAGCCTGTTTCAATCAGGGGTGTAAAAAGCAACGGTATGGTTCTGGCATCCGACGGTGGAGGGAAGGTATTCCTGCTTGAACCGGGAAGCGATTCCATGCCGGGTGACAGCATCAGCTGAGATGTAAATAAGGTTATCTGTGCGAATCTGCGATACAAACAGTTTTTATTCAGAGACCGGCGGTGGGATCAGGGTCTACCACGACAGGAAGCTGGAGTATTTCGCCAACCGTCCCGAGCACTCAATTGCCCTTGTAATTCCCGGTGGAACCAATGATTGCGCTGTAGAGGGAAACACCAGTGTATACAAAGTAAAATCCCTTCCCTTATTGAATTCAGGATACCGCCTTATTGTTGACAGCGGGGGATTAACGTCTGCTTTCGGGGATTTCAAACCTGATCTGGTTGAGATCGGAAGTCCCTATCTGCTTCCGATTCACACCCGAAAAGCCCTTGGCAGCTCTTCTGTTCCTACCGTAGGGTTTTATCATGCGGATTATCCTGACAGTTACGTTAAGCCTTTTACTGATAAATTTTTTCCAGGACTTGCTGGACCGCTGACCAAACTGGCCAGGAGCCACGTCAGGAGAACATACGGCGGGATGACAGCTGTTTTTGCCGCCAGCAGGTGCATACTTCAGAAACTTTATGACTCAGGAGTGAAGAGGCTCTTTTTTACTCCTCTTGGTGTCAGTACAGATCAGTTCTCTCCTTCGAGACGCTCTGATGATTTCAGGCGGGCTCTGGGTGTTCACAGTGGAAGTAAACTTGTGCTCTACCTCGCAAGGCTGCACAGGGAAAAAGGTCTTGATCTGCTGATTAAGGCATATCCACTGTTCAGAGACCCGGATTCAATCAAACTTGTTATTGGAGGACATGGCCCTGCTGAAGGCAGGTTGAGGGAATTCATCAACCAGTATCCTGAAGTACGTCGTCTTCCGTACCTTCCAGATCGTGATGCGGTGGCTGAGGCAATGGCTTCAGCTGACGTATACCTGTCACTCGGTCAGTCAGAGACATTCGGACTGGCGGGTCTTGAGGCGATTTCATGCGGCACAACACCTGTTCTCCCTGACTCAGGAGCATCAGGTGATATGGCTGTATCTCTTGGGTTTGTTCCTCCTTACCGGCCAGACAGTCCGGAAAGCCTTGCAAATGCTATCGTGTCCGCTGCGGCAATGTCCGATTCAGAGACAACGGATTACCTCAGACGATTTGCTCTTGACGGACATGACTGGAATTCCGTGTTCCAAAGGATAGAAGTTTTCTACCAGAGAATCATCAGTGCTTTCAGAGATGGAAATTTGAGCAGCCTGATTCCTCCTGACAAATGGTGGGAGGAATGATGGCAGAAGAAAAATTGGTTCATATTACCCTGCACGATGTGTCTCCCAGATATGAAAAAACCATTATGCTTATTCACGATATGCTGGTTGAGCTGGGAGCGACACGGTACAGCATGCTGGTAGTTCCCGATTTCTGGGGGGAATGGCCGCTTGAGAATTCCCCCGGATTCTGTGAATGGCTCAGAGAACTCTCTGCAGGGGGAACAGAGATGATCCTCCATGGATACCATCACTATGACAGCATCGGCAGTCACGGAGCAATTGATCGAGTCAGATCAGCACTCTTCACGAGAGGAGAGGGAGAATTCCTGGGACTTGACTGCGAGGCTGCTGCGGGGTTGCTTTCAAAAGGAAAAAACGAACTTGAGAGAATACTGAAAACCGATATAACGGGTTTCACTGCACCGGCATGGCTATACAGCAAGGGAACGCTGAAAGCACTTTCGGAAATCGGATTCACATATGCCGAAAGCAGATGGAGAACATGGAATCCATTGACTGGTGATACGTATCTTAGAGTACCGGTCGTGAATTATGCTGGAGGCGGCAGCCTGAAAAGATGGGTGGCTGATCTCTGGGTTACATCATCCGGAGTTGTCCTTGGCGGAGCGCGGACTGTCAGGTTCGCGATTCATCCCGCTGATTTCGAGAATGAAATCACAAGAGGTAAAATTAAAAAACATCTTGAGACGCTTCTCAGAAAAAGAACAGCGAGGGGACATGCACGCTCTGGTGCGTGTCCCCAAAGAACATGACGCTCTGCTGCGCGTCCCCGCATCAAGGGAATCTTGCTTATATTCATTAAAACAAAAAGCTTACTACGGACATACACTCTATGAGTGAGCATCAGCGCACAAATGGGACAGGGGACGGGAAATGTATCTAGGATTCGTTGATATGAATGCAGGATTTCTGATTATCATTGCCGCTATGATCATAGGTATGATAGCCAGATCAAAGGTTAAAGGCACATATAGAAAGTTCAGTCAGGTTTCCACCGGCAGAGGGCTTTCCGGAGCTCTCGTCGCAAGACAGATACTTGATAACTATGGCCTGGCCAATATAGATATTGAAGAAATTTCAGGACATCTGACGGATCACTACGATTCCCGCAGCAGCACACTCAGACTTTCTCAGAATGTATACGGGGGGACATCCATAGCTTCCGTTGGAGTTGCCGCGCATGAAGCCGGCCATGCTGTTCAGGACGCAATGGGTTACGGTCCGTTTCAGATCAGACAGAAGCTGGTACCGGTTGCCAATCTGGGATCCCAGATGCTGTTTCCGCTGATAATCGGTGGTCTGTTCTTTCATATAACTGCGTTATATTACGTTGGTGCTGCTCTTTACGGTGCAGCGTTGCTGTTTCAACTGGTTACTCTTCCAGTTGAGTTCGATGCAAGCAGAAGAGCAGTCGTTTACCTTGAGAAAAGCGGCAGCATGACTGCGGGTGAACTGCAGGGCGTCAGAAAAGTCCTCGGCGCTGCTGCTATGACTTACGTTGCCGCTGCGCTTGCCTCTCTGGGTCAGATGATCTGGCTGCTCCTTGCCGGCAGGAGAAGATAATGGGTATTGAAACTCCATTCGTAATTATCCTTGTTTTCTTCAGTGTAGTATGCCATGAAATTGCTCATGGATATGTTGCTCTGAAGCTTGGTGACCCCACAGCTTACAGGATGGGCAGACTCACGTTTAACCCGGTTCCTCACATAGATCCTATTGGAACTATTCTACTCCCGGCAATGTTTTTAATAACCAACAGTCCGATAATGCTTGCATGGGCAAAACCGGTTCCGGTTGATCCGAGGCATTTTCGAGATCCAAAACAGGGAATGATGTGGGTTGCCATAGCAGGACCCGCGACCAACCTTGCCATAGCCCTTGTCTTAACAGTTCTGCTTCATCTCGCATCCGGTATGATGCCGGCTATACTTATGCACAGTCTGGCTATGGCTGCTCTGATGAATATTGTACTTATGGTTTTCAACCTCCTGCCTATACCACCTCTTGATGGCAGCAGAATTGTAGCGAGATTTCTTCACGGACAGGCTCTGTACAGTTATAGAAAGTTAGAGCGCTTCGGCCTGTTTATCGTGTTCGGCCTCCTCTGGTTCGGAGCCCTTTCTAAAATCCTGTATCCGGCATTGAATTTCGCCATCCGGCACCTCGACCTCAGCCAATTCTTCCGCTAAAGGGTCAAACCTTGTATTTTGACATTTTGTCATTATAATATCTCCATGACAAGGCCATTACGTATTATGTTTCCGGGAGCACTCTACCATGTATATGTTCGTGGTAACGGTTGCCAGCCTATTTATCTTGATGATAATGACAGATATAAGTTTTCTGAAATATTACAGAAAATACTGAATCGGCTGAAGTGGAAATGTTATGCCTTCTGTCTAATGGATACTCACTACCACCTTTTTATCGAGACTCCCGAAATGAATCTGTCTAAGGGAATGCAAAGCCTTAACGGTATATACGCACAGTACTTCAATAAGCATCATGATCTTGTCGGACATGTTTTTCAGGGGAGATACAACGCGATAGTTGTTGATGGTGAGAATTACTTCCTGGAACTTTGCAGGTATATCGTACTTAATCCTGTGAAAGCGGGAATTGTTGAGAGGCCGGAAGATTATCTCTGGAGCAGTTACAGGCAGATGGTTGGAATTGATGAAAGCATGCCCTTTATTAAGACCTCGGCACTGCTGAAACATTTTGAAAGTTCATCTGGAACAGCTGGAGAAAATTTCAGGAAGTTTGTACTTGATGGAATATCAGGTGATTCTCCGCTTGAAGATACCAGGGGGGGATTGATACTCGGTAAAGACAAATTCGTTGAGTCTTTAAAAGATATAATGAGTTATTCTAAAAGTGAATCTGAATTTACGAAGTGTCAGCGTCATTCGAATAGACCTTCAATTGAGAAACTATTTGTCATTGGTGTGAGGTCTGTAAAGGAAGCAAGAGACAAAGCTATATACAAGGCATATATTGACTATGGATACAGCCAGAAGGAGATAGCTGATTTCTTAGAACTTAACTTTGCAACTGTGTCACGTATTGTAAAGAAAGAGCTAGATTATAGTAAATATTAGTGTAGTAATAGTACAATAAGTATAAATACAAGGTTTGACCCTCGGAGGTTAGCATGGTTCTGATTATGATAGCAATGGCAATATTCGGTGAGATTTACGATGAAATTCCACTTACAGTTAATCCGGACCCGAACTACATTCCGGATACGTATGAGGAATGGCTTGGCAGTCAGCCTGATTATGAGCCCTTCAGTGTAAGAATAATCAGGGGAACTGATGGAGCTGATTTACTGATGATCTTCGAAGAGGGATTGACAGACAGTCTTGATGCCGGGCTGCTGGATCAGTGGATTGCTGACATTACCTCCCAGGGACTGACCGCGGAGGTGATTGAAATTCCCTACACCTCACCTGAGGACATCAAGGATTACCTCAAATTTCAATACAATAATAACGGTCTTGAAGGTGCGATACTTATCGGTAATCTTTCTGTGGCATGGTGCATGATGGATAATGACTTCTTGAGGTATGGAGAATCCTTTCCAGCTGACTACTTCTTCATGGATCTGGATGGTACATGGGAGGATCTCTGGATAGGATATCCGTCCGAAGGTGTTCCCGGTACCGATGGCAAGTATGACACTATCGGTGGAAGTCTTGATTCTGAAATCTATGTTGGTAGAATAAAAGTTGATAATCTTTCTGCTCTTGGTGATCCGGTTGACCTGCTCAATGAATACCTCCAGCGTAATCATGAGTGGAGAACAAATAACGATCCTGTATTACCCGTTGCCTTATGCTATGTGGACGATGACTGGACCACCTGGGGAGATGAATGGGCTGCGGACATGGGAAAGCTCTATTCAAATATCATTCTTGTAAAACAGTCAAGTGAAACTAATGGCACTGACTATCTCTATAACAGGCTTCCAGATACTTACGTGTGGATAAGTCCATTCGTTCATTCCGGGCCTGACACGCACTACTGGCAGCCAGGTCCGACCACTACCTGGAATGAACTGGTTCCAGCGAACCCTTTTGCACACTTCTACAATCTGTTTGCCTGTTCTAATGCCAGGTTCACAACTGTTCATTGCATGGGCTCCGTATATACATTCTGTACTGCGTCCGGCCTGGCTTCTGTTGGAAGCACCAAGAGCGGTGCTATGCTCCATTTCTCACCATTCTATTCCCCTATGGGGAACGGCGCTTCTATTGGTGAAGCATACGCTGACTGGTGGGATTACATCACTCAGGGCGGATTGTCGCCATCTGAAAGGTCATGGCATCTGGGAATGGTTCTTCTTGGAGATCCCACGCTCATGCCGTCTATGCATATGGTGGGTATTGAAGAAGAAGATATTAGCCCTGGCGCTCTTTCCGGGTTGGCAATTGCTGGAAACCCCTGTTATTCGGAAGTAGTTATCTCATATCCGGCTGAACATGGTTCAGTCGAGCTCTACGATACTTCCGGAAGACTTGTTGCTGACGGACTTATTGAAGATACATCCTGTTCTTTGGATGTAACATCCCTGGGAACAGGTTTCTACATTGTTCGTGTAAGAGTTGAAGGAGAATCAGCAACCGCTTCTGTTGTGATTTTAAAGTGATCGATCAGGGGACACGATAAAACGTGTCCCCTGAACCTTCATACTTATCTAGAAAGTTGTCCACATTCCAGGATCTGATGGTAGTTTGTCAAGAATCTCTTCATTGATGACAAGAATGTACTTCTCTTCAAGATCCTGAACCAATTCAATAGTGGCCTGCTCCTGAAGTCTGGTCATAGCCATGTCTTTCAGACTTCGCCTGACTTCATCAATTGTTGCAACCCTTGGAGGCACTACTTCTATAAGCCTGAGCAAAGCAGACCCATCATCAGCGAATACACTGACAGGACCCAGCCAGGTTGTAGTATCTGACGGATCGAGTAAGAATATTTCTTCACCATGGCCTCCTGGAATTTCACCAAATCTCAGAGGTCTGGTAATCTGGGGTTGAGTCGAATCAGCTGCGAGGTATCCGAAACCGTCAAGCTCTGAGATAAATTCTTCCAATTCCTCCTGATATACCGCCTGTCGGAAATCCTCAATCATCTCAGCTGGAATATAGGCTGCTTGAAGTACACGCTTCTCCTCAATCATGAAAGGTTCTTCAAGAGTCTCGTATTCGTATATAATGTCAGATTCAGTTACGGTTACGTTTGAGCGTATCATGTCATTGTAGTACATTTCGGAGGTGAAATTGAGCAGGTAGGTTTCAGATTCCGCACGGAGGGAGTCCAGTATTTCGGGAGCTTCCTCCTGAATAAACTCATGGAAGTAGCACTGCATCAGCAGGACCTGAATCATATCCTCAATCCAGACTGAAGACCCTGGCTGAACATCAATACGGGTATCAAGATAATGAATTTCATCTTCAAGATTCTTTACTGTCCAGGTTCCGAAATCCGATTCAACGATAACTTCGTCATCAGGCATATCAGGATTATTGCCGATAAGATGCTGAGTGAAATCCTCAACCTTAACCGGATCAACGGTGACCGAGTAATCAGTGTAGATTCGGCTGCTGATGCCCCGCGCCCATCGATCGAATCTTGCATTAGAAAAATCTCTTGTCGCCATATCACTGACTGTAACCGGATCAGAAAGAGCATTCTTGATCAGTACAGAATCGACCATTATCAGTGTATCGAGCCTTACAAGCAGACCCGATTCGTCAGTTCCGATTTCATTGATTGATAATGTATCAAGATGCATGGAAAGTTCACGTTGCAGATTCGGGAGATGTACAGGACCGACGCGGTATTCATTATAAGAACCAGGATTGACCGTATACACTACGTTTCTGCCCATGTGCTCGCCGTAGTACTGAATATCGGACTCGGTAACTTCAGCAACCTCCCGATCAATAAGTATTCTCTTTGCTGCTGAGGCGGTTTCGACCATCAACCACGAAGCTTTGAAAGACAGAAAAAGAGGATCAGTCAGGTATCCCTCTGCTTCAAGCTCCTTCTCAAGAATGACTCGTCTCCCGTAGGCTACAATGAATTCCCCAATGGTATTGTCCTTTGACAGAAATGACTCTCTCTGAAGGCTATCCATTCCCAGCCATGCTTCACCGAGTTGTCCGACGGATAAGGTGTCATCCCTGACATTCAGAATCCAGGTTGAACTATCTGCTGAAGGGCCGAAACACGCAGTGAGAAAAAGCATTAGAACCACCAGAGATACTACGTAGACTCTATAAAGTTTCAAGTTAATATTCCTTTCTTACTATACTCGACCATCCCACATATGGAATGGCATTCGGTTACAAAACTGTACTGGGTCTGTATTCGCCGAATTCATCCCTGAGTACCCTGCATATTTCACCAAGAGTAGCGTAGCAGCGTACGGAGTCAAGTATGAACGGCATCAGATTATCTTTAGAGTCCGCAGCTTTCTGAAGAGCTTCAAGACTTGAATTAACAGCGCTGTTATCCCTGTCGTTCCTTATGCTGTCAAGCTTTGAAATCTGTGATTCAGCAACGGAAGGATCTACCTTCAGCAGGCCTTCCGGCGGTCCTTCCGGAACTCTATAACTGTTAACTCCGACAACTACTCTTTCTTTTCTTTCGATATCACGCTGATATTCGTAAGCTGATTCCTGTATCTTTCTTTGAGGATATCCATTCTCAATAGAGCTTACCATACCACCCATTGAATCGATTTTTCCGATATATTCCAGCGCTTCTGTTTCTATTTTATCTGTAAGATTCTCAACGAAATAGCTTCCCGCGAGCGGATCAACCGTATTCGCGATGCCGGATTCGTTGGCCACAATCTGCTGTGTTCTCAGAGCGATCCGTACCGCTTGCTCGGTTGGAAGAGAAAGGGCTTCGTCTCTGCTGTTCGTGTGAAGGCTCTGGGTGCCGCCGAGTACTGCTGCAAGAGTCTGAATTGCTACCCTCACGATATTGTTATCCGGTTGCTGAGCAGTCAGTGAGGAGCCGGCTGTCTGAGTGTGAAAACGGAGCATCAAGCTCTTCGGATTCTCTGCTTTGAACCGCTCTTTCATGATTTGTCCCCATAATCTCCTTGCAGCTCTGAATTTAGCTACTTCCTCAAGCAGATCATTGTGCGCGTTGAAGAAAAAACTGAGTCTGGGCGCGAAATCATCAACGTTCAGCCCTGCTTCAATTGCTGCCTCAACGTACGCTATACCGTCGGCAAGAGTGAATGCAACTTCCTGTGCGGCAGTGCACCCTGCTTCTCGAATGTGATATCCTGAAATACTTATTGTGTTCCATTTTGGTACATTGTCACTGCAGTAGCAGAAAATGTCAGTTATAAGTCTCATGGATTGCGCAGGGGGGAAAATATAGGTTCCACGGGCCATGTACTCCTTCAGGATGTCATTTTGAATTGTGCCACGAAGCATTTTAGCCTGGATACCCTGCTTCTCCGCAACCGTAATGTACATCGCAAGGAGAACCGCAGCAGGAGCGTTTATGGTCATAGAGGTTGATACGCTATCAAGGGGGATCTGATTGAAAAGGATCTCCATATCGGAGAGGCTGTCAATAGCGACGCCTACTTTACCTATCTCACCCTCACAGAGTGGATGGTCTGAATCGTATCCGATCTGAGTCGGGAGGTCGAACGCAACTGAAAGTCCGGTCTGCCCCTGTTCGAGAAGGTAGCGATACCGCTTATTCGATTCTTCCGCAGTCCCGAATCCCGCATATTGCCTCATTGTCCAGAACCGGCCCCTGTACATTGTGGGCTGTACTCCCCTCGTGAACGGATACTGTCCCGGGAAGCCCTGTTTCCTCAGATATTCCTCATCCGGCTTTTCAGAGAAGTAAACGCGTTCCACCTGCTCTCCCGATCCGGTAACGAAAGTTTCTTTTCTTTCAGGGAATTTATCCAGGACAGGGTCAAGAATACTTTCTTCCCAGATTTTCCTTTTCTTTTCGAATGCTGCATCACTCATTAGAGAGCTTTCCTCCGCGGGTTGTATGTTTTTGCTTTCTCTTCTTTCCGAAGCACCCTCAAACCTCCGAGGGCAAGTGCTTCCATCTCCATCTCACCCTGATAGACCAGAATCTTTGCAATGAATCCAGTATGATTTCGAATCATTTCCACGAAATTCTTGTCATAAGCGATTCCACCGGTCAGGACTATTGCATCAACATTTCCCTCAAGCACAGTTGCCATGGCTCCAATTTCTTTGCTTACCTGGTACGCCATTGCTTCGTAGGCCAGAGCAAACTTCTTGTTTCCTTCTCTGATTGTATCCTCGACGAGCATCATATCGTTTGTACCAAGATAAGCTACAATACCGCCAGCGCCCTTTATCATCTTTTTGACTTCCGGCAGAGTGCGTTTTCCACTGAAGCAAAGCGCTACAAGATCACCTACCGGCAAACCTCCTGATCTTTCGGGTGTGAATGGACCATCACCATTAAGAGCATTATTGACGTCAATAACCCTTCCGGCTTTATGAGCGCCCACTGAGATTCCCCCACCGAGATGGACTACTATAAGATTTACATGATCGTATGATTTCTTAATATCTGCGGATGCCTTCCGTGCAACGGCTTTCTGATTCAGGGCATGGAAGATTGATCTTCTTGGAAGATCAGGGTGACCCGAGAACCTTGCAAGAGGTTCCATCTCGTCTACAACAACAGGATCAACTATAAATGCGGGACAGTGGGCCTCGTATGCAAGTTCATTTGCTATTGGAGCTCCCAGATTAGAAACATGTTCTCCCTGAACGCCTAAACGGAGATCTTCAAGGAGTTTTTCGTCTACTTCGTATGTTCCTCCCTCAACAGGATAGAGAACTCCACCCCGACCGACAATTGCGTCGAAGGAAGAAATACTGTAACCAGCTTTCTCAAGCTCGTTTTCAATAACATCTTTTCTGAAATCGTACTGTTCAAAAATATGGTCAAATCCTGCCAGCTCATCATTTGAATGACATATTTTAGCAGACCAGACTTCCTTTTCGCTCTCAAATACAGATATTTTCGTAGATGTGGAGCCGGGATTAATTGCTAGTATTCGGTAGGTGTCTGACATTCTTCTCCAATCGATTAATCTTATATACTTCAGAAGGATTCTAATTCACTCTATCAGGAAAGCCAAGAATATGAACAATGCAAATATAATAGCAGCTGAAGAACTGAGGTTTCTGCTCAAACAGATTGAACGTATACGAGAGAGCTTCAGATTACAGAAAGAAGAAACTCTTGCGAAATCTGATCTGAAGGAGCTTTACAAACTTAGAGATATTTCGAGGACGAAGTACCAGCCGAAACTGAGGGATGTATTCAGGAATGTTAAAAAACTCTCCCGCATGATCAATCTTGATGAACAGGGCGGAAAGGAAGCGGAGGATCTTGTGATAGATGCAGATAGAATATTCAGGGAACTCCAGGCTCATCTGATTTCCGTACCAAATAGGCTGATTCGTGTTTTCAAATCAGGGGAAATTAACACCAATTCGTGCAGTAATCCAGAGAGTGATTCATCGCAACAGGGCTGAGTATGTATATTAGCTGTTCTGAATAGAAATACGAGCTTCAAGAAAACGGAAAGGCTTTCCATGATCGGAATAAGTGATAAAGAAATGACAAAACTGCTTTCAGCGGAAACGCTTGAGGGTCTGGCGGGGGAGAAAGTAACGCTTCATGGCGTGGTCCAGCGAATCCGGCGTCTTGGTTGGGGCGCATTTATCGTACTGCGCCGCCATGACGGATTGGTGCAATGCGTTATGGGGAATGACGGAAACGAAGAAATACTCGACAGTCTGGATGTCGAGCAGTCGGTTGAAGTGAAGGGTACAGTGAAAAAAGCTGGAATAAAGGATAATTCAATTCATCCCTCATCTGTCGAAATTCATGTGGATTCCATCGAAATCATCTCATCACCTGCGGCTCAGCAACCTGTCGACATGTCCAAAAAGATTCTCGACCTGCACATTGATACCAATCTTGATCTTCGCCCTCTGAGCCTGCGGCACCCCGGTGAAAGAGCCAGACTCAAGATCGCGGAATCGTTTGCGCTTGGTTTCAGGGAAAGCCTCTCAGGAATGGGATTTACCGAGATTCGTACTCCGAAAATCTGCTCAGCCGGAGCGGAGGGAGGAGCAAATATATTCAAAGTTGATTATTTCGGCCGACCGGCATTTCTCGCACAATCCCCGCAATTCTACAAACAGATGGGCGTAGGTATCTTTGAGCGGGTGTTCGAAGTAGGACCTGTTTTTCGAGCTGAACCTCACCAGACTTCCAGACATATCAACGAATACACCTCTCTCGATTTCGAAATGGGGTTCATTGATGGATATGAAGACGTGATGGCCCTCGAGGTAGCGGTACTGAGGCACTGTCTTGATACAGTGAAGAAGAACACCGGATACGAACTTGAAATGCTGGGCGCAAAGATGCCCGAAGTTGGTGAGCACATACCATCCATCACGCTGGAGGAAGCACACAGGATTACCTCTGAGATCAGCGGGAAAGACTGCATGGGAGAACCTGACCTCGAGCCGGAGGAAGAGAAGATACTCTGCAGGTATTCACAGGAGGAATGGGGTTCCGAATTCCTTTTTGTAACTCACTTTCCCACTGAGAAGAGGCCGTTCTACACGATGGATGATCCTGAAAACCCTGGTACAACGCTGAGCTTCGATCTGTTGTTCAGAGGCCTCGAGGTGACAACCGGAGGACAAAGGATTCACGAGTACGAAATGCAGGTTGAAAAAATGAGGAAATTCGGACTTGATCCGGATGACTTCGAAAGCTACCTGCAGGCGCACAAATACGGACTCCCGCCACATGGCGGCCTTGCCATAGGTCTTGAAAGAATGGCCGCGAGGATTCTCGACGTGGACAATATCCGTCTTACAACGATGTTTCCCCGTGATGCAAAGCGGTTAACGCCCTGATCACCAATCACAAAAACTGTTAGGATTTTAGGTACTTGACTGATCCCACCACTGCCAGATGTACCACTCTCCATCATCATCCTCTCTGCAGATGAAGAGAGCTGATCCGGAAGCACAGTGTCCGTCTACCCCGCCGTTGGTATAGACCTTGAGATCGAAGGTTCTCGGAAGGGCAAGGGCCATACCTGTCGGATCACCGCTCCAGGGAAATTCCGAATCTCCCGAAAGAGTCAGGTCAATTGACCATACCGCGTTGAACATCAAAATGTGAAATTCCTCTTCAAGAGCCAGACCCCAGTACTCATCAATTGTGCCATTACCGGTGTAGTCAGCCCAGTCAATTTCAAGAAGATGAAACTCAAAATCGCTTCTGAAGCATGCGATATAGCGATCGATGTCCATGCTGGAATATGAATACTCCAGGTTCTCCAGTACTTTCCAGGCGCTGTCTGCGGGGATGTGGTACTGGGCTGGAACCGGATCCGGATTCTTCTTTGGATCAAACGGATTCCAGCAAGCGGATATTGATAGAATGAATAAGGTAATCACGACTGCTGTCGCGAACTTCGACCTTCTCACTTTTTGTCCTTTCAGTTTATGCAGATCAGTTAGAAATTCCACCTTTTGAAAAACCACTGAACTCGCATTTTGTACACGCCAACTGAAAAAGAAAAATGATCAGATCGAACCTCCTGTTTGAATTATGCCCTCATGAATAATTGAGAATTTGAAACTTCCTGTCAAGAGTAACGGGGTCGGATCTTGAATTTTGACATTTTCATGACAGATGGAAAGGTGTCATATCTGATAGTTAATAATTCTATTGCGTATAGCCATTGAGTAAATTAAAAAATGTCAAAATTCAAGATCCGACCCCAATTCGTGCATGTCCCCGTGGGATGATGTCATTTAATCAATAATCGGAGGACCGGGCGGTAAATCGCCATCCGTATCATCGTTATCTTCAACAGACTCTTCCAGAGATAAAGTATCTTTTGGTACTAGCTCCCGGTTTTTCAGACCTACGAATTTTCCAAAAGCCGATTTCTCAAGGAGAAGCAATCGAGCTGCCTTTTCTACAACTTCAACCGCGTCGCAGGCAGAATCAATATCCCTGCCAAGGCCAAGAATACCGTGCTTTCTCCAGATAACGCAATCACTGTTCTCAAAAGCCTTTGCTGTTTCCTCTCCCAGCTCCCATGTACCGGGGGGCATGTAATCAAGGAAACGTACACCCCGTCCGAGGAGAAGAGATACCTCCGGATGAGACCTGTTGACGGCATCTTCGAGCATCTCTCCCGGCAGGTCACTGGAGGACAGAGCCAGCATATGGGTCGAATGAGTATGAACGAGAGCAGCTGTTGTCCAGCCGCGACTTACCGCTCCCGCCAGAACAAGAAGATGTGTACTGAACTCGCTTGTGGGATCTTTGCTTCCCTCGAGTCTGATGATTCTCAGTCCATCAGACGATATCCTGACAGGGACTATTTCCGTGTCGAGCTTTTGCTGAAGTGTTCTGAATCGACTCCATGCGCAGGTCACCAGGAAAGTTCTTCCCGCCAGTTCAGGTATTGGTATCGGGAGAGAATCAGAGAATATCTGGTTTTCCCATATCATATCGTCTGCCCCTTCAGGAAGCAGAACGGAGATATTTCCCGCGTTCGCCTCGGCCCAGCCAGTTCTGGCAAGCTCTGCTGCTATACGACCTATGTCTTTCCTGGTGGACTGAATGATATCCATACCGTCTCTCACTATCTTACTGAAAGGTACTCCTGCTCAGAAAATTTCTTCAGCAGCATTTTCTATGATGCTGATTCCTTTAAGAAGTTCATCATCCGTAATATTCAGCGGAGGTCTGAATCTAATACTTGTATGACCGCAGGGAAGAATGATGGCTCCATTCTTCATTATCGAAGCAATCATTCTGTTTCTGGTTTCGCCGTCCTCAAGATCAAAGGCGCACATAAGTCCCCGGCCGCGGACATTCGAGATCTTACTCGGATGTTTCTTCTCAAGATTGTGAAGAGCATCCAGGAGAGTCTTGCTTCTGCTGCGGACGTTTTCCAGTGT
This sequence comes from Candidatus Aegiribacteria sp., assembly GCA_030594645.1. Lineage (GTDB taxonomy): Bacteria > Fermentibacterota > Fermentibacteria > Fermentibacterales > JCC-6 > Aegiribacteria. The sequence goes on from JAUVEU010000006.1 coordinate 34,701, forward strand.
GTTTTCTTCGACCATGATTTCGAGGTAACGGGTACACCTGACCATATCAACGAGATTGCCGCCCCAGGTGGAGTTAATCCTGCTCGATTCGTGAAATACATTGTCCTTTACTTCATCAACACGTTTGTTGCAGGCGATTCCGCAAACCTGGGACTTCTTGCCGAAACAGAAGATATCTGGTTCTACACCCAGAGACTGCCATGCCCACCATTCACCAGTAAGCCCCATTCCAGTTTGAATCTCATCGAAAATGAGCATGAATTCATGCTTATCCGCCCGTTCGCGAAGCTGCTGCAGGAACTCGGGTCTGAAATGATTATCTCCGCCCTCGCCCTGAATTGGTTCAATGACAAGACAGGCGATATCATGTTCGTATTTCTTGATGGCTTCATCTATCTGTTCAAGCGTTTTCTTCTCGGCTTCGATGATTTCGTCAAGGTTATCCTCAAGAGGGAATCTTATCGACGGCGGGTCTACTCTTGGCCAGTCAAACAAAGGGAAGTACATGTACTTCCTAGGATCGGCAGTGTTTGTCATAGAAAGGGTATAGCCTGTTCTTCCATGGAAGGCTTTTCTGAAATGAATAACCTTTGAGCCCAGCTCACCTCTGCCTGCTTCCAGATTTTTACGAACCTTCCAGTCAAATGCCGCTTTCATGGCGTTTTCAACTGCAAGAGCACCGCCTGAAATGAAGAAAAGGTACGGGTGGCTGTCGGGAATAACGGTATCCGCGAATGTTTCCACAAAAGACGCAAGCTCTTCGGTGTAGAAATCCGAATTGGAAGGTTTATTGATGGCTATATCGCCGATGTAGTTTCGGAATTCATCGGTGCAAAGTCCGGGATGGTTCATACCCAGTGGTGCTGAAGCAAAAAAGCTGAAGAGGTCAAGATAGTCCTTATCGCCTTTTGAATCATGTATAGTGCATCCTTTGCTTTTTTCAAGGTCAAGAACCATATCAAAACCATCTGCCAGCATATGGTTAGCTATTGTTTCCCTGACTTTTGATGCAGGTATGTATTTCATTTGTCACCACCCCTTTCGCGAGTTGTATATTCTGTATGAACAGGATTGTTGAGCACTGGTACATATTGATTGACTTCAAGAAGAATGCCACCTAATCTCTCTTGAATCAGCCGATTTGTCAACACTTCTTGCAGGATCCCTCTGGAAGTGCGTATATTCGTATTTGTATATTGGAAATTTGTACGATTTGTTTTGCATATTCACATAAATCAGGGAGAATTCATGAAACCTGTAGGAAACCTCAAAGAACTGAAAATGATAGCAAGAGAGCTTCCTTCAAAGCGTGTTGCTGTTGTACGAGCTGATGAAGTTGAAACCATGAGTGCTATTGGTACTGCTGTTCAAGATAGTATGGTCGAAGCAGTTCTTATCGGTCCCGAGAAAGGCATTCGAGATGCTGCGGAAAAGGCTGATTTCGATCTGAACGGTATTGAAATCATCCATGCTGAAGATGACAAGACTGCTTCAATAAAGGGAGTTGAAACAGTACGTTCCGGCAAAGCCGATGTTATTATGAAGGGCTTGGTGGCTTCAAGTACGTTCCTTCGCGCGATTCTTGACAGGGAGTGTGGATTAAGAGCCCCTGGAATCCTTAGTCATGTAGCCGCATTTGATGTTCCAGGCTACAACAAGCTTCTAATAGTTACCGATGCTGCCATGAACATAGCGCCGGATTTCGACCAGAAAATCGGTTTGATGAAAAACGCGATTACAGTTGCTCACGCCCTGGGAATCGATCATCCCAAATCAACTTACATTTGTGCCAAGGAAGTCCCATACGACAAGATGCCCTGCACATTGGAAGCAGCCAGAATGCAGGAACTGGCGGATGCGGGTGAATTCGGTGATATCATTTTTGACGGTCCTCTTGCTCTGGATCTTGCCGTATCCTCCGAGGCATGCAGGATCAAGAAGATTGAAAGCCCTGTCGGAGGAGATGCCGATATACTGCTTCTGCCTGATATTGAAGCAGCTAATGTTCTCTACAAGGCACTCATCTTCATTTCAGGCGGAGAGCTTGGCGCGGTGATTATGGGAGCAACAAACCCGGTTGTACTTACTTCAAGAGCTGATTCCGCTGAATCCAAGCTCTGCTCCATAGTTCTGTCCAGCGTTGTAGCCGGATACCAGGCAGGAGGCGGGAATTAGTGAAGATAGTACTGGCCAGCGATCACGCAGGATATCCTCTGAAGTGCAAACTGGTCGAATGGCTTAAAGATGAAAAGGGGCTGAACCTCGGTTTAGAAGATCTTGGCCCATTTTCTGCTGATTCTGTTGACTATCCGGATTTTGCTGCTGCTCTCTGCAGAAATTTGCTGGACGGCAGCGCGGACTTCGGTATTCTTATCTGTAACTCTGGATTAGGCATGAGCATGACCGCGAACAGGTTCAGGGGAATCAGGGCAGCTCTATGCCTGTTTCCTCGGATGGCTTATTACGCAAGACATCACAATAACGCGAATGTGCTTGTCCTCGGAGGAGGGATTACAGCCTTTTTCCAGGCCAGGGAAATCGTGGAGATTTTTCTTGCAGAGAAGTTTGACGCCGGGCGGCACAGCAGAAGAGCCGACAAAATGGATACCATCTGATTCATACATATTCGATTATTCCACGGGAGATCACATGATTGACGTAATCTGCGGGGCACGACCTAATTTCATGAAGGTTGATCCCATAATTAAGAACACTGATCCATCTGTTGAAATAAGACTCATTCATACAGGTCAGCACTACGATCATATAATGTCACAGAGTTTCTTTGATGATCTGGATCTGCCCAGGCCTGACGTGAACCTTGAAGTCGGATCCGCGAGCATTACTGAGCAGACAGCGACAATCATGCAGCGATACGAGAACGTATTCCTTGAACGAAGACCAAAGGCCATTGTAGTGGTCGGTGATGTTAATTCAACCCTTGCCTGTGCTCTTGTGGCGGTGCGGTATGGAGTTCCCATAATTCATGTAGAGGCGGGGCTCAGGAGTTTCGATCGCCATATGCCCGAAGAGATCAACAGAGTACTGACAGATCAAATCGCGAATCTGCTTCTCATCACCTCCACTGAAGCCAGGGATAACCTGCTTGCTGAAGGCAGACAGAGTGAAATGATTAAGCTTGTTGGTAATCCCATGATTGATACTCTGCTGAGGCTTCTTCCATCAGCTATGGATTCAGGATCACCTCCACCTGACGAGCCTTACGCACTGGTTACCCTACATCGTCCATCAAACGTTGATAATCCGGAGCGACTTGGTGCTGTCCTGGATGCTCTCGGCAATCTGGAAGGACTCAGGATTCTGTTTCCAGCGCATCCACGTACTCTTCGCAATATGGATGAATGGAATCTGAATATTCCGGAAAGATTATCTATAGTTAAACCCATGTCTTATCTGGATTTCATCAGATGTGAGGTTGACGCATCAGTTGTCATTACGGATTCGGGTGGTGTTCAGGAGGAGACAAGTGTTCTTGGCGTTCCATGTGTAACTGTCAGAACCAGTACAGAACGACCTGTGACTCTCGAGATTGGAACGAATGTGCTTTGTCCCGATACATCATTAATTCCTGAAGCTGCAGCAAAACAGATCGCAAGTCGACCCGATTCTCCTCCTGTCATTCCCATGTGGGATGGGAAGTCTGGAAAAAGAATCGCGGCAGCCATTGAAAACTATACCGGAGGAACGAGATGAAACCCAGAAAAATATTAACTCTGATACTGTTGATTGTTGTTCCCGTACTCGCCAGCGGCTGCGGAGGAGAACAGCAGCATGCTAATACTGATCCTTCAATACTGTCCGGTAGTTCGGAGGAAATCGGCCTGCAGAAGTTCGCAGTATCCATAATGGGTGACGATGTCGGTTATATGGAGCTTGATGTTCAGGAACTGGGTACCGATTCACTCCTGATAACGCAGTCAATCAGCTGGAATATGATTCTGATGGGAAACCAGCGTGATATTGAGATGAGCATGACGGCTGTGACTGACAGGACATACAATCTCGGACATATGGAGATGCTCATGTCGGACGGCTCAGCAGAGATTTCCATTACTGCCGTTCGCAGGGATTCGCTGCTTCTTACTGAAATAGGTACCGCCGGAAGGACCATCGAGAACTCCACAGTAGTTTCCGGAGACTACCTGCCCGTTCTGGCCGATCTGGCCTGTGCTTCGATGGAATGGGAAGTGGGGCAGGAAAGAACATTTCAGTCATTCGATCCTGCAAGCGGGATGATTCTGAGCGCGAGTGCAGTATGTATTGAATTCGAGAATGTATCTCTCCTTGGAGATATCGTGAACGCTGCGAAGCTTGAAATCTCCCAGATGGGCACCAGGAACAGTGTATGGGTTTACAGAGGACAGATCGTAAGGGAGTACGAAGCAGGTCTTGGAATGGACATGACAAGGGTGCCGCCGGGTCAGAGTGGTGATGTTGTTGCCACCAGAGATCTTTACGAGGTTTTCGCGGTCTCCTCCACACACATATCGAACCCAAGAAGCACCGGAACGCGAGTATTCCTTCTCGAGGGGGATATTGACTGGGCTAATTTTCAGCTCGACATACCGTCTGTTCAGAGAGCTTCCGGATGTACGGTAACCGTTTCGACCGGACTTCCGGATAACAGTCTTCCATACCCTCCATCCATACCTGAAGAACTTGAGGAGTATGTTCTCCCCGAAGCCATGATACAGAGCGATGATTCCATAATAATCGAAAAAGCCCTGATACTTACGGATGGTTGTGAGGATTCCTGGGAGGCCGCAAGAAGGATATCGTCTTTTGTTGATGGAGCAGTGGAAAACAGCCCGACCATCTCCCTTCCATCAGCGGTTGACGTGATGGAGAATCTCAGGGGTGACTGTAACGAACACACTATCCTGACAGTTGCACTTGCAAGAGCCGCAGGACTTCCCGCAAGAATTTGCGCGGGTATCGTTTACCTCGACGGATCGTTCGGATACCATGCCTGGCCTATGATATGGGTGGGAGAGTGGGTGAAGATGGATCCAACCTTCGGACAGTATGCAGCTGATGCCACGCACATCATTCTGGCCACTGGTGATCTTGAATCTCAGTATGTTGTCAATTCCGCAATCGGCAGGCTCAGTGTAAGGGAACTGGAAACCCCCTGATGGCTTCCCTTCCGGAAATACAGGCTATGAAAAGAGCCCTGGAACTTGCTTTTCTGGGAAGAAAAGCCGCCTTTCCAAATCCGATGGTGGGAGCGGTTATTCTTGACAGCAGCGGCAACATTGTCGGGGAGGGTTTCCACGAAAAGTGCGGAGCTCCGCATGCAGAGATTGCCGCTCTTTCTGAAGCCGGCGCGGCAGCATCGTCCGGTACTATTGTTGTCTCACTTGAGCCATGCTGCCATTATGGCAGGACAGGTCCATGTACTGACGCGATAATCAGTGCCGGAATCAGAAGAGTCGTTATCGCTATGCGCGATCCTCATCCGAATGTATCAGGGAAAGGGATAACGCAACTGGAATCGTCCGGTATTGAAGTTGAAACAAATGTACTGTTCGATGAAGCTGAATCACTTAACAGAGTATATCTGCATTATCTCAGGACATCGAGAAGCTGGATTACACTGAAAATGGCTCTCAGCATTGACGGCAGGACAGCGGCAAAAGACGGCAGCAGCAGATGGCTGTCATGTGAAGAATCCCGTAAACATGTTCACCGGATGAGGGGTTCGGTTCAAGCGGTAATGACCGGCGGTGGTACTGTCAGAGACGATGACCCCAGGCTGACCTCAAGAGGGTCTGATGATCCTGGCGAGCAGCAGCCTGCTCGGATTATAGTCTCAGCAACTGGTGATTTGGGGAATTCAAGAAAAATATTCGAAAACCCAGGAAGAGTTATAATTGCAGTTCCTGAAAATGTTGCCGGCAGCCTTCAGAAATTTCAGAGTGAGTTCGGAGCCGATGTATGGGAATTTCCGGCTGATTTCTCTGGTTACGGCTTTAATCTGACACTTCTCCTTGAACGAACAGCTTCTGAGGGATTTGGTGAGATTCTGTGTGAATGCGGCAGAGGGCTTGCGACAATGCTTCTAAGGAAGCAGCTTGTGAATACGCTGAGCGTGTTTACCACGCCAATGATACTTGGCGGAGAGGGACTTCCAGCGTTTGAAGAACTTGGAATCGACTCAATGGATGACTCGATAAAGCTGGAGAATGTAAGGTCAAGCCTGCTGGGAACAGATACGCATCTGGAGGGTGAACTTGTTTACAGGATTGATTGAGACAAAGGGCAGAGTGGTTTCGGTTTCCAGGGAAACACTGGTTGTCCGGGCCGGTATCGGAAGAGATGTTTCAAAAGGGGACAGCATCGCTGTGGACGGCTCCTGTCTTACCGTAACAGATATAAATGACGATAAACTTACATTTCATTTTTCTCCCCATACAAGAATGAAAACAATCATCCCGGGATACTTCTCGGGGACTGAAGTGAATATCGAGCGTTCGATGCTGTTATCCGAGCGGCTTCACGGACACATTGTAACCGGCCATATAGATGAAGCCGCAAGGGTTCTTTCGATTGAGAAAGCAGGAGGAAATACAACGATCTGGTTCTCTTTCTCTTCCATATTTTCTTCGATGCTGGTAGAGAGAGGGTCTGTGGCGGTAAGCGGGATCAGTCTTACAGTAGCATCACTTATGAGTGGAAGATTTTCAGCAGTTCTTATTCCTGAAACGCTTTCTGTTACAACTGCCGGCAGCTGGAAGCCGGGGACACACGTTAACCTGGAATTCGATATTATTGGCAAGTATATACAGAGACAGATGACCATGGCATCAAACGGGGAACGATTGAGGGAATATCTTGAACAGTAACGGAATAGCAGAAGCGAAAGAAGCCATTGAAGCCATCCGGAGCGGAGAGATGGTTGTTGTGGTGGACGACGAGAACAGGGAGAATGAAGGTGATCTCATAATCGCTGCTGAGAAATGCGATGCTGATGCGGTGAACTTCATGGCTACGGAAGGAAGAGGACTTATCTGCCTTTCACTGGAAATTGCAATGCTGGAGAAACTGGATATTCATGAGATGGTTCCAAGGAACACTTCTCTTCACGAGACCGCCTTTATGGTCAGTATCGATGCTGCTTCGGGCGTTTCTACGGGTATATCCGCTCAGGACCGGGCCAGAACTATCGCTGTAGCGATAGATCCATCCTCGAAATCATCAGATCTTGCCAGACCGGGACATATTTTCCCGCTGGCAGCCAAATCCGGAGGTGTTCTCTCAAGAACAGGTCATACGGAAGCAGCGGTGGATCTTGCCCGGCTTGCCGGACTTAAGCCTGCCGGAGTGATCTGCGAAATAATGAACCCTGATGGTTCAATGGCCAGACTCCCTCAGCTGCAGGAGTTTTCCGAAAAGCACGGGCTTGTTCTGACATCTGTTGAGGAACTGGTTCGCTATCGCAGGAAAACAGAAAAGCTGATCAGAGAAGTTGCCCGATCAACATTGCCGACTGATTATGGAATATTTGAACTGCATGTTTTCGAGAGCATAACGGATGGGGATATACATGTAGCCCTGGTAAAGGGTGAAGTAGCAGGCAGAAAGGATGTTCTTGTCAGAGTTCATTCACAGTGCCTCACCGGAGATGTTTTTGCTTCACGAAGGTGTGACTGCGGCAGTCAGCTGCATGCTGCCATGAGAAGGATCGAGGAAATTGGAGCGGGGGTGATTCTTTACATGGCACAGGAGGGGCGTGGAATCGGTCTTGCTAACAAGATAAAAGCATACCACCTGCAGGATCACGGACTTGATACTGTGGAAGCCAACGAGGAACTTGGTTTTGCCGCAGATCTGCGCGATTACGGAACGGGCGCTCAGATTCTTGCTGATCTTGGATTATCGTCAATCAGACTTATGACAAACAATCCCAGAAAGATAGTAGGGTTGAGGGGATACGGTCTTGAAGTCACGGAAAGAGTCCCGATAGAAGTAACCCCAACCAAAGACAATGTTCATTATCTGAGAACAAAAAAAGAAAAATTAGGGCATATACTGGAAGGAGTGGATGATGGCATGGATTCATGAAGGTCAGCTGGACGGTGACGGAATACGACCAGCCATAGTTGTATCCAGATTTAACAATTTCATAACAAAAAAACTGCTTGACGGTGCACTGGACTGTCTTGAACGACACGGTGTTGAAACCGATGATATCAGCGTATTCTGGGTTCCGGGAGCATGGGAAATCCCACCGATATCCGTTCGATTGGCCGATACAGGGGAGTTCGACTGTATAATCTGTCTGGGTGCCGTGATTCGCGGTGACACTCCTCATTTCGAGTACGTTTCATCAGAGAGCGCAAAAGGTGTTGCTCAGTCTGCTATGCTGTCGGATGTTCCCGTAATTTACGGTGTTATCACAGCGGATACAGTTGAGCAGGCCGTAGACAGAGCCGGAACCAAATCAGGCAACAAGGGTTTTGATGCAGCGATGACTGCTCTTGAAATGGTCGGTCTTTACGATCTGATAAGCGATATTGAGGAGTCCGATGAAGAAGAAATCCCTCTGGACGGAGAGCAGGACTAACAGAGTATGGGTGTAAGGAGCAGAGGCCGTAAAGCTCTTCTTCAGGCCAGGTTTGCGGCGGAGGTCAACATGAGACCTCTTCCCGATAATATGGAGAGTATGAGAGATTTACTCTCTGATGCCGAATTGGGGTTAGGTGTTCCTCTTGAGACCGAGGACTGGGTCTGGGTAACTGACCTGGGCAGAGTAGTTCAGAATAACAGGGAAGAGATCGATTCCAGGATCGAAGAAGTCATGGAAAACTGGACGCTTGACAGACTGAATATCGTGACGCGGCTGATACTGGAGCAGGCGCTTGGTGAAATGGGTTATTTCGAACCTCCGACTCCTGCTGCCGTGGCGATAGATGAAGCTATTGAACTGGCAAAGGCATTTGATTCGGAAGAAGCCGCCAGCTTTGTGAACGGAATCCTCGACAACCTAAAATAGCGACAGGCACTATATTCTTTCAGGCTCCAAGAGGTCTCATATGCTTATAAGAATAATCTCGGATATACACAGTAACTTTGACGCGCTTGAAGCTGTTCTGGCTGATCCTCCAGGATCGAAGTCATCCGCGACATTCTGCCTTGGAGATATCGTCGGATACGGAGCTGAGCCATCCAGGTGCATCGAAAAGGTTCGAGATGTCTGTGATATTGTCGTATCCGGTAATCACGACGCAGGAGTTGTTGAAAAAATACCTCTCTACAGGTTTAGCAGACCGGGAGCTTCGGCGCTTATATGGACGAAAACAGTACTTTCAGTTAAGGATAAGGAATGGCTTTCCTCACTGCCATACTCAGCTGAATTCGATGAATTTTTCCTGTGCCACAGCTATCCCGCGGACCCGGAGAGCTGGGTGTATGTTCTCAAACCCTGGCAGGCAATCAGTGCTGTCAGCGCTAGACCTGATTCTATTTCGCTTATAGGGCATACACACCTTCCCGGCTGCTGGACTGCCGATGGAAACTACACGGATTCGGTGACAGGCAATTTCTCTAAGATTCGACTTGTGAATACGGGCAGTGTCGGACAACCGAGAGATAGAGATTCAAGAGCAGCATATATTCTCATAAATACAGAAAAACGAACATGGGAGCACCGCAGAGTGGAGTATGATATTGATTCCGCAGCGGAGAAAATAAGGAACGCAAAGCTTCCAGCCATCCTCTGGGAAAGGTTGTATAAAGGACGCTGATCAGATAATACCTGTCACTATTTAACTGGAACAATGTATGGAGAACATCCCGGAAACCTTATGAGTAGAAAGAAGTCACCATGAATGTACTTCGGATTGTAATGACCGTTATTGCCCTTCTTCTGGCGGGAGCGCATTATGGCCGCGCCGGAGATACTATCCTGAAATATCTCTTTGCCGTTCTTCCTCTCCTGCTTCTGGTTCGGAAAAAATGGTCGGATATGATTCTTGCAGTGGGTGTTTCCATTACAGTCCCTGTATGGATACATACAGCCCTTTCCATCATCGAAGTTCGCAAGGCGGCAGAAGAACCATGGCTAAGGATGGGGGTTATTTTAGGAGGGGTTGCGCTCTTTTCTCTGATTACCGCGTTCCTGAGCTTCAGGCGCATCTATCGCAATAGTAAATCAGGAGAAAAATAGTACCTGTCGCTATTTAATCTGTTTCATAATTGTGATTACTCTGCCGGCAGTGGTGTCCCAGTTGAATCCATCCGCCCATTCCATTCCCTGTTTCGAAAGGTTATCCCGCAGGATTCCATCGCCTGCGAGTTTATCCATCGCTGCCGCAAGTTTTTCTATGTTGCCATGAGGAACCAGCAGTCCTGTTTCGCCATTGCGGACTGAGTCTCTGAGCCCGTCGCTGTCGCTGGCGATTACAGGTGTACCGCAGGCGTTTGCTTCGATGACGGTCAGCCCCCAGCCTTCCTTCTCCGACGCGAATACCGCAGCCCAGGCTTTTCTCAGCCAGTATAGTTTACGTTCCTGTGATACAAATCCTTCAAAAGTCACCTTATCGTCAAGATTCAATCTTTTTGTGAGTTTTTTCAATTCACTTTCGTAATCCCCTGAACCCAGTACGGTCAGAGTGCAGTCTCTTCCTTTTTCACGGAGAAGCGCGAGAGCTGCGAGTATAAGCTGTACTCCTTTGTATTTCTTCAGCCTTCCAACGTACAGGAATCTTCCAGGCTCAGGCGCGGGTTCACCGGGTGAGTAGAAGTCAGTATCGATTCCGCAGGGAATGACGGATACTTTTCCGGCATCTATACCTCTTCTGACAAGGTCACTTTTTGTGGAATCTGAAATTGCTATGAAAGAGCTTCCTCGATAGACCTTCGGAATGAATGATTCCATGAAGTTGACGTAGAGAGCAAGCGGTAAGGCCACTTCACGGTAAGCGGTGGTACCGAAGAGGTGAGGTACAATCGTAAGGACAGGAACCGGAGACCATTTTGGACTGTAGAACGGGATCTTGCAGAGATCTTCTATAACAAGGTCATAATTAGCCGCAATATCAAGGGAAAGCGCGAATTTTCTGAGTGTGAAATTGAAAGTGTTTCTTCTTCCATGGCGGAGTATACGAACACCGTCCATGATCTCTTCGGAAGGGAGACCCTGAACAGCCTGGGAAATCTGCGTAGCTTCATGCCCCTCTCGTACCGCTCTTTTGAGAATCTCGTGGAGGTGTATCTCCGCTCCCCCTGTCTCGGGATTTCTGAGATCTCTCCAGTTCAGTGCCAGCAGGCGCATGTCAGCTGTCTTCTTTCTTTTCAGCGAAGATCCCAACTATGTAACCAAGATTCGGACCGGTAGGGGAATTTTCAATACATTTTCTGATTTTACCTCGAAGTCTGTGAACCGGTGGAATTAGAACCGGCCTTAACGGAAGCCGTATTCCCACCTTCATGAGAACCTCTCTGAGTATTCTATACGCGAGAGATGGTGAGAAGAATCTTCCGTAGACACCGGTGGGTTCAAACCCTGCTTTCTCAAGCAGTATTGAGAGACTTCGCGGAGTGAACTGGGTCTCCCACCCGGCGAACCATGCGTTGAAAGCTATCAGTATTTTCTTGATTACAGTATAGATGTGGATTGTTTGAGGAACGTCGGCCAGCACGGTGCCGCCCCGTTTCAGCACTCTTGCGTTTTCACTCAGGAGCATCGAAGGATCTCGGAAATGCTCCAGTACTCCCTGATGAAAAACAAGATCGATGGAATTCTCTTTAAAGGGAAGGGCAAGGGCGTCGCCGCAGACAAGGAGCAACCGAACCCCTGCTCTTTCAGCAGCTTCTCTGGCAAGCCTGAGGGCTTCGTGGGAATAATCAAGCGCTATCGAAACTGCTCCGTTTTCAGCTAGAACAACGCTGTCCCTGGCGGTTGCGGCACCAACCTCCATTACGATGCTGTCTTTGATATCCATCCGCTTGAGGATTTCTTCAGGTATACGACCATCGTTGTCGTAGATCTCGTCAAGATCACGATCCCGTTTCCAGAAATCGTCCCAGTGCTTTCGTTCCGATGCTCTTTTCATTATGTGTGTAATCTAGAAGAAAGGTGCGGTGTTTCCAAGGCGCAGAGACAGATGGGGGCCGGGCCTAACATCTAAACATTTTAACATACGGGGACACGCATAGAGTTGCATGTCCCCGTGGGGCGATGTTGTAAATGTTTAGATGTTAGGCCCGGCCCCCATTGTTAATTGATGAGGTCTCTTCTTCCAATCCATCCGAGGTAATTGTTTCTTACCCGGTTCCAGTATCTGTTCAGTCTTCTGGGTACGGATGCCCTGTCCCAGTCTGTAGGTCTGTAGGATCCCGGGTCGGGAACCACGAGGGAGCTGACGTACGAGGCCTGATCGTATACCTTCTGGATCTCTTCAGCGATTTCATCGATATCATTCTGTGAAGCGATCCCGTTGGAAGTGGCCTTGTAGAACTGTACGGTAACTCTGATAGGGAATTGCGGATCCCTGCGGATCTCAAGATCATCTATTTCCGTGAAGGGGCCTTCCAGCTCCCCATGTCCGATAACAGCGGCTTCAACGTCTGACCCGCGGCTGAAGGATTCACCTGCTCCACCGAGAGCTACACATGAAGATTCGCAGCACACATCATCGAAATATGTACTCTGAGGGTTCCTCTGCTTCAGGGGAATCTGTATCAACAGAACCATATTGAGGTTGTTCTCCTCGGATATATCCGAAGGATCTCCTCCACTGCTTACGTGATCAGCCCTGAAATCCGAAATTCGCTGTCCGGTAAAACTGGCCCGTTCGCCGTCTTCATTGAAGAAAAGCCTCTGACCCCAGCTCCAGGACCCCGGAACCGCGTCTCTTGCGTTGTCTATCACGGTTATGCTCGTACCCTCTCTTGTGACAAGAATGGTAAGTACAGCAGGGTCACCCTCGTAGGATTGGTAATTGTATAGAACAGGATTGAATGTAGCACTTCCGGAATTTTTTATTGGAAGGAATACTGCCTGAGCGCTTACAAGAACAACGCTGTCCCTATCTGCAAGCAGGCTGTGTTCATTCCCTTCCCATGATTCAGGATCGTGAAGGTAGTACCGGATATTGTCTACGAAATCCGTAAGTGATACAGGCGCCAGCTCTTCTCCTATCTCGTTACCCACCAGCAGATAGAAATTATCCGGGTCCATGTCCGCTGAAAGGTCATGAAAATTAGGAAACCTTATCACAGGCATGCAGGTAAGAACGGGATGTTCCGATCCGTTCTGATAACTGTGAACCTGTATGGTCATGTCGGAAATATTGGGTCCCCAGCATGAGCCGGAGTAGCGTCCGGTATCTTCCCAGGTAACATTGACCACATCAAGCCCGTGAGCGCTTGCCATTTTTCTGACATTCTGATCCCAGACCATTTCTGATACATTCTGTACCACTTCCTGGTAGTTCTCGTCGGATGATCTGCCAGGGCAGAAGTATCCGGTGGCTGTGACACTGAGAATCATCAGTGATGTAATAGCATTCAGTAACATTTTCGACCTCCTTTGATGTTTTCAATGCTTGTACATATCCCTGCAGGTTAGTATTCCATTTTGCAACTCAGATACACGGATGTTTCTTGAATGAAGCTTTTCAGATTGACAGGAAAGTCAGTAATGACAGGGAGCTTAAGAATCTGATCCGGGATATAAAAAAGCGGCAAGGATAAAATCCCTGCCGCTTTCTGAAGAGATATACCCTACAGAACGTTGAACAGTCGAAGTGCGGATATGGTCTGGTATTCTATAGACCCGATGTCAGCGCCGTTAGTGAAGGTGGAATCTACATAGAGATGAACAAAGTATCCGTTTGAAAGATGCCCGAAGTAAAAGTTGTTTTCCGAAATCAGTACCGAATCAACCCAGTCCGCGGAACCGGGTTCAGGCGCCACATTACCAAATACGCCGACAGGGCAGAGAGAAGTATGTCTGCCTCCCGGATACTGTGAGGGATTGTGGTTTCCGGAGTAGAAGTACAGCTGGTTGTTTGCTTCAGCAATGTAGATGTCCTGGTGGAATTTGGCCGAGTCAGCTGTACCTGTACCCGCCCCCGCTCCGTCGTCGTAGAAAATTATTCCATTATTGAGATCATCTATTCTCATGGTGAATGGACCTGTAATAAGGGTTGCTCTCGTGTCTACCTCATTGGAATTATCGGAGGAATAATCAAGCCCTTTTGAAGCCTTTACATAATAGTACCGCGTACTCTCAGCTATTTCAGTAAGAGTCGTGTCCTCGGTAACGTTTTCATGCCAGGTTCCCGGACTGGTACTCGACCAGTAGACATGATATCCATCCACTTCTATGTCCAGAGCATTCCAGCGAAGAACAACAGTATCTCCCCTTGATGCCGTTTCGTCTACCGTCAGGTTCTGAACGACAGGCAGGGTTCCAGAAGGTGAGGATGGTTCGCTTGAGCACCCGACCATAACGATTAGAACTGATGCTGCAAGTGCAACATATTTCATAAAATCATCTCCATTCATTGATGTATTAAACAAGCATAATAAATATGAATGTTTGCTTCTTGCTAAATAGTGAACAATTGTTTACATATGTTATATGAAATACTTAATGATATCAATGAAAAGCTGGTATTCATTTCGAAATGGAATAGACTCTCCAGCTTCTCTTGCGGCGGCACTTGCTGAAAAGGGTTTTCAGGGGGGAGTTCTGGCCGACAGAGATGTGGTCACCGGCCAGCTGGAATTTACCGCTGCCTGTGATAAGGCCGGGATAAAGGGTATCCACGGGGTGGAACTCGTAATTCATGAAATGAAATTAACATTTATGATATTGCCGGGAGGGTGGCCGGATCTCTGCAGACTTGTCACATCTGTCCATACTCCGGAAAGAATTTCTCTGAAGGAAGCAATTGAAGACAGTCATAGGCTCATCGCGATCGCAGAGAATCCGGCTGACGCGGGAAAATTTCGAAAAGCGGCAGGATTTCAAGGGAGAATTCTGGTAGCGGTTCTTCCGGAATGCATATCGGGAAGAAATCCTGCTGAAGCGGAGAAGGAAATTCTGCAAACCGGTTTCGATCCGGTAGCTTCGTGGCCGGTGATGTTTTCTTGCATTGAAAGGCTCGAGCCTCACAAAATACTCCGAAAGGGTTACCTGGCCATCGAGAAGACCAGGCTCAATCCATCTGAATTCGGCACAGAATGGAATATCATGCCGGATATCGGCCGGTTCAGGGAGAGTTTCATCGGAGCCTCCCGATCCTTGATCGAAAACGGGAAGCTGGCTGAGATATCAGACACGGAAATGTTTACGGACAGAAAAGAAAGGCCGCGCAACCCTGAAGAGGAAAGCGAATTATCAGAAGTGATTCATATACGATTGAAAGATATGTACAAAGGAAGCCTCATCGCCGCGAGAAGAACGGAAAGGGAACTTTCAGTCATCTGTGAAAATGGTCTGGCAGGGTACTTTCTACGCTTTTTTGAGATTGTCTCCTACGCGAGGAGGGAAGGAATTGCCGTCAGCGCCAGGGGTTCCGCAGGCGGCAGTATTCTGTCCTACCTGCTGGGTCTCTCCATTGTCTGTCCCATCCGTCATGATCTGTCATTCGCCAGGTTTTTCAACCGGCTCAGATCCAGCCCCCCTGACATAGATCTTGATATTGACAGCGCGAGAAGAGATGAAGTAATGGAATGGTTTTTGAAAAAAGCTGGAAGAAAAGGCGCAGCCGTGTCTCAGATCGTAACACACAGAATACGATCCGCATTCCGCGTGGCGGCTTCCGGACTTGGCGTAAGCAACGAGGAGATGGACGCTCTTTCGAAGCTCCTTCGTTATCGAGATAACGCCGCATGGGAGAAACCCGTGGCTGCCAGGGCTCTTCGCGATGGAGAGATGCTCCTTGGTATTCCATCACACCTCGCTCCCCATCCCTGCGGAGTTGTCTGCGCGGATGGTTTTGTCGATCTCATGGTTCCCGTTCAGCCCAGCCCGAACGGGTTACATATCACACACTTTGACAAAGACGGGGTTGAGAATATCGGGCTTTTTAAAATGGATCTGCTCGGTCAGAGAGGTCTTACAACAATATCCGGTATATGTAAAATTCTGGGTAAAAATCCTCTGAGCGTTTTCCGCAGGGGGGGAAGGATTCCAGAAGCGGCCAGAGAGCTGCTCGACAGCGGCAGGACTATAGGTGTGGTTCATGTCGAATCACCGGCCATGAGAGGTCTTATGAAGGAAATGAAGATAAGGAACATGGAGGATGTCGCAAGAGCGCTTGCCCTGGTGCGGCCTGGAGCATCTGCCGGAGGTGGGCGAAAAACTTATCTTGATTGCCTTGGTGCCGGAGCAGTCGTAAACTCCATGCTTCCGGAACTGCGTCCGATTCTTCTGGAGAACCTTGGAGTCATGCTGTATCAGGAAGATGTATCAAAAGCCGCTGAAGTGCTTCTGGGTCTGGGCGAAGCGTCCGCTGATCTGTTGAGGCGAAGGCTGAAAAGGAAACAGGTAAAAAAAGAGGAGATTATCTCATTCTGCAGACGCAGGAACATAAATCCACTTAAAGCAGATGCTGTATGGAACGTACTTTCAAGTTACGCAGGCTACGGTTTCTGTAAGGCACATGCTTTTACATACGGAGCCGTAGCATGCGCTGCGGCTGTTCTGAAGACAGAACATCCCGCTCTATATATGGCTTCTGTTATGGCGGCAGGCGGCGGGTTCTACCGTACCAGGGTTTATCTTGAGGAAGCCAGAAGGCTTGGAATCAGCTTTGAGCCGCCAGGCGTAAATACCGGGAGATGGCTTTCCTTCGAGAGAGATGGAAAAATAATCCCGGGATTTCATCACATAAAGAGTATGGGAAGCAGGGAGTATGAGAAGTTAAGAGAAGGCAGACCGCACCGTTACCCGTCCGATCTGCTGAAGGCGGGCTGCGGACTGGCGCTCTGCAGAAACATGGCAGCAGCTGGCTGTTTTCATGAATTGGGATTTTCAGGGCCATCAGCTATGATGCAGCTGGAAGCGGGGGATAGCGGATTTTTTCCCGACATTCCGGTGGGTACTCCGGACCTTCCTGAATATTCTACCAGAACAAGAGTTTCCATGGAACTCGGTGTGATGGGACTTCCCCTTGCTGCTTCACCGCTGGATCTGATCACCAGACCAGGCGGAACAGTGCCGTTGGAAGATATGCCCTTATCGGGAATGACAAGAATATGGGGAAGATATGTTACCGGGCGGAGACTTGCCGCTGACGCTGGTTTCCTTATGCTTGAAGATAACACTGGAGTTGCTGATGTGTTTCTCCCTTCTCCACTCTTCCGCCGGGCGGAGGACATTCTTGTTCGGCCGGAAGCTACCCTTATAGTAAGGGGAAAAGTGGAACACGGGGGCAGACTTAAAGCATTTGCAGCAGATCCGGGACCGTTTTTAATTAAACCTCTGGAGCCTGAGCCTCCGGGGAAGTGAGATTCTAATGAATCAGGAGGGATATTTAGATGGCTGTCTACTCACTCAAGCCTAAGGATCTGAAGTGGAAGTGCCCTGTGAAGGCTCTTGGATTCAAGACCACGGATGATCTGAAACCCACAGGTGATATTGTGGGGCAGGACCGCGCTGTGAAAGCTCTTGAGCTGGGCCTGGAGATATCCTCCATCGGTTATAACATGTTTGTAACAGGTGTGTCCGGCACCGGTCGTGAAAGTACAGTGAAAAGGATCCTGGACCGTATCGATAGAACTACAGATGATTTGCGTGACATAATTTTCGTACGCAATATGGAGCAACCCAGAAATCCTGTCGCTCTCACTTTCCCGGCAGGAGATGGCCTCCGCTTTGTTGAAGCTCTGGAAGAGTGTGTTCAGCTTCTTAAAAGCAATATCCCAACCGTTCTCAGCAGTGAAAAAGCTGATTTGGAAACCAGGGTGATCAGGGCATCCTATCAGGCGCGGAAACAGGAAGTAATGGATCTTGTGAAGAAGGAGGCTGAAGATGCCGGCTTCACCATAGTCAATGTGCCTGTGGCTCCGGGTGAATTCAGACCGGATGTGCTTCCGGTTATCGACGAAGAACCTGTAACTTTCGACACACTCGAAAAGATGAAGGATGAAGAAAAACTCTCAGCAGAGGATATCAAGAAATACGTGAAGCTGCACGAGGAGCTTTTCAAGAAACTCACAGCTGCTTTCAGACAGACGAGAGATATGGAAATCGAGATTCAGATGAGACTGGAAAAGATGTACCAGCGGCTTGTCAAACCGACGATTTCAGGGATTATCTCCAATCTGATTGAAATCGGTGATAACAAGGCTGACAGATGGAGCGAATCCGTTGTAGAACTTATCCTTGAAAATCTGAATGATTTTGCGAACAGTACGACCGATAAGGACCCCTATGTACTCTTTACCCCAAATCTCATTCTTGATAATACAGGGAAAACAAAACGTCCCATAGTAATTGAACAGTTCCCTGATTCCAACAGCCTCTTCGGAAGCATTGACAGAATTGTTGTCGAGGGAAAGCCTTACAGCGATCACACGATGATCAGACCAGGTGCCATTCATAAAGCTGATGGAGGCTACCTGATAATGAACGCGCTTGATCTTGTCAGGCAGCCGGAACTGTGGCAGCAGCTCATACAGACACTCAGAAACGGTACCACTGTAATCCGAAATAAGGACCCGCTCGGACTCTATCCTGTTAACCTTCATCCGGAAACAATAGACACAAAGGTCAAAATCATACTGATAGGTACTTCAAAGCTGTACAGCCTTCTGGCATCATACGAACCTGAGTTCGGTCTTCTTTTCAGAATAAGGGCTGCGTTCGATTTTACCATGGAGGCCACTAAAGAGAATATCCATGATTTTGCCAATGTCATTGCGAGGATAGTCCAGACTGAGAAGCTGGCCCCCATGGATGCCAGCGCGGTTGCAGCCGTCGCAGAGGAAGGCGTTCGCATAGCGGGGAGAAATGACCGGATCTCAATCGAGTTTAACAGAGTAACCGATTATCTCCGTCAGGCCTGCTACTTCGCGAAGCAGGAGGGTGCGGATATCGTGAGTTCTGAACATGTGAAGAAGACCATTGATGAAAAGATTTACCGTCTCAATCTGGGTCAGACATATGCGACCAGACGGATAATAGACAATGTAATCATGATTGATACCGAAGGCAGGAAAGTAGGGCAGGTGAATGGTCTTGCAGTTTATCAGGGGGTTGATTACGCGTTCGGGCTCCCCGCCAGGATTACAACCAGGGTTTCTGCCGGAAGAAAGGGTCTCATCAACGTTGAGCGGGAGTCTGAACTTTCAGGCACAACCCATACAAAGGGAATACTGATAATATCCGGATTCATTCAGGGCAAATTTGCCAGGGAATATCCTCTTTCACTTTCCGCGAGCATCGTTTTCGAACAGAGTTACGGGGGAGTTGACGGTGATAGCGCGTCCTCCACTGAACTGTACGTTCTTCTAAGCGCTCTGTCCGATATTCCACTGAGACAGGATCTTGCGGTAACCGGATCTGTCAACCAGTTCGGAGAGATTCAGGCTATAGGCGGTGTAAACGAGAAGATAGAAGGCTTCTTCCGTGTATGCAGTGAAAAGGGGCTTACAGGAACACAGGGAGTGATGATACCCGTTGCAAATATTAAGGATCTTCAGCTTCGGGATAACGTTATAGAAGCGGTCAGAAAAGGTGTATTTCATATCTATCCCACCAAGACCATAGAAGAGGGAATTGAACACCTGACCGGAGTTGAAGTTGGAAAATTAATGCCTGACGGTATGTATCCAGCAGATACTATTTACGGCAAGGTAGACCGCAGACTCAGGCAGATGGCTGAAACTCTGAGGTCTTTCGGTTACAGGGATTGATAGAGCGGTTCGGTTGGATATGAATAAAGTATTTACATCCTCATGGGGACAGCTTGAGAAGGCCGGCTCCAATGTCGGTGATGAAGCGATATTTTCATCACAGGTAAAAGATCTGTCCTCCATCGGAGATATCCGAATCGGCGTTATGTCCGCTGTTCCGGATAAGACAATGAAGGATTTCAACGCGGTTTCATTTGATGTCAATGAAGGCAGGCTCCGCGCTATGTCAATGGGAGTGCGCTGGGCCGACATTGTAATAGTCGGAGGAGGTGAGCTTGCGCAGGATGTTTCCTCGCTGCTTTACACTCCATATAACCTTCATCCTCTCAGGCTAGCCAGACGCCTTGGCAAACCTGCCTTCGCATGGTCAATCGGTCTGGGTCAGGGCGATGAGCTTGCAAGATGGACACCGGGTCAACTTCGTAAATGGCTTGGATACTGCAGCGGTATTACGGTAAGAGACAAACCCTCACTTGATCTGCTGCTTCATCTTGGTCTGAACCCGAACCGAGTGAAGCTTGCATCTGATTCCACGTTTACCTTTGCCGGTGATTTTGCCCGGCCCCATAATCCGGGTGACATACTCGGTGTTGCCATCAGGAACGTTACGAACAGGCAGGGTAAGCTGCTTCCTCTTGAGATCCGGAGGAAGCTTGGATTATACCGTGAACCCGATGTATCCGGTCTTCGAAGAAAGTGGGCCCGCCTGCTCGATGACCATCTTGACTCCCGCGGGGGAGAGATCCGCTTTTTTCCCTTTCATACCGGCAGCCTCTCCAATTCGGATGATTTTGAATGCGAAGCAGTGATGGCGATGATGAAGCACAGCGACAGGGCTGCCGTGGTAATGCCCACAGAGATTCACAGCTTCATGATGAAAATTGCCGAATGCAGAGTCTTCCTTACCATTCCGCTTCACGGAGCTATTCTGTCAGTTGTCACTGGAACTGTGCCCATCTCTATTCCATATGCATCAAAAGGATACAGGTTTATGGAGGAAGCGGGAATCCCTAATCTTACTGTTGACCCTTCTTCTGATCAATGGGATACTGAATTACTTTCACTTCTGGACAGAACCTGGATGTCTTCGAAGGATATTGCGCAGACACTTGCGGTTAAAAGAAGCGAACTGGCAGAAAAATGCGCTATCAACCGTGAGCTGTTCAAGGAAACATGCCTGACAGATCTGAACTGAAAGGATTGTATGCTCCCTGGAATTCATGCGTCCGTTAACGGCGGCCTGGTCAATGCTCTTTCAGCACTTCATGAACTCGGGCTTTTATCAGGTCAGATATTTACTTCAAACCAGAAACAATGGAAAGGTCGTCCGGTCACACAGGAGGAAGAAAAGAAATTCGGGGAAGATGGAACCCTTACCATTATTTCACATGCTTCATACCTCATAAACCTCTCTTCAACAAAAGGCAGAGTCTCCTGGCTGTCCGCAAATGCTCTTCAAGAGGAGCTCATACGCATGCAAAAACTGGGCATTCACTGGCTGGTAATGCACCCCGGAGCGCATCTCGACGCGGGTGAGAACCAGGCAATAGAGAAGATAGCTGCCTCCGTCAGGAAAATCCTCACAGGCGCACCTGAAGATACCGGCATTCTTTTCGAGAATACCGCAGGCCAGGGAACAACCCTGGGCTATTCATTCGAGCAGCTCGATAAGCTGCTTAAACTCACGGATATGCCTGACAGAACAGGGATCTGTTTTGACACATGTCATGCTTTCGCTGCCGGATACGACCTCTCATCAGAAGATGCTGTTTTGAGAACAGCACAGGAGTTTGACGAAGTTGTAGGTCTTGAGAAAATACAAGCATTTCACATCAACGACTCGAAGAAGGAACTCGGCAGCAGGCTGGACCGTCACGCAAGAATCGGAGAAGGATTTATCGGACTGGAACCTCTTCAATATCTGGCTTCAATGGAAGTATTCAAGAACATTCCGGGGATTACGGAAACTCCTGGTTCTGATATCGATAGAGCGAAGGATGCCTTTGCGGTCATGAGCAATTAACTTTCCCTGTCCTGAATTTGTGCAGGTTGCAGGACATTTTGATTTGACAATCATTACTTTGCTGATGATTATTGCATTTGAAAGGGGTGTTTTATGAAATATTTACTTCTCGTTCTAATCGCACTGATTATCTCTGTATCCTCAGGGATGGATGGCGCCACATCAGGCAGCATCAGGCAGCATTCCGAAACCGCTGGAACTGATGCCTGGGTTATCAATGTTCTCAATACTTTTACACCGTCATTCACCAGCAACATCAGAGGGCTTGATTTCCTGGAACCCGCAAGCATTTTCTTTATCAGCGGAGCGCAATATAAGATATTCCAATGCAGTGCTGATGATGGAAGTTATCAGAATGAATTCAGCCTGGATCCGAATAATGGATACCCATTCGGTATGGTTAACAGTCAGAATTATGCGAATGTGAACGACTACAGTGGTTTAGATATTTACTATTTCGACGGTTCAATCTGGGATGTTTATGCTAACCCTGCCACGAGTAACGGCCGCGGAATGGACTTTGACGGAACATACATATGGGAATGCTACAGCTCAGGCGGAACCTATGGAGTATACGCATTTGATGAAAGCGGAACCTATTATGGACAATGGAATCTTACAGAAATTCCATCACAGCTGAGCGGACTTGCCGTATTCGATCCGGGAACAGGGAATACAGGTATTGCTGTAATAGCCTACAATACACATAACATCTGGTTTTATGACTTCGACGGTGCGTCTATGAGTTATCTTGGCATGGCAGCGCTTCCTGGAGGAGCTTCGTCATCACTGGGATTATGTTACTCAACCACCAGAGGAACGTTCTTCTGGTCTTTCAATTCAAGTGGTGGTTATACCATATCCGAACTGGAAATAACTGAAACTGCGCTTGATCATTCAACCTGGGGTACTATCAAGACCTGCTTTTAGAGGAACTGAACGTCATTATCAGAGGGCCGGGCAGGCATGCCCGGCCTTCTTCAACCGGGAAATCAGCAGCATGTCTCATGTCATATCGGAATCATGGTATCCTTTACTCACGGTGTTTTCAATCGTATACTGATTTCTATCTGACGGGGTCTAAGATGTACATATTATCTATGGAGTTTACATGAAACTTGCCATAACAGCCGATGTTCACCTTTCGAAGATTGGTGACCATCCGGAACGGTACAGCGCTTTGGGGGATATACTTGCTCAGCTGAAGAAGGATAAGATTAATACTCTTATAATAGCCGGCGACCTTTTTGATTCCGGTTATCAGGATTACTCAGATTTCGAAGAGTTGTGCAAGGCATACAAAAAGATAAAAATCCATATCATTCCTGGTAATCATGATCCCTGCATCTCCAGCAAGGCAATTGTAGCTGATAATATCAACATCTACACATCAGCAACAGCGATTGAATTCGATGGAGTTCATTTCATCTTCATCCCATACATGGAGAAGACGGGGATGGGGGAGAATCTTTCAGGGCTTGAAAGCAGTATAAGCCGCATCAGATGGGTACTGATAGGGCATGGAGATTTTTATGGAGGCTTGAAGGAACGTAATTCCTATGAAGCCGGCACCTATATGCCTCTCTACAGGAAAGACCTGGATCGCCTGAATCCATGGAGAGTTTTTCTCGGACATATTCACAAGCCCACGAATTACAAGAACCTCTACTATCCCGGCTCTCCGTGCGGACTGGATATCAACGAAACAGGAGCAAGGCGATACCTGGTTTTCGATACATCAAGCGGAATCGTAACTCCCCGTACTGTAAACTCGGAAGTTATCTACTTTCAGGAGAAGTTTGTGATTATTCCGGGCTCTGATGAAATCCCGAGACTCCGTGCAGCAGCAGAATCAAGAATAAAGGGCTGGAACCTTGCAAAAAAGAACAAAGGTAAAGCATGTATCCGCATAAGTGCTGCAGGATACTCATCTGACAGAGATGCGGTACTTAAGGCTCTCAGTGGAGCATTCACCGGATACACTTTTTTCAAGGATGAAAAGCCCGATATAAGCATGCTTAAGTACACGGGCGATGGCCGTAGAAGTGCTATCGCTGAAAAAACCACCAGGATTATAGAAGAATTGGAGTGGAATTTCGGAGGGGATGAACCGGAGCTGGACAGGGTGATTGAAGCCGCTCTTTCGGTTATTTACAGTGAGGGGGCTTACTGATGGGCATCAGAATAGAAAGAATCAGTATCAACCGTGGAGGTCCCCTCAAGAAGGATTTCGATATGAAACCCGCAGACCTGAACCTGATCTACGGGCATAATGAAACGGGAAAAACCTATGTTGTTGAATCCCTGATTAAGTTCCTTTTCAACACCGGTAAGAATACACCCTGGATACTCAAAAGAACAAAAGACAAAGAATCAACCATCCGGGAGTGGGAACCCGCTGGCAAAATCACTGTTTCCGGACTTTCCAATGGAGCGACTGAATTCAATAAAACAGGAACGAAACTGGAGGATTACAGATACTCAGCCGCAAACCTTCCGCAGGATTTTTCCCGGCTTATGGTCATTCGTGCCGGAGATACAAAACTTTCGGATACAAGGGACGGTGTTGGAAGAGATGTTCTTAAAACCTTTCTTTCAGGAGAAGGAACTCTTGATCAGATTGAGAACAACATCAGCCAGACCATCAGAGAAGCTCATATCACCGAGGGTATCATAGAAGGTGCTTCAAGAGGACTGATAAAAAAGAGAAGCGAAATAGCGGAAGAAAATGTCCGCCTTTCCTCTTTAAGAAGTGAAATAGACGAGAACGCCTCACTTGGAACCATTAGTTCACTTAAGAAAGAGGAAATGAAGTTCAGGAAAGATATCAGTGAACTTGAGAAGGCAAAGCGCCATTATGCTCTGAATTCGGAGACAAAGCTTCAGCAGCTTAAAATGGAAAATGACAATCGGCCCACGGAAAAAGATCTGCAGCAGCAGGAGACCGACATTAATATCCTCCGCGAAAAATACACAGGCATATCAAGCAGGGAAGACAAGCTGAAAGAATTCAGAAAAAGCGAGGATGACTATAAGTGGATAACCACCGCGAATGAAATCTACCGCGGAATCATGGAAAAACAGTCAAAACGGCCGAAGATCAATATGATCCTCATGATAGTGATACTCGCTTTCCTTGCGGTTGCCGTTGCCGGGAGCTTTTTCTACTGGCATCTTATGATCGGAGGCGCGGTCGGAGCATTCTTAGTCGGGATCATTCGCGTATTGCTGGACCCTAAGACAGTTCCCCTCGCGGAAAAGGGTGAACAGAGAAAAATTGAGCATGAATTCCAGAAAAGATTCAGCAGCGACCTGACGGACTATGCAACGTTCAAGGTATTAACAGACGACCTTAAGAAACAGCATATCCTTGCGGAAGATCTTGCTCAGAACCTTCAGGAAGCAAATCGAGACATCGAAACAAGGAAAGAGCAGATATCAGATCGATTCAGATCAATGACCGGCAGCACTTCTTCGGAAGAGGAGTGGGACACCGTTATTAAGACGATCAAGGCTGAGAAGGCCGATCTTGAGAACAGGATAAGAGAGCTTGAGAATACTCTTACAAGATTGGATATTCCGAAGGAAGAGTATCTTGACACCGCTGCAGAAGTGGAGTGGGATAACGAAGCCCTCAGACGCAAACATGATGAACTCACAATGACTGAAGCTAAGCTTACCATAGAAAAGCTCAGCCTTGAATCTCTGAAATCCCGCCTGGCAGGCGAAACATCAGGAAACACCACCGATACATGGGAAGAACTCCTGACAGCGCTTGAATGCAAACAGGAAAAAATCGCGGAAGAGTACAGAGATATCACAGCGGAAATCCTGGCAAAAATCGAGATCTGTAAAACAATAAACGAATTCAGAAACAAGGAGAACGCAAGAATTAAATCATCTCTTGTGTCGGAAGTACTCACAAAACCGCTCCTTGCGCTTACAAACCGTTACAGCGGAATGATTCTCACAGATGAGGGAAATCTCAACCTCATTTCGAAAAGCGGTGACGAATTTCCGCTTGAAACACTCAGCACCGGAGCCAGTGAACAGGTGCACTTAGCTCTTAGAACAGGTTTTGCAGAACTTGCGATGCAGCAGCCGGCGTTTCTCATTCTTGACGACGCCTTCCAGCACTCCGACTGGGATAGAAGAAAAAACCTCATCAGTCATACTCTGAGCATGATTAAAAAAGGCTGGCAGATCTTCTACTTCACCATGGATGATCACATCAAAGAACTGTTCATGGATGCGGGGAAAGATCTCAAGAAGAAATTCAAGTCAGTAGAGTTGAAGTAAAAATAACACCAGTCTTTCTGAACATGGAATAACACTGGCATCAAGTAAGTATTATTATATCACAGGAATTTCACAGAATCAGGAGATGACATGAAAAAATTGCTTGGCTTTACCGCTGTTGTTCTTGTTTTATCTACAGGTTGCTCCAACAATGTTGCGAGTCCTGAAAATGACATAAGAAGCGCCCTGCCCGAGAAATCACATACCATAATCGATGCCTGGCCTGAAGCAGGTCAGGTGCTTTTCGCGGAAGGATGTCCTGTACAGCTCGACACCTATACCGCAGTACATAGTGTTTCCGGAAATGGCATACTGACAATAGATGTCAGAAGCCATGATTTTGATCCCGTTGCCGCTTTAATTGACAGCGATGGCAACCTGATAGCTTTTAATGACAACTGGAAGCTTTCAACCAATGCCCGTCTGGTGGTACAGAATATTCC
Source organism: Candidatus Aegiribacteria sp. (assembly GCA_030594645.1). Classification (GTDB taxonomy): domain Bacteria; phylum Fermentibacterota; class Fermentibacteria; order Fermentibacterales; family JCC-6; genus Aegiribacteria. Next base: position 61,362 of record JAUVEU010000006.1, read on the forward strand.
CTCCGGAGCGAAACTGCTTGTTTTTTCTCCGGATGATTCCAGAGGATTGTACGATGTTCTTGTTAAAGAGGGTACGGAAAACGATCTTGAGGTATATCAGGAAGCCTCTGATTTTTCGGATGGCACAGTTACAGGCTGGATCGATGACAACAGATTCGATTCTTACCTTGACAGAATTCTGAGGGAATCTTTTCAGGATGAAGTTTATGTCACGAACTATCCTCAGGCGAGGCTGTATCCATTTGAGCTGGACAGCTCTGGCCTTGTGTCTCTTTTTCTTGAATCCGATGATTTCGATCCGTTTCTTGTTCTGATGGAAGCCTATGACGGTACTTACAGTTTCATAGAGTCCAACGATGATTACAGCGGTTCAAACTCCAGAATAGTCAGAGAACTTGAAGCAGGAAATTACATTGCCCTTGTTATGCCCTACTCCACTGGAAACAGCGGAAGGTTCTCGCTGGAACTTGAGATTCTGGGCGAGGAAGTCTTGCAGATACAGGAAGTGCAGGCCCTTGAACCCGCTACGGAATACACCTCAGAAATTGTGGAAAACCAGAATTTCGCTATGGGCTGGTGGCCTGAAATGAGGGACAACTGGGAGGTTCCGGGATTTCTTTCTCCTCTGTCTCCAGTTGCCGGGTTCGTATTTACAATTGAGAATGCTATGGTGTACGAAGTAAACGCTTCAAGTAATGTGGACGTATGCCTTACTCTGCTCAGAAGAGATGAAGACAGCAGCACTGAATTTGTCTCATCCAACGACGACTACGGCGATCTTGGTTCAAATTCAAGGATAGTTCAGCCTCTTCTTCCGGGTGAGTACATAGCTCTCGTATCACAGTACAGCGGCTCAAGCGGCTGTGAAGTAAGCTTCTCATACAGAGAAACAGAAGAAACGATCAATACCCTGAGACCGGGAATCGCAGTCTCAGAATACCTTTCATATGATATAGAAAGCCTCCTTTTTCAAGTAGATCTGCAGGAAGGATACAGCTATTCCATTTCCCTTGAAAGTGATGAACTGGATCCATTAATTACTTTGATACTGGCAGACGGATACAGGCTTACCGATGATGACGGCGGTGATGGAACCAATTCGCTTCTTAATTTTACTGTCAATTCCGGTCAGGGTGGAAGCTGTTTCCTTATTGCTGAGAAATACTCAGGAGGAGAGGGCACATTCACAGTGAGGCTGGAGGAGACAGGCCGCTAGCCTGGATTCATCACAGGTATTCGTCGCTGCAGTAGAGTATTTGTGATGAGTCCGGGCTAGCTTTCCGGGATAGCAGCAGGGTGAACAATAACATTATAAGATGCACGAGATGCATTCTTCCGGAGAACTATCCCGATATCGATCTGGATAGCAGGGGAGTATGCCGGGTATGTCGCGAGTTCGATGCCAGGTATCTGAACATCGATTGGGCCGCTCGGGAGAAAAAACTCGCACGGATGCTGGATCGCTACAGAGGGAAGGGCAGCAGTAAATATGATTGCCTGGTACCTTACAGCGGAGGAAAGGATTCCACCTATTCCCTGTGGCTTCTCAAGCAGAAGTATGGAATGAATCCTCTCGCATTCAATGTTGATAACGGTTTTGCAGATGCTGGTGCTCAGATATTCATAAAGAAATGTACCGACAGACTTGGTATAGATCTGTACACATACAGCCCGCCCGGAGAATTCCTGAACAGAGTCTATGCTCACGCAATGCATAAAACAGGTGAATTCTGCACTGCCTGTGTTGTGCTTATCCCTACTGCGATTTTCAGGACTGCTGACATCCACGGGATAAGACTTATCGCGGGGGGTTTCAGCGAGATGACGGAGGCACCCCCCCCTGAATACGCGAATATGGACAGAGTTCGCTTCTGGAACATCATGAAGAGCGGATTCAGCAGGAAAGAGCTTGAGTGGGATTTCTTCTTTCCGAGCTGGAAAAGAATGTTCCGTATCAAGTACTTCAATCTGCCTGATTACATCAAGTGGGAACTTCCGGAAATAAATGCGACCCTTTCAAAAGAACTGGGATTCGAGAAAAAGGTTTCAGACATCAGGTACGACTGTCTTGCTACTCCCCATTCGAATTTCCTGTTCAGACGCATTGCCGGTTTCAGCAAACTGGAGTTCCTCTATGCCAACATGGTCAGAGCAGGCTATTTCGATCGTCAGGAGGCTTTGAAGATACTTGAAGAGCGTGAACCTGACGGCGTTCCCGATGGTTTTTTTGAATTCATGAACGGAATTGGATGTGACCGCTCCATTCTTGAACAGACAGAAGGCAGAAGTACCTTTGATTTTTCCTCCCGCAGGAGAAGCATCAGAAAACTGGCGATCCGAATAAGAAACATACTGCCCTGAGTAAACCCGGATATTTTCTCTGTAACACATGGTTCTAGCTTCCTTCAGGCTGAAGATCATATTATTATCATTAGTATCCATGAAGGTAAGAATGATATGAAAGCAGCTCTTGTTTACCCGCGCTGGGATTGGGTTGAGTACAACGGACTGGCCGAACCTGTCGGGCTTCTGCAGCTGGTCAGCGCTCTGCGCGAAGGGGGACATAAGGTTACTTATCTTGATTACTCCTTCTGCGAATCTCTTGATGAACTCGATGACCAGGTAAAGGACTCAGATATGATCGGGGTTGCGGTCTCCGCTGCGGCGAAGCTCAGCCGCGCTGAAATCGTTACGACCCATCTCCGCAAGGTAAATCCTGGAGCTGTTTTCCTTGGCGGGGGTGCTTATCCGAGCATATTCCCCGAGCACACCTTGAATGCGATCTCATTCGATTATGTACTTGTAGGCGAGGCGGAAGAATCCATTGTTGAACTTGCCTCTGCCATCGATGCTGGAAAAGACACCTCCTCGATAAGCAATCTCGCTTTCAGGAATACTAACGGTGATATTGTAATCAACCCGCGAAGACATGTACCTTCTGACATTGATGTTCTGCCGTTCCCTGCAAGAGATGTGGTTGATTATGACGCGTATCTGCAGAACGGTATGCATGAATTTGGAGTTATCACTTCCCGTGGCTGCCCCTACAACTGCATGTACTGCAAGCCGAGCACAGACAGAATATTCGGAGGCGGGATCCGCTTCAGGACCGCTGAGAATGTGGTTGAGGAATTGGCGGAACTGGCCCGTTTGAGGAACACCGATAATCTTCCCGTTTTCTTCAAGGATGATACGATCACACTTCATCCGACGGAGTGGTTTGAAGCCTTCAGGGATGGCTTGAAAAGGAGAAACCTGAAACTGAAGTGGCATTGCGCAACCAGGGTGGATACCGTTTCGCGAAGCAAACTGAAGGTCATGGCCGAGAGCGGATGTCACTGCATATCCTACGGAGTCGAAAGTGGAAGCCAGAGGATACTGGACTTTTACAGAAAAGGCACAACTCCCGAACAGGCAGTGTCAGCATTTGAATGGAGCCATGAATTCGGTATTGAAGCAACTGCCATGCTGATGATAGGATGTCCGATGGAGACGGAGAGAGATCTTGAGGCAACATACTCTCTGCTCAGGAAGCTCAAACCGGATGATATTGTAGTATACTTTTCAACAGCTATCCCTGGGCGGGAAATCCACGACTGGGCAAAACGGGAAGGATACCTGACCGACGATATCAACGCCGAACTTTTTGATCCGGCGAGGAATCGTGCTTTTGAGGTTATGAATATGCGTCTGCCCTTTATGGACGTTGATGATGTTATTCATTGGAAACACAAGATCGAAAGGTATAGAAGCTGGAGAAAAGTCACAAGCATCGACAACATCCGAAAATGGATTGGTGACCTGATGCATGATCCGGCATCTGCAACCAGGAAAGCTGGACTGGTTCTTAGAGGATTCAGCGGTCGGAGAAGCAAACCCTGTAAGAGGACTGAATGAGCGATAGAGCCATGATCGCAGCTATAAACTGGAACGGCAGAGATTTCATCACCGGAATGGTTGATTCCCTTCTTCCACAGATGAAAGAAATGGAGACGAGGCTAATCGTTTTCGATAACGGATCCGAGGATGGTTCCGATTATCTCGTTGAGGAGAAGTACAGCCATACCGGAATGGTAGAGGTTTATCGCAACGGTGAGAATATCGGTTTCGGCAGGGCCGCCAACAGAATACTTGCAGATGCAGGATGTTCGACGGTTGTTCTGGTCAACACTGATACTGTTCTGCGGTCTCACTGTCTTCGGAATTTGCTGCTGTCTCTGGAATCCAGGCCCGATGTCGCTTTCGCAGGACCCAGGCTGCTGTGGCCTGACGGCACTCTGCAATCTTCCCAGCGTGATTTTCCTTTTGCAGGCAAGCTTCTGCTCGAACACATTCCGATTCTCCGGCAGCGCACAGCGAAATTTTCTACTCATGACAGAGGTAGATATGTAAACTGGCTTGTTGGAGCCATGATGGCCATCAGAGTGAATGCTTTCAATGAGATCGGCGGATTCGCGGAAGAGTTTTTCTTCTTCCATGAGGAAACAGATCTCCAGTACCGCCTTTGGGAGGCTGGATGGAAGGTTTGGTTCGAGCCTTCAGCAGAGGTGTTCCATCTTGAAGGGGCTTCCGCCAGACAGAAATACGGGAGGCAGGTATACCTTCGACATATCCCCGGAAAACTGCTGTTTTTACAGAGGAATGGAACCAGAGCTGATGTAGTATCGTTCAAGCTCCTGATGACACTCCTTCAAATCCAGCGCATGATGGCAGGCAGACTTTCCGGGAAGCTGGCATCATCCGATATCCGCTATACATCAACCTACTGTCGGGAAGCATTACAATTGCTCTGGCGCAAACGGGAAGCTGCCTCATGATACGGGTATTCAAACCTTCCTACGATAACCGGGAGCTTGAAGCTGTTGCTGAGGTTCTGAAGTCGGGCTGGGTCGGCCTTGGTCCGAAAACCGCTGAATTTGAAGAGGCTTTTGCGTCATACTGCAGTGTGGATCACTGCATAGGCCTGAACTCCGGAACAGCGGCTATCGATATGGCCCTGAGACTGCTGGATATCAAAGAGGACGATGAGATTATCATACCGACTATTTCTTTTGTTTCCGGACCGCACTGTGTGATCAATCTTGGAGCCAGGCCGGTGTTCGCGGATGTTGACAAAGAGACACTGAACATTGATCTGAATGACGTGAGGCGGAAGATATCAGAAAGAACAAGGGCTATCATGCCTGTTCATTACGGAGGCTTCCCCGTCAGGATGGATGAGCTTAAGGATATTGCCGGCAGCATTCCGATAATTGAGGATTGTGCCCATGCGGCCGGTTCCAGGTACAGGGGACAGCCGGCTGGAAGCCTTGGTTCAATGGGATGTTTCAGTTTTCACGCTGTAAAGAATCTCGCAATGGGAGAAGGTGGCGCGATAACAATGAAAGACAGATCCCTGGCAGAGCGGGCAAAGAGAATGCGCTGGCTCGGAATAGACCGGGAAACCTGGGATCGTGTTCAGATTGGCAGATCCTACTGGTGGGAATACTCGATTAATGAAATAGGTGTGAAATCCCATCTGGATGATATTCATGCTGCAATCGGCCTTGTACAGCTTCAGAAACTCGAAGGAGCAAACCTGCGCAGGCGGGAGATCGTAAAGATGTACAGGATTGGCCTGAAGGAGATTGAACAGGTAGAAATGCCCCCTGAGGAAACCTCTGATTCT
>JAUVEU010000107.1 GCA_030594645.1 Candidatus Aegiribacteria sp.
CCTCTCTTGGCCATCAACTCCGAGGTCTGTGACCGAGCGCCATTCGTCCTGGGGTGTGTAGTCTATGCTCATCCCCAATTGACTGGTGAAGAACTCGAAGTACTCCACCTCACGCTGTTTTTCCTCCTCCGAAAGGGGCACCGGCTCAATCTCATCATCAATCGTCAGAAGCAGGTTACCGTCTTGCGAGTACTTCCGTATCAATAGCCGAGAGGGAGTTGAGCCTGAGATGTAGACGTTGCCATCGGCGTCGGCCACCACAATCGGCTGGTAATAGCAAAGCCTGCTGTACTCGCTGTTCGAATGATCCGCCACGGAAGTGTCCTCCCAGAACGAGACCTCTGTGGGCGAAGTCCAACGATAAAGATTGTAAGAGGCAAGTCTCAACGGCTGTTCTTCCGAAATATCTATGCTGTAGTGCAGAGCCGTGAAGGTACTGTCACGATTACCCAGCAACCGTAGCAGAATAGGCCTGGTATAGCGATAGTCCAGCACTATCCACTCACCACTCTCAAGGGCGTAGACGTTCAGGCCGCGAAGATCGGATACGAAGACGAATCCTCCGCTGGAAACGGCAACGTCCCAGGGTTCGGTTAGTTCTCCAGGTCCCTGCCCCCTGCTGCCATACTGCATCAGAAACTCCCCCCTGGGGGAAAACCTCCTGACGTTGGCCATCCTGGGGTCAACCACCAGCAGGCTGCTGTCCGGGGCATGGCATATGGATGCCACCTCGGCGAAACCGTACTCGGCGTCGAACTCCTCGGAACCTATTGCCAGGCTGCTGGTGATGGAAAGGGTATCCACAGGAACTGCTTGGGTATCTTCAAATGCAATTTCCTCTTCTCCATCTCCGCAATTTGATATCAGCAAAATGCCCACGGAAAATGCAGCGATACATTTCATTGATTCCCTACTAATCCAAGCTCTAGAATAGCCAAATAATCTGCTTTTACAAGTTGCTCAAATGAATACTCATTTCCTTTCGAGATTGAGAAACACTATTTGATCAGCGAGCATTTTGATCGGATTGCTCAAACGTAACCATATCCTAATCACAGTATATAAGTTCAACAACTGACCGAGTAGAGAGAGATTTATTCATTAAATAGTCATGAATGAATATCCAGTTATAACTATATGAAAAGGAGAAACAATGAAGAATTAACCGTCGCTGGTCTTTAGCCGGTCTGTTCCCCATCTGTTACATACAATCATATTAGAAGCTTCTCGCATTCCGTCTTCCTTATAAAGTTCAAAATGCGTCTATTGCAGTATTCCTATCCGCTTCATCTTCCTAGCTCCTTGCTTTGCATGCATGTAGACCCAATGTGAGGTAGTAATGGCTATATGGTTCGCATCGGTTCCAAATACCGTCCCCGCTACCAATAGAATCAGGAAGCTCCTAGCACACCATATGTGCTGGGCGTTTTCATCGTATATGGTTTAAACACAGCACAAATCACATTGATACTCGCTACTCTTCAAGCCATTGGTCCGTGTACAAACCTCACTTTGGAGATATGTTAACAGTGCATCAACTTCCACATGCTTGCTGGACAGAATGCAGTGACTGGATCAGACAATATGGAAGGATACCAATGAAAGCGATTGTATGCACAAAATATGGACCACCGGATGTTCTTCAGGTTAAAGAAGTTGAAAAGCCTGTTCCAAGGGATAATGAAATTCTGGTAAAAGTTCATGCGTCAACAGTAACAAGAGGGGACTGCAGAATTCGAAGTTTCACATTCGCTCGATGGTTCTGGCTCCCCGGGCGAATAATGTATGGTCTCAGCAAACCAAGAAAAAGAATACCAGGATGTGATCTGGCCGGGGAAGTAGAATTAGTAGGCAAGGATGTAACACTATTCAAGAAAGGTGACCAGATTTTCGGATATACAAAGGGCGTACTCTTTAATGGTTGTAATGCAGAGTACAAGTGTCTGCCTGAAGAAGGACTGGTGGCAATGAAACCAGCCAATATGACCTTTGAGGAGGCTGCCGCTGTTCCCATAGGGGGACTTACAGCGTTGCATTTTCTTAGAAGAGGAGCTATCCAGAGTGGACAGAAAGTCCTTATCTATGGAGCCTCTGGAAGCGTTGGCACCTTTGCAGTGCAGCTTGCCAGATACTTTGGGGCAGAAGTTACCGGAGTATGCAGTACCACAAATCTTGAACTGGTGAAATCTCTGGGAGCCGATAAGGCTATTGACTATACCAAAGAAGATTTTACCAAGAGCGACCATACCTACGATGTCATTTTCGACACGGTAATCAAGACATCGTTTTCACGCTGCAAAAGCTCGCTAAAGCAAAGAGGAGTCTATCTTACAGTTGATTGGCCTCTTCTTCAGGCACTATGGACTTCAATGACAAGCAGCAAGAAAGTAATTATCGGGATAGCACCCAATAGAACTGAGAATCTACTTTTCCTTAAAGAGCTTATCGAGGCGGGAAAGATAACATCGGTAATTGATAGATGCTATCCATTGGAACAGACTGCCGAGGCTCACAGGTATGTCGATAAAGGACATAAGAGAGGGAATGTTGTTCTGACTGTGGAGCATGACGACAAACCTGAACAGATACGGAAATCGATCTGATGAATAAAGCCCGCCAGCACATTTCAACCTTGTATATGGATTTTCAGCTATCTACGGAATTTCCGTACTTCGGATGAGCCCACTACAATTACGATGATCTACAAGTTCGAGATCCTCATCGGATAGATCTTTACAGGTCTTCAGGTTCTTTAATACAATGGGTGCCAGTCTCTCTGCGAAAGGGAAATCTGTGCCGAACAAGATTCTACGGCTTCCCACGAACTCAACCAGGGCTTTGATTGCTGGCTTATCGGAGATCAGAGCCGTGTCGTAATACATACTTCGAAGGATCCTGAGCCCCGATTCAGGTCCGCCCTTGATCAGGAAATCATACAGAGTCTTAATTAATGGCGGTTTCTTTCCCTCCTGCTGGTACCGTAGCATTGCTATCTTCCACCCGAGATATGGAATTGTACCTCCACCGTGAGCAAGGATGAATCTTATGTTCGGGAATCTCTCAGCCTGCCCTGTATAGAGCATGTTGGCTACAGCCCTGGTAGTCTCGAACGGAGCTTCTATCATGGCATTCGTAATACCGAGTTTTGGGTCATAGGTATCGGCAGGATCAGTCGGATGAATAAAGACGACAGCCTTTCTTCTGTCGAGTTCTTCGAAGAACTCATTGAAAGAGCTGTCTCCAAGGTATTTTCCATTGTAGTTCGTCATGAGACTGACGCCATCCAGTTCGAGTTCGTCGAGTGCGTATTCCAGCTCGGAAACAGCACCCGGAATATCGGGAAGCGGGACTGCTGCAAAGCCACCGAACTTGCCTGGATGATCTCGCTTCAGTTTTGCCATGTATTCGTTACAGACCCGTGCAAGTCTACCTGAAAAATCACTATCTCCTATGGATACCCCAGGAGTTGATATCGAGAGAATAGATCTTTCTATTCCGAGCTTCCGCATGAACTGCAAAGACTTTTCAGGGCTTCTGTTCCACTTCTCGAACGGATGGCCATATGCTTCGACTACTCCCACCTCTTTTAACATGGAAGCGTAATCAGGAGGGATTACGTGATGGTGCAGGTCTATTCTGCCTGACATTTCTTTCTCCCTTGCTTTTATGGTTATCCAGTGATCTGAATGCTGCGATTCCCCGTATCCATGCAAATATATGGTTCAAACGAAGCTCAGTCTGGGCTACCAAATCTAACCCCGGCTTCATGCCGGGATTTTCTCTTTTTCCGGATCAGACCGCACAAATCGTGACTCAATCCGTGAACTGCCGACACTTGCATCCCTGGTAGACAATCACTATAATACGGTCGCAAAATGGCATTACAATTTCCGAATTAAGAGGCAAAATGGAATTAGCACCTCGATTTCTTAAGCATCCTCCTGATGAAAGCTTCTTTCTCTTTGGTGCAAGAGGTACTGGTAAATCAACCTGGTGCCTTCAGGAATACAGCAATGCTGCAAGGCTTGATCTACTCGCTCCAGATGTTCTGAGAGCTTATACAGCAAAGCCGGAAAGGCTCAAGGAATACACACTGGGTCAACCTGATGGAGCCACGATAATAATCGATGAGGTACAGAAGGCACCTGAACTGCTGTCGATTGTTCATTCCATAATGGAGCTTAAACGGGGGTATAAGTTCATACTCACCGGATCCAGTTCGCGGAAACTCAAGCAAACCGGTGTGGATATGCTGGCCGGACGAGCTCTTCTACGAACAATGCATCCTTTCATGGCTGGTGAACTGGGGAAACACTTCTCACTTGAGACTGCCCTTGAACAGGGAATGCTCCCTGTTGTTTGGGATTCATCCGCGCCTTCGGATGTACTGAAAAGCTATGCAGGAATCTATCTTCGGGAAGAGGTTATGATGGAAAGCCTTGTGAGAAATCTCGGTAATTTTTCCAGGTTCCTTGAAGCTGTGAGTTTTTCCCACGGACAGGTTCTCAACATCAGTAATGTCGCAAGGGAATGCAGTGTTCAGAGAAAATCTGTTGAAGGCTACATCTCAATCCTGGAGGATCTGCTCCTGGCTTCGAGGGTTCCGGTCTTCCAAAGAAGAGCAAAGCGCGCTGTAACAGGACATCCAAAATTCTTTTATTTTGATACTGGAGTATTCAGAAGCCTCAGACCTAAGGGACCGTTGGACAGACCTGAGGAAATCAACGGCGCTGCCCTTGAGGGTCTGGTATTTCAACATCTCAGAGCATGGTCAGACTACAGAAGACAGGACGTGAAACTGTATTACTGGAGGACCAGATCAGGCACCGAGGTAGACTTTATTCTATACGGGACCGAATGTTTCCGGGCAATTGAAGTAAAAAACACTCTGGAAATCAGAAGTGGAGATCTCAAACCTCTGAAATCATTCAGAGATGATTATCCTGAATGCATGCCCCTTATGCTTTACAGAGGTGCCTCATCTATGGTTATCGACGATATTCTGTGCATGCCTGTATATCGGTTTCTCCAAGAACTTCATCCGGACAAAGGACTTCCGCAGCAGAAAGCCCGTTAATTACTTACTCAACTTCTATCGCAGGCACGTCATCCTTCGTTGAACTTACTGTTTCCATCAGGAGAAGGCATTCCCTATCCGCTTCATCTTCCTAGCTCCTTGCTTTGCATGCATATAAACCCAATGTGAGATTGTAATGGGTATATGGTTCGTATCGGTTCTAAATACTGTCCCCGCTGCCATCACGAACCCGGTCCATTTGGCCGGGTTCTGCTATTCCAGAGTACGGAGTATCGCCGTGTTTACACTGGAACTGGATACAGAGGAATTGAACGGTATCTACAAGTGTGGGATGATCTCATTGTAATCGAAGATGGAACTTTTCGATACGATTTGTGCCAGACGTCATCTGGAACTATTTATAGATTAATCTATTTCTGTTCCCTCACTGAGCAGTTTCAGGTACTTGCTATGCATGTAGAGTTTCCCACGTTTCTTCCCGGTGATCTCCCGCACAATACCCATTTTCTGAAGGATCTGCATTCCGGAGGATGCTGTCGGGAAGGAGAGTCCGGTGCTCTCACAAACATCTGGAATAGATCTTAGAGGTTTTGCTTTGAGAGCCTCAAGTACTCGGAGAGTAGAACCCGCCCTCCTACCAGTCGCTTCAATCCTGACTTTGTCTTCAATAAAGCAAGCTGAAAGCTGCTGTGCAGTGGAAACTGCTTCCTCGGCAGTAACACGAATACCTTCAAGAAAGAAGGAAAGCCAGGTTTCCCAGTCTCCTCTTTTCCGAACCATATTCAGGAGTTCATAGTATTCTGAGCGGTTCTGCTTCAAATACAGGCTTAAATAAAGGAGAGGTTCCTGTAGAATTCCTGCTTCACAGAGCAGAAAAGTAATGAGCAACCTCCCGACTCTACCATTTCCGTCCAGGAAGGGATGTATTGTCTCAAACTGCACATGGGCAAGCCCTGCAAGGATAAGTACAGGCAGATCATTCTCAGAGTGCAGAAAACGCTCAAGATCTGACATGCAGCTAACCACTTTGGTGTGCGGAGGAGGCACAAATACAGCATTGCCTGGATGTGATCCACCGATCCAGTTCTGTGAGCGCCTGAACTCACCGGGGGATTTCTCGCTCCCGCGACCCCTTCTCAAAAGCACAGCATGGATTTCCCGAATCAACCGACTTGAAAGTGGGAAGCCGTCCCTGAGCCTGGATAAACCATGCTCCAAGGCAGCAACGTAGTTCACAACTTCGATAACATCATCTACTGGTACTCCAGGTTCATCGCTGTGCTCAAACAGTAGAAGGTCGGACAGAGAAGACTGTGTCCCCTCTATCTGCGAGGAGAGAACGGCTTCCTTCCTCACATAGGAATAGAGGAAGAGTTCCTTGTCAGGTAGGTGGGAAGCGACTCCATCAAGTCGCCCCAGAGCAAGAACAGCGTTCTCCAGATCTCGCTGAAGGGTACCCTCCATTGTCACAGGAGGAGAAGGTGGCAGGGAATAGGGTACGAAGGCTTGAACAGATTCACCACCTCCAGTGGAAACCTCGTAATGTCCTGTTTCACTTCGCTTCATATTCCTATACTGTTTCTAATTCAGAGAAATTGAATACCGCTAACTACTATTAAGATTATGACCTCTTAATCTTAATAAGGATTTCAAGGTAACGCAAGTCGCGAGATTATTCAGGCAGTAATCATCCTGCACTTGACAAGTGTCCCTTAATTGAGGACTTTTGTCCCCAGATTGGGGATAACTATGCTTGATGTGCTTTTTCCCGTTCTTCAACTACTGACCAGCCCCAGAGATGGTACTGATCTTGAAGTAGCAGGAGAGGCTACGAAATACTAAATTCTTCTTAATGTGTATACAGCAAACAGCAAGGTGCAAAATCCTCCGATGATGAGGATTATGATCCCGGAATTATATGTGAGTTCAGTTCCCGGTGAGTCACCTGTAATCAGTACGGACTGTCCGGGATCCTGCGGATTGTAGAATACTTCTGCGTCTTTTCCTTCTGGAT
>JAUVEU010000092.1 GCA_030594645.1 Candidatus Aegiribacteria sp.
AACGCATACGAACTCGTCTCCTCCATATCTGAATACCGAATCGTTACTCCTGAAAAGACCATCAAGAAACGAGGAGAACTCCTTGAGAACTGTGTCGCCCTTAGAGTGGCCGTAAGTATCGTTAATATTCTTGAAGTGATCAAGATCAATAAGGAGAATCGATGTGGGAGAAGTTTCCTTGTCGATTAATCTGAAGTGCTCAGCGGACTTTACTCTTAGAAAACGACGATTGTAAAGGCCGGTAAGATCATCTATGTGCTCTCTTCCGACATCAATCATTTCTGATTCCTGACAGATCTGCGGACAGCTGCAGTATATAATATTCTTGCTGCAAGAGAGTTACACCTGCAAGCCAATCCTGATAGATAAAAACCCCTAGCCCGGATAAAAGCTCTTTTATTCAATATTAGACTTGTATCCACACCACATGTCAATAGCGTTATTGTTCTAACACACAAACGACTCTTTATATTGTACCGGAACAGAAGAACTTTGAAATTGATTGAGGTGTAATTGAACATGACAACAGAACGCATAATCCCGGTTCCGTTCCACAGAGTATCGATCGATGACCTGTTCTGGTCACCGAGAATAGAAACAAATAGAATGGTAACCGTTCAGCTCGGATATGAGCAGTGCAGAAATACCGGGCGTTTGGACGCATGGAAGCTTGTCTGGAAAGACGGGGAACCACGCAGACCGCACATATTCTGGGACTCGGATGTTGCCAAATGGATGGAAGCCGCGGCATGCAGCCTTTACCTCCATCCGGACAGCAATCTGAAAGAGAATCTTAACGACGTCATCAATTTAATGGAACAAGCCCAGCAACCGGACGGTTACCTCAACAGCTATTTCACAGCGGTAGAACCAGCAAACAGGTGGACCAATCTCCGGGACAGACATGAGCTGTACTGCGCGGGTCATCTGATCGAGGCAGCCGTGATGCACTTCCTCGCAACAGGAGAAGACAAATTCATCAATATCATTACAGGATATGCAGACTGCATAGATTCCGTCTTCGGCAACGGAGCAGGACAGAAACATGGATACCCCGGACACGAGGAACTTGAACTGGCCCTGGTTAAGCTCTTCAGGGTAACGGGTGAGAACCGTTACCTTGAGCTTGCTGAATTCTTCCTGAACCAGCGAGGTACAAGGCCGCATTACTACGATCTGGAATCCGCGCTCCGGGAGGAAGACCCTGCGGAGAATTATGAATACTGGCAGGCTCATCTGCCCGTCCGCGAACAGACAGAGGCTGTCGGACATGCGGTAAGGGCAATGTATCTCTACAGCGGAATGGCTGATGTCGCGACTGAAACAGGTGATGATGAACTTGCTGAAGCATGTCGTTTACTCTGGCAAAATGTGACAGGAAAGAGGATGTACATAACCGGTGGTGTTGGATCAACTGAACGCGGAGAAAGCTTCACCGCGGATTACGATCTTCCCAATGAGACCGCGTACGCTGAAACCTGCGCAGCAATCGGACTTGTCTTCTGGGCACACAGGATGCTGCAAATTGATGAGAAGCCCAACGCTAAGTATGCCGATGTAATGGAAAGGAGCCTGTACAACTGTGTTCTTAGTGGTGTTTCGCTTGATGGTACACGCTTTTTCTATACAAACCCTCTTGAAGTCCGTCCCGGACACGCCATGACACAATCAGGTCTGGAAAACAATTACAGGTACTCCCGTCAGGAATGGTTCAACTGCTCCTGCTGCCCTACGAACATAATGCGTATCCTCTCCTCCTTTGGTCAATATATTTATTCCAGCGGCAGCAACAGCGTATACATTCATCTGTATGCCGGCAGCACCGCAGAGACTTTGGTTTCAGGGGTTCTGGTAAACATCCGGCAGGAAACGGAATACCCCTGGAAGGAAAAAGTTTCCCTGTTCATCGACCCTGCAAAGCCTGTTGAATTCTCACTGTCACTGAGGATTCCGGGATGGTGTGAAAATCCATCTCTGGAACTCAACGGAAAGAAGATCAGACAGCTTCAGATAACCAACGGTTATACGCATATACGCAGACTGTGGAGAAAAGATGACACGCTGAACCTCATTCTACCCATGCCTGTTCGGAAAATCGAAGCTCATCCGGAAGTACGTGATAACTGTGGAAAAACTGCAATTATGAGAGGTCCAATCGTTTACTGTCTTGAGGAAGAGGACAATGTACCGAACCTGAATGATATCCGTCTGGACTCATCAGCTGAACTCAGGGCTGAGTATGATGAAAACCTCCTTGGAGGATGTACGGTTATCAAAGGCACCGCCAGTATCAAGAATGGAGAAGGATGGACTGATCATCTGTACAGACCCGGAGTAACTGAAACCATGCCGGTGGAAATCAAAGCCATTCCCTACTGCCTCTGGAACAACAGGCGATCAGGGGGAATGCTTGTCTGGATATCTGAAAACATGCCGGACTGATGAAAAGACACATTGATATCTCAGCAGTGACCCGAAACAGATTTGAGGAGATTTTCGGTAAGGGAAAGATACCCGTCAGGGTTTCCGCTCCAGGCCGCGTAAACCTTATAGGCGAGCATACTGATTACAACGATGGCCTTGTCCTTCCCGTCGCTGTGAACCGATACGTTCATGTCACAGGGCGAATCCGCCAGGGCAGTTCGATTGAAATTCATTCGACAGCCTTCGGAGAGCTGCACAGGTTTTCCTTTGAAAGTGAAATTAACCCTTCACTGTCGGGATGGAAGCGTTTCGCGGAGGGAGTTATACGTACAATTCTAAAAAACACGAATAAGCAGGTTGGAATGGAGCTCCTTGTGGAAAATGACCTTCCTGTTGGCGGCGGGCTGAGCAGCTCGGCAGCCTTTGCTGCGGGTCTGGGTTCCGTTACCGCTATGCTTAACAGAATTGAACTAAGTCCGTTTGAGTTCGCCAGAACGCTGCAGAATACCGAGCATGTGTATGCCGGAGTGGAATGCGGAATCATGGATCAGCTTTCAATACTCCTCTCTCGGATGGGAAACGCTCTTCTGATCGACTGCAGAACTCTTCAGATCGATTACATACCACTTCCCGCTGACTGGTCTCTCATAGTTCTGGACACCGGTGTAAGACATGATCTTGCCTTTTCGGAGTATTCCGAAAGAAGGCTTCAGTGCACAAAGATAGTAGAGCTGTTCAGGCAGGCGGGAAAAGGATTCACCTCTCTTCGTGATGTTACTGCATGTGATCTCGACCAGCTGGAAAAAGTCGCTGGCAGCTCGGGTGTATTACTTCGCAGATGCCGACATGTAGTTTCGGAGAACCATAGAGTAACAAAGACAGTATCAGCACTTAAGACATCTGACAGAAAACGTATCGGTCATATCTTCCATGATTCCCATCAAAGCCTCAAGAACGATTTCGAAGTCACCTGTCCTGAACTTGACAGCATGGTGGAAGCAGCATGTCATGCTCCCGGATGTATCGCCGCAAGAATGACGGGGGGAGGGTTCGGAGGGTGTACGGTCAATTTTGTGACAGCGGATATGACCGAGAAATTCATCAACGAGACTCTGTCAGATTACAGAAAAAGAACCGGTCGAAACGGAACATCACTTCAGGTTTCAGGCATCGACGGAATAATGCCCTGTGAAGGGAAGCATCAATGAATTACCAAAGGCCTCACCGAAGACGAAACCCTCTGACTGGAAGATGGGTACTGGTTTCACCGAATCGTTCCGCAAGACCATGGCAAGGAAGCATTGAGACCGCTGAAAATTGCCTGTCGCTGCCGGAATTCGATCCCGATTGCCATCTCTGTCCTGGCAACCCCCGCCTCAGCGCGGGTGCGGATGCTGGAGCTGAGCGGAATCCACACTATAAAGGAGTATTCGTATTCGATAACGATTTTCCCGCTCTGATGTACGGTGTAAACACTTCATTCGAGAATGCTCCACCATGGAAACAGGGTGTGACGGAAACTGGAATCTGCAGGGTTATCTGCTATTCACCACTTCACAACATCTCTGTTTCTGACCTCGATGACACATCACTTCTTGCTGTTATAAACACATGGGAAAATCAGATCATTGAACTGATGAGTATTCCCGATATAAACTATGTACAGATCTTCGAGAACCGCGGAATCATGATGGGCTGCAGCAATCCCCATCCGCATGGCCAGATATGGGCGACAGGAACCGTTCCGTGTAATATCGAATCCGAGGATTATCACCAGGCAAAGTACCTGCATGATAATGGAACTTGTCTTCTCTGCGATGTCCTGAGGCATGAACTTGCTGAACGTGAACGGATCGTCCTTGAAAACCGCCACTGGACCGTTCTGGTGCCATACTGGGCTGAATGGCCATTTGAAACAATGCTTCTACCAAAACACCATTCTGCATCTCTTACAGATCTGGATAGTGAACAGAAGAATTCTCTTGTGAAAATCTGGAAACAGCTTCTTATATCGTACGACAATCTTTTCAATATATCGATGCCTTTCAGCTTCGGATGGCATATAGCGCCTTCTGATCCCCGTGAAATGAAATCATGGCATCTTCACGCACATTTCTATCCACCTCTTCTCCGGTCAGCAACCATTAAAAAATTCATGGTGGGTTACGAAATGCTTGCCGAATCCCAGAGGGACATTTCTCCTGAGGAGGCAGCGGAACGTCTCAGGTTATCAGCCTTCTGAATTCCTGTCCGGACAGAGGTCTTCTGTTCGGAGCTAAGCCCTCTGGCACAGGTCTTTCTGCCTTCTATCCACACTTGTTTTATTATCCCTGATTATTATATGACAGCAATACGTTAGTTTATTCTCCCATGCGAGGAAACAATTATGAATGCTCGGAAGAAAAACAAAGATGATCTACCTGAGGAACCGGTTGAACTCGGGCAGCATATCAGTAAAAAAGACTCTGAAGAATACGGCATTGATTCCGAAGCATCCGGAGATCTTGAATTCTTCAAGAATATTATAGCTGCAGTACGAGAGCCCATCCTTGTTCTGAACTCCGACCTGAAGTGTATTTTTGCAAACCGAAGTTTCACTCAGACATTCAATATATATCCTTCAGCCATACATAATCAGTCGATCTTCTCAATTGGTAACCGGTTTCTGAATATCCCGGAACTGAAGGGACTGCTGAATGAACTGCTCTCCATACACAAGGATTTCAATGAATATGAAGTTAATCTGGACCTGATTCATATCGGTAATCGGGCTATGTCTCTGAACGCAACCGATGCGGCACAGCAGCCTGGCAAAGAGAGACTGATACTCCTGAGCTTTGAGGATATCACCATTCGCTATGAAGCTGAAAAACAGCTTCTGGAAAGCGAACGTAAATACAGAACTCTTTTCGATTCCTCCAGAGATGCGATCATGATGCTGGCTCCACCGGAATGGTCTTTCACAGCCGGCAACCCGGCTACAATAGAACTGTTCAGATGCAAAAGCGAAAGTGATTTTACATCCAGTCGGCCATGGGAACTCTCCCCGGAATACCAGCCTGATGGTCAGATTTCATCAATTAAAGCAAAATCGATGATAGAATCCGCTGTAAAAACAGGTTCAAATCTGTTCGAGTGGACTCACCAGAAAACTGATGGAGAAATTTTCCAGGCTTCAGTACTTCTCAGCAGGATTGAACTCCAGGGTCATACCATGCTTCAGGCTACAGTCCGGGATATTACAGGCCGCAAGGAAATCGAGGAAGAGCTTAGAAACCACCGTTTCCATCTCGAGGAACTTGTACGCAACAGAACCGCGGAACTCAGCGAAAGCGAAGAAAAATACCGGACTCTCGTCGAGCATAGTCATGATGGTATCTATATCTATGCTGGGGGCGGTTTTCTCTTCGTTAACAATCGAATGTGTGATATGACAGGTTACACAAAAGAGGAGCTCTCAGGCATGAAATTCTGGGAGCTGGCCCATCCTGAAGACATGGAGAGAATCCGCGAATATGAATTATCACGAGAAAGAGGAGCCGAAGTTCCCTCAGTATTTCAGGTCAGAGTAGTTAAAAAAGACGGCCTGGAAAGATACATAGAATTTTCGGCGAAGGGAATTACATACCACGGTAAATACGCAGTTCTCGGAGTAGGCAGAGATATAACGGCTCTCAAGCTGTTCGACGAGGAACAGAGCAAAATGGATAAATTGGAATCTCTCGGAATACTCGCGGGAGGAATCGCACATGATTTCAATAATTTCCTTGCTGTGATCATCGGTAACATCTCACTTGCTCGATTGATGGTTGAACCCGGTAGCAACATCTACGAGATACTTACAAGTTCGGAACATGCGGCAAGCCAGGCGTCCGCTCTTACAAGACAGCTCCTGACCTTCTCAAAGGGCGGTGAACCCGTAAAGGATCTTATTTCAATAACAACACTGCTTCAGGAATCATGCAATTTTATCCTCAGCGGTTCAAATGTTACCGCTGAATTCGACTTTTCTGAAGACCTCCGGCTGATCAACGCTGATCAGGGACAGATCACGCAGGTGATTAACAACATTATTCTCAATGCCAATCAGGCAATGCCTGAAGGGGGTCGAATATTCATATCCGCGGAAAACATAGATATCTCCGATAACAGTATTATCCCGCTAAAAGATGATTCATACATAAAAATACAGATAAAGGATGAAGGAATTGGTATTCCTGAGGAACAGCTAACCGTAATTTTCGATCCATTCTTCTCAACAAAGCAGATGGGAACCGGCCTTGGTCTGTCAACGGCCTATTCGATCATACACAAACATAATGGACATATTCTGGTTGAGAGCGGTATCAATTCCGGAAGTACGTTCATCATATATCTCCCTTCAGTATCCGAAATAATGGAAAAGAAGCAGATGGAATTTGATTTCCTTACTGTAGCTGAAGGAAGAATACTGGTAATGGACGATAAGGAGATCGTGAGAGATACGGTGAAAGCAATACTTATCCGTCTTGGATATGAAGTTGAATGCGCTGTTAATGGTACTGAAGCCATAGATAAGTACAGCAACAGCATGAAAAATGGAAACTCCTTCAACGCGGTAATTCTGGATCTGACAATTCCGAACGGCATGGGGGGCGCAGAGACAATGAAGGAGCTTCTTTTAATTGATCCGGATGTCCGTGCGATTGTATCAAGCGGTTATTCAACAGACCCTGTAATGTCGAACTATGAGGAATTCGGATTCAGGGGAGTCATGCTCAAGCCTTATTCAATATCTCATATAGCATATGTACTGCAGGAAGTAATCGACAGCTAGCCCGACCTTTTTCAATAACAATCAGTAATCAGGAGTAAGAATGATGAGTATAAAGAGTATTTCAGTGAAGCTGACAGTTTTATCAATCGTACTGATCGCTACTTCAGCAGTACATGGGGATTACTGGTACGGAGATTTCACAGATGACAGGACAGTTGTATTCTCGAATACTGCTGTTATCCTTTCCTATCCGGACATAGACTGCTCGCAGGGGGTCAGGCTTCCAATGGGAACTGAACTCGAAATATCAGGATCTTCCGGAAAAGACACCTTACCTGATGGAATGCCGTTTTACTGGTATGAAGCTACGTTTGAATACGATGGTATTGAATGTACCGGCTTTATTCCCGGACCCGATCTTGCAATGACCAGCCTTTCTCTCAGTGGAGATACTCTTTTTGTTTTCACAGTCACAGGATTCAACAATGAGGAACATTGCTTCATCGCGGCAGCGAGAATAATCAGTTCGGATGAGATCCTTGCAGAACAGGTTTTCCGTCCGGTCAGCGCTGGTTCCGGTCAGTCTCCATACAGCTACTGCATCAGAGGAATGGAACTCCAGGCTGACGGATTCACCGGAATAGAAAATCTGATCGAGCTTTCCTTTATCTACGAAGCATGCGGATACGAAAACCGGGACGTCCTTTTCGCATGGACGGGTAGCGATCTTATAATGGGACCGCATGCCAGCTCGCAGTCCGACGCCGGCTGCTACAGCTTCAATGAGATCTTCGTACTCCCGACCGACTCGTGTGGAGTAAACAACCAGGTCACAATTGAAGGAAGCCTGGAAGAATGGGAAGATGACACAGACGGCTACGTTGAGACACAGAGAACATCCGTCACATACATATGGAATGGTGAAATATTTGAGGAATAAGCCGGCGATAAAGAACCTTACTTGACAGACGAACAGGCCTTTCAGTCTATTACTTCTACCAACTCCAACCGAAAGGAGGTGCACATGAGGAACGGGAAGGTCATACGCACGGAGGTGCTGGCCTAGCTCAGCCCTCTGATATCTGAAACCCCAACAGAGGAGGTGCACATGGTAGGAAACAAATACAAATGCAGGGAGAACAGGGCTTAACCTGTTCTTCCGATAAGGACGGGGCCGGGGCATTCATTGCTCCGGCCCTTATTCCAAACCATCTCAAAATACCTTATTCTAAGGGAGAGAACTCCTGTGATTCTCAGTATATCTGTGCAGTTCTGATCTTCTGGATAAGTCCATCGAATCTCGTATCCTCGCGAAGACCTGTCAGATCGGTATCCGATTCCATCCATACCTGATCATTGAAACCAGTATCGATTGCTTTCTCGAGCCACATGAAAGCCTCTTCAGTATTGTTCTCCAGTGCTTCCAGACAGGCCAGATTGTAGAGAACGATACATTTTATCTGCAGAAGCATTTCAAGATGAGATGGATCATCCTGGTCATCTGCCAGGTTCTCATCAACCATTTCCAGGGCACCGGTTTGAATTGCATATGCATTCTCCGTGAATGTGCCATCCTCTATGTTAAAGGCGGTATTGATGTAATTCGCGATCTCGTGCTCGTATAAACATCCATGTCCGGCGAAAGCAGCACCGGACACAAGAAGCATGATCGAGGCAAGCACCAGCTCCATAGTTCTCATGATGAGCCTCCTTAAACGGTTAATAAGGTTAATGAGCTTTATTCCTGCAGGAACATACATACATATCCAGATAGGCCGGAATTGTTCCAAATAGATATTTAAATAAATGTTATATGTCTGGATAATTTCAATTAGTGTATCTGAACCGTATGCCAATTCCTCTGATTTAACTTATTCGCTAATCCACCAGGAATTAATCTCCGCTGTAAAATCCGGTACCCCGTGGTGGACACTTTTAGAACT
>JAUVEU010000005.1 GCA_030594645.1 Candidatus Aegiribacteria sp.
GGGTATTGCCATTACTGTTACCTCGCCGCCGGCAGGGGGCGCACAGGCTGATAACAGCTATATAGTTAATTGGATTCTGGATATTCAGGGATACTCTCATGCAGGCATCGATCTCTTTGTTGATACCGATCTTGACCCGAAGAGCGGTCTTATTCAGATAGCGGAATCATTGTCCGTTGAATCAACCGGTTTCCTGTGGGACTGCTCCCTCTTTCCGGAAGATGACTATTATGTGAGAGCTATCCTTTATGAGGGAAACAATTCGGTATCCGATTACAGTTCTGGAACCGTGACTGTTTCTCATAACTAGAGATCTCTTCAAGATGCATGAACATCCGGAGCTGGATTTCTGAATCCAAAGAGAAAGGTTAACAGATATGATACAGATACTTTTTACGAGTCTGATTTTTTCGGTATTCCCGGTTTCTACTTCTATTTGTCAGGGGCAGCTGCCGTCAATCGTGCAGAATGAAGATACTCTTATTACGGAAACATCCTCTCCGGTCTTCATTCAGACAGCTTCCATTTCCGATATAGAGAATCTTTCGGGCGGCAGCTTCGGAGCGGCTGTTATAGATATGAATTCCGGAAATGTTCTTGCCTCATCAGGCAGCGGGGTTTTCCCGGTGGATGATCCTGATATTTTCTTGCTGGCATATGCGATAGAGCTGATGCTTGAAGGTAAACTGGATCTTGATACTTTAGTCGGCCGCAACATAACGATAGCTGATGAATTCAAGTGGGCATTCAACGATTCCCGGGAAGCCGCCGCAAGAGCGATGTGGACCATTGGACTTGAAAGCGTATCCTCCTGGGTTGCCTCAAAGGGAATGAATGATACGGAACTGCATGACATACAGCTTGAATGGGAAGGCGCTCCTGCCGCCTATCCGTCTCTGAGTTCGCTTGACGATGTAACGCAGACTCTTCGGATAATTCATTCCGGCATGGATATTCCCGCTGTTCCGGAGATCATGGAGAACCCTGATATGGGCTCCGGACAGGCATCATCCGTCGGACAGGGCTGGGATCTGTACGGATGGGTCGATTCAGGTCAGGATCATAAGACTTACGTCCTGATAGCGATAGCTCCCGACGGCAGGGAGAGGGGGCTTGTGCTGCTCAGCAAAGACCTTTGCTGCCCGGAAAAGGGTGACCTTGCCATGAGGCTGCTCTGGCAGGCTTCGCTGGGGTTGTAGACTCAATCAGGTAAATTGGGTGACACGCAACGTAGTGCATGTCACTATTTCCCTTCTGCGAGGGTAATGGCGACCTTGCCAAAAGGCTGATAATAGTGTAAAATACCAATTAGTTACTTCTGAGCAGGTGGAATTGGCCGCCTGTTCTGATGAGGAGGAGAGTAATGAAAAAGGTATTCCTGCTGTTCTGTCTTCTTGCTTTTGCAAGTACGGCCTTTGCGGGTTTTTCACTGGGATACAAACCTATTAGCATTCCTTATAATGTGTCTTCTGATGGTAATGCCCTGTTCACTAATGTGAATCTGCTTCGCGTCGGTTTTGCGGCATCCCCCGAGTTCAGACTTGAATTCCTTGCCGGATACGACAAGGTAAACTTCGAGTATGAAATTGAAGGTGTAACTTTTGATTCAAATGAAACTATCTACGTTATCGGCGCCTCAGGATTCTACGTAATCGCCGCACCTGCCAATACGGTTTTCAGTATAGGCCTTTCCTTTATTTACGGTAAGGGAACAGGTGAAGATGTTACTGGAGCTGACGAACCCGAGACTTCCGGATACGGTATCTACCCGATAATGAGAGTTGATTTCGCGATTCCGGGTGCGGAGAGATTTGCTTTATTTACCGAGTTCGGTATCAGGTACCTTTCTACAACAACTGACCTCGATGACGGAGACGAATACAAATTCAACGATCTTTCTACATGGGGTTCAGAGAACATTCTCGGAGGAGCCTACTACAGTTTCTAGAACGTAAGCGTTTTAATAAGGGGCATGCTATCAGCGTGCCCCTTTTGTTTTCGAAGACCCTTTCAATGTATATTTCCCCGAATACATTCTGATTTCAAACAGTATCAAATAGCAATTGTTGAAAGAGGTTCTTCATGGCAGTGAATTTCAAAGGGAGAAGTCTGCTTACGCTTCTCGACCTGACCAGTGACGATGTGCGGTATCTTCTGGACGTTTCTCACCTGCTCAAGGCTGAAAGAACCTCTTTTCAGGTTAATCAGCGATTTAAGGGCAAGACCCTTGCCATGCTCTTCGAGAAACGATCCACCAGAACAAGATGCGCATTTGAGACAGCTTTTGGTGAAGAAGGCGGGCATCCTGTATTCCTGTCCAGTTCCGACATACAGCTTGGCAAGAAGGAGAGCATTGAAGACACGGCACGGGTTCTGGGAAGAATGTTTGACGCGATAATGTTCAGGGGCTTCAGTCAGGATACGGTGAACACTTTAGAGGAGTATTCAGGAGTCCCCGTGTACAACGGGCTGACGGATATGTTTCATCCCACTCAGGTTCTAGCAGACCTGATGACAATGGAGGAAAATTTCGGCAGGCTATCCGGGTTGAATCTCGTATATGCCGGAGATGGACGCAACAACATGGCGAACAGTCTTATGATCGGCTGCGCGATGATGGGCGTGAACTGCACCATTCTTGCTCCCGAAAGCCTTTATCCTGACCCTGAGCTTGTTGATGCGGTAATGCAGATCGCTTCCGAATCCTGTTCTGAACTGGAAATAACCTCGGACATTAAGAAGGCGGTCAAAGGAGCTGATGTTATCTATACGGATGTATGGGTATCCATGGGAGAAGAAGACGAGGCTTCCGAAAGAATCAGTCTGCTAAAACCGTTCCAGGTGAATTCGGATATGATGGAGATGACTGATAATCCGGAAACTATCTTCATGCACTGCCTTCCGGCGGTTAAGGGTAATGAAGTTACAATGGATGTTATAGAAAGTTCGGCATCAGTTGTATGGGATGAAGCCGAAAACAGAAAACACACCATCAAGGCTCTCATGGTGGCCAGTCTGCTGTAAGCGTATTATTACTGATTGACAGCATGGAAGTTTCTGAATAATGTCTTACACGCTATAAGCTTGTGTGAGAATTTGGATATTACTTCGGAGGTTGGATGAATCTGCTAATATTTCTCCTTGTTCTGGTCGGTGAAGGAATCGAAATTCTTCCCGCCCACCCAATGATAGAAGACATTGACCCGACGGAGTATATCATCGGTCCCGGAGACGTGCTCTGGTTTACCGTTCTTGGAGGAATTCCAGCTGAATTGTCTGTGCTGAGTGAAGGCGGGTTGCTGTATCTCACAGTAACTCCTGATGGATGCATGGTAATTCCATCTGCGGGATCATGGTATGTGGCGAATCATACTCTGCATGAAGCTGTTGCTCTAATTGAGGCTGGTTTCTCGGCAAGGTATCCCGGTTTAAGAGCAATGACGGGACTCGCTGTTCTCAGAACTTTCAGAGTGCCTGTGACAGGCCAGATCGGTTCCGCTGGAATAGTACAGATAACCGGAGCGGACAGATTGACCGATCTGTTAGCAAAAGCCGGTGGAGTAACTCCTGCCGGCGCCTGGACTAACATTCTGATAATTCATTCAGATGGTGATACAGCAGCAGTTGATATAACGAAGTTCATTCTGAACGGATATCTTACCTCAAATCCAGTTCTGTCTCTTGGTGATCATGTTCATGTTCCTGAAGCTGAGGAATTCGTCAGGATAGAGGGGGCAGTAAGGCTTTCCGGTTCCTTATCCGCTGAATTCAGGCCTGCGGAAATGGTAACCTGGACGGGTAGCGCAAGCGGCATGCTTGAATTCATCCCCGGAGAAACTGCCTGCGGTCTTGTAACCCGAGCGGGAGGAACCGAAGCGTGGACAGTCAGAGACAGCTGCCATGTGATAAGAACCATTTCTGAAAACGGATCAGAGATCAGGCTCCCTGCGCCTCTTGATGATCCTGAGCTTGACCCTGTCCTCCAGCCCGATGACATAGTGGTTTGTCCCGGAATCCCGCCCGTTGTTTCTGTTTCAGGATATGTCTTTTCTCCCGGAGTATACCCGTATATAGCAGGGATGAATGCTCTCTATTACATTTCCCAGTCAGGAGGACTGCTGCGGGAGGCTTCTGAATCCGGAACCAGGATAGTGCTTTCCGGAGGAGAGGAAAAACGGCTGAACGAAATCGCCTCAGTGCCTGCCGGAGCGGTGATCCTGATTCCGCGAAAGGCAATCGTCTGGTGGCAGGACCCGCTTCTGATAGTCACCAGTGTTGCGTCCGTGATCATAGCATGGAAGAGTGTGTTCTGATATGAAGCAGGCAAGGCGCCCATCGTGGTATCTTTATCTTCTTCTGAAGAATCGCTGGTTCCTTATAAAAGCTCTTCTTATCGTTATGATACCAACGGTTATCGTGACTTTTCTTCTCGAGAAGAAATACACGGTAACGACGGTTATCATGCCTCCCGAGACCCAGTCAAATCCCGGCCTTACCATTGCCGGACTCGGAGCCTCCGATTTTGCGGGGTTTTTCAGTGGCGGAATGGGCTTTTCATTACCCCTCATGACAACGATGTCAGATGTTTTTGAAGAGATTCTGAACAGCAGAACTCTTATTGAAAATGTGATTATGTCTACCGATTATATAGATTACGCTGAAGAGAGAGATCGGTATGAACAGGACGAGCAGCTGGCGCTGTACTGGGCAAGGAAAGCTTTCAGGAAGGATTATTCCGCAGGAGTGACCCCATCCGGATTTCTGCAATTCGAAGTTACAACCAATGATCCATGGTATTCAGTTGAGGTGTCGGAAGCGGTTATAACTGCTCTGGACAGCATTAACTCGGAGATATGCAGGAGCAGAGCTGAGCAGGCAAGAATCTTTATGGAGATCAGATCTTCGATGGCGGACAGCATTCTCGGAAGTACCGGTGATCTGCTCCGTGAGTTCGAAAAGGAGAACGGCATAATCTCACTGGATCAGGAAATGGAAGCCTACATCAAGACCCTTTCGGAATTGAAGCAGCAGTACATTCTGCTCCGGACAGCTGCGGCTGCCATTCGAAGAGGCATCTCAGGAGGGGCAAGCGCAAGCGCCCTTCTGAAAGATCGTGAAGCGGATGAACTTCTCGGAATAATTGAAATGCTGGAAACGGGAATAGCTCCGCCAGGTTACGAGAGTGTTATGCCTTCCGTATCTCTTGAGGAACTGCCTGATATTCAGTTCAAGTACGCCACCCTTCGAGCGGAGTATGAAATGGCACTGGAATTGACAAGCGCTATCCATATCAGCCTTCAGCAGGCGATTGTCGATGAAAACCGCGAGAATCCTTCAGTGCGTGTGCTTGATCCGCCAAAGCATCCAGGATGGAAAAGCAGACCTAAAAAGCTCTATATCTGGATAGAGATCTTTGCTGTTGCGTTTGTTTTCCTTTTCGGTTTTCTGATTGCCAGAGAAAACATCCAATCTTTGAAAATGGAAAAGCCGGAGGAATGGCAGATCTGGCAGAAACTGTTCAGGGAGATCAGAAGAGATCTGAGATTCCGTAAATAGAATAAGCTGTTATCGATTTCCGGAATTGCTTGATACCGACTCTTCAATGAATTTTCTATAGGCGTTATACCTGTCCATATGGATAGTTCCTTTTTCGGATGCTGATTTCACCGCGCAGCCGGGTTCTGACATATGCATGCAGTCCCTGAATCTGCACTTCCCGATAAACGGGAGAAATTCCGGAAAGCAGAATTGCAGTTCCTTTCCCGGGATATTCTCAATTGAGAACATTCTCAGCCCCGGTGTGTCGATCAGAGTTGTTTTCTCCTCAAGCAGAACGAGTCGCGACGAAACAGTTGTGTGTTTTCCCTTGCTGGTTTTTGGATTGAGTCCGCCTATTTTGAGATCCAGAGAGGGGTTGTAATATCTTGCAAGAGAGGTTTTTCCCGAACCGCTCGGTCCTGTCATAACAACCGTTGCCCCTTTAATGTGCTGAAGGAGCAGATCGGTACCCGATCCGGTTTCACAGCTCACAGGGAAAACAGGATAGCCAGCCCCGTCCTGACCATATACTTTCAGAATCCTTTCTTTCAGGCCCCTGTCAGCATCACCTGTGCAAAGATCCATCTTATTCAGTACAATTGTTGCCGGAAGCTTTCTCCATTCGGCTGAAACCAGAGCTCTATTGACAAATCCGTCACTGAATCGCGGATTCTTGAGAGAAACCATAACAAGAACCCTGTCAA
Source organism: Candidatus Aegiribacteria sp. (assembly GCA_030594645.1). Taxonomy (GTDB): domain Bacteria; phylum Fermentibacterota; class Fermentibacteria; order Fermentibacterales; family JCC-6; genus Aegiribacteria. The sequence goes on from JAUVEU010000005.1 coordinate 6,243, forward strand.
CATTTGCGGCTATGATCTGAGTGGATCTCCCGATAGGGGAAGGGCGCTGGAGAATGCCGCTTCTTGGAAGAATTTCCTCAACGAGTACCTGATCATCAACGTTAAGGGCATACGCATGGTCTCCAGGCACAGGCTTCATCCCATGGTAAACACGGCCTGCGGTTATAGCACTTATCTCTTTTCCCTGCTCGTCGATGATCAGTACGCCTCTTCTCCCGACTGAGGAGATCCTGCAGGCAAAGCGCGTCTGCTTCAGAAGATCACTCCGGAGGAGTCAGGTCTGATAAATCTTACAATATGCTCCCCTTCTCGTCCCCAGCCGAGGATTTCTCTGACCATTTTTTCCATATAGACTGAGTCTGAAAGGAGCTGCTCAATTTCCGTGTTCATCATATCGACCTGCTGCTGCAGGCTGTCAATTGATAAAGAGATGTCTTCAATGTCATTCCGGAGTTTCGTCAGAGCTATGAACCCATGTCTGTTGAAAACCAGGATCACGACGACAAGGACAAAAACAAAGACCAGTATTACGTAAAACAGCCTTCTATTTTTACCTGTCTTTCTCAAATCACTCTCCGGACTGCTGAGGCAGAATATCGATTCCCATGAAAAGCGCCTGGTCGCCAAGGTCTTCTTCTATGCGTAGAAGCTGATTGTATTTGGCAACTCTGTCAGTTCTGCAGAGGGAACCTGTCTTGATAAGTCCCGAATTCACAGCTACGGAGAAATCACTGATGAAAGTATCTTCAGTTTCTCCGCTCCTGTGGCTGATAAATGTCTTCCACCCGTTTCTGTGAGCAAGATTGACAGTGTTCATGGTCTCTGTGACAGTACCTATCTGGTTAAGCTTAATAAGTATGGCATTTGCTGCTTCTGTCCGCACCGCTTTTTCCAGTCTTTGCACATTTGTAACCAGCAGATCATCACCGACTATGAGAATGCTCTGTCCCAGTTGTCTTGTCATAAGTTCCCATCCGGACCAGTCATCTTCAGCGAGTCCATCCTCAATACTTACGATTGGGAAGCTGCGGACAAGTTTTTCCCAGTAGGAGACCATCTCTTCTGAAGTAAGACCGGAGGGATCACACCCGTGCATATAGTATTTTCCATCATGGTACATCTCGCTGGCAGCGGGATCAAGAGCCAGAAAGATATCTTCTCCCGGTGTATATCCGGCATCAAGGATTCCCTTCATTATGAAATCAAGAGCCGCTTCGTTTGACGGGAGATCCGGGGCCAGCCCGCCTTCATCGCCCACGGTCGTTGGAAGCCCCATGTCAGAAGACCGCTTTCTCAGCGCGTGAAAAATCTCGGTACCTGCCTGAAGCGCTCTGCTGAATGTTCTGAAACCTGCTGGAACAATCATGAATTCCTGAAGATCTATCGGATTTGACGCATGTTTTCCGCCATTGAGAATGTTCATGCCAGGCACCGGAAGAAGCCTTGCGGAAGGGCCTCCCAGATATCGATATAGAGGAAGCCCAAGATGGTTCGCAGCAGCTCTGGAGACAGCCATTGATACAGCAAGGGTAGCGTTAGCGCCCAGTTTTTCCTTATTTGAGGAACCGTCAAGCTCTATCATGATTTTATCAATGCGGGCCTGATTCAGAGCGGAGAGCCCTGAAATTTCAGGTGCTATCAGCATTTCTACATTTTCAACAGCTTTGAGAACACCCTTTCCTCCGTAAGCTTCTTCTTTATCCCTTAATTCAACGGCTTCGTGCTCACCGGTTGAGGCGCCGCTTGGAACAGAAGCTCTGCCCCATCCGCCATTGAGAAGGAAAACCTCAGCTTCAACAGTTGGATTTCCTCTTGAGTCGAGTATCTGCCGGGCGCGAATTTCTACAATGTCAGGCATCAATGATCCTTCCGGTCAAAATAAGTGAGAGCATTATCAAATATACTAATATTCAGTGGATATCATGAAAAAGAGAATCTGTTCACCCCTATGGAAATGTACTCGTTGATTATACTTTCAGGGGTTCTTGACATAAGTACATCCAGAAATGTCCCGGCAATCTCCGGATCAAACTGGGAGCCGGAGTTTTTCCGGATTTCATTGAGAGCGTATTCAACTCCTGGAGCCTTTCGATAGACTCTGTCGGAAGTCATGGCATCAAAGCAGTCAGCTACAGCAAGGATTCGGGCATGATATGGGATTTTTTCTTTTTTGAGGCCAGATGGATATCCTTTGCCATCGTACCGTTCATGGTGACACTTCACAGTATCGATGAAACTGCCGAAAGCGGTAACAGGTCTCAGGATTCTATAACCGGTTACAGGATGCATTCTGATGATATCGAATTCTTCAGGTGTAAGCTTCCCTTGTTTGTTCAGTATTGATTCGGGTATGCCGATCTTACCGATATCATGCAGGAGCGCTGCATGGTGCAGAAGCTTGATCTCTCTGACAGGAAGATGCAGGTGAGATGCAATCGTCATTACGTAAGCCGCAACGTTTCTTGAATGGTCGCTCGTATATGGATCCTTCGCGTCAACCGCACTGGCAAGAGCGAAGATAGCCTGGGTATAATTCGTTTCACTTGTCTCGAAAAGATAAGCGTTGCTGAGCGCCATTGCCGCGTGTCGCACCAGAATTGATAAATACGAGCTATCTTTAAAGAGTATTTTCTCATGAGACCAGTTTGCAAGGACAACCATTCCCTTTAAGCTTCCGAATTTGCTCAGGTCAAGGATTTCAAGGTTTGGAGCAGATTCCCAATCAGCTACTCTGGCGCAGGCGAAAGAATCTCTAATACCGCTATCGAGGTATTGGCCGACAGTTAAAGGTTCCTGAGTCTTCTCAAGAAGCTTACGAAGGTCGGAGTTGAGAATCTTATCGGGTATGTCAGACCTGACCATGGTGTAACTCAGGGGAAGCATATCCTTCCCGCTGAGAAAGACACCAAACAGATCAAATGGTATCATCGTTCTGAGTCCTTTAACAATAGATGACAGTACTTGTTTTGTATCAAGTGAAGAGGAAAAGTCTCCGGCAAGAATGTTTACCTGTGACAGTCTATCGGCATGCCCGCGAAGATTTGAAGTAAGTCTGTAATTCATAAGCTGATTCCCTGCTTGCGCTGCGAAAAGCCCCAGCAGCTTAAGATCTCTGACTGTGAAAGAGGCTGGTATTGAAGATCTGGCAACCATACAGACTCCAAGGTTACCATCAGGGCTGGGAATGGCAGCAGCCATCAGAGAAGATACCTCAGTGTTTTCCGGAAGCGGAAGATCAGTGTACTCTCCCGCAAGAATACCCCCTTCAACGGTTAGAGCTTTTTGGCTGAAGGATTTCCAATCATTGTCACTGAGAAGATCTTCTTTTCCAAATTCACATATCCTGGTAACACTGCTTTCACCAGGAATATTTGCAAGATAGATTCTTGCGGAGTCTCCTCTGAAAGTGTGTTCCAGAGCTTGAACAAGGGTTTCCAGGAACGCCTGACGGGAATGCTTCGAGATATTGATATTCACCGTAAGATTGTAAAGATCCTTAAGTTCCGGAGAGGGGAGAACAGAGAGCTGCTTTTTTCGGAACTCAAGAGCTCTTCCAACAGTCTGGCTAAGCTCCACCATTGAGAAAGGCTTGGTTATGAAGTCAAAAGCGCCCCTCTGTATAGCATCCTTTGCAAGATCAATTGATCCGTGACCGGTAATTAGAATAACGAGGGTATCGGGATATTTTACACGAATTTCGGAAGCCAGCTCCAGACCGCCCATATCAGGCATCATGATATCACTCAGCACAAGGCTGAAAGAAGTGGTCTGCATAATTGAAAGCGCTATACTGCCGTTCTCCGCTTCGACGATCTCAAAATCCTGCAATTCAAGGACTTCTCTGCAGAGAGTCCTGATAGAGATGTCATCATCGACAACAAGAATTCTGGCGTTTTCACTCATCCTGATTTTTACCTGTATCCCTCTGAATATTGTAATGTTTCATCCTTGCAAGAAGAGTAGTTCTTTTCAGTCCGAGAATTTTAGCTGTGCTTGTTTTATTTCCATTGCTCTTCTTCAGCGCATTAATGATATAGTGCTTTTCAATGCTGTTCAACAGTGAGTCAAGATTTATATGTTCTGCTGTCGGAGTCTGCTCGGGAAAATCTTCCTTGGAATATGTGATTCTATCCGGAAGATCATGCAGCTCTACCTGCTCACTATCACATAGAACAGAGGCTCGCTCCATGGTGTTTTCCAGCTCACGTACATTGCCAGGCCAATGGTAGGACAGAAGTGCTGAAACGGCGTTTGAGGAAAGAGTAAGTTTCCTTGAGTGCTCCGAACCTGCCAGTCTCGAAAGGAAAAATTCTGAAAGAGGGAGAATATCATCAGTCCTCTGCCTGAGCGGAGGTATGTGGATCTCGATCACATTCAACCTGTAATAAAGATCTTCTCTGAAAGTTTTTGTGCTGATGGCCTGTTCAAGATTCATATTCGTTGCCGCTATCAGTCTGACATCTGTTTTAACGACATCAGAGCTTCCTACAGGTGAAAACTCGCCGTCCTGAAGTACTCTGAGGAGTTTAACCTGCATGGCAAGGCTCATATTGCCAACTTCATCAAGGAAAAGAGAGCCTCCATCCGCCACATGAAACCTGCCGTGAGATGTAGTTACAGCACCGGTGAATGCACCTTTTATATGCCCGAACAATTCGCTTTCCAGAAGCCCTTCTGGAATTGCGCCTGAATTAACGGAGATGAACTGCTGTGTTGAGCGTCTGGAATTGCGGTGAATTGCTCTTGCAATCAATTCTTTGCCTGTACCGCTTTCTCCCGTAACAAGGATTGTGCTCTCCGCTCTTCCCACCCGAGTGACCATGTCCATAATTTCTTCCATGCAGTTGCTCTGGTAGACAATCTCATAAAGATTCTTGTACTGGTTCCTTTTTTTCGAGGACTTCAGAGCATTGTTGACTGCGCTTATCAGAGCTCCGGTAGTAAACGGCTTGGGCAGGTAATCAAGCGCTCCTTTGCGGATAGCTTCCTTTGTGCTTTCGATACTGGCGTAACCGGTTATCACGATAACAGGAAGGAAAGGATATTTCACCGTGACTATATCCAGAATTTCAATGCCGGAAATGTCAGGAAGCCTGATGTCAGTGATAATGAGATCATAGGTGCTCTTCTCTCTAAGCGTCCGAAGGGCATCCTTTCCGCAGTTAACCGTATCGCATTGATATCCGGACAACTCAAGTGTTCTCTTAAGAGAGGATGTTATTGATACCTCATCATCGATTACCAGTATTCTGCTTTTCTTCGTATTATTCATATTCATGATGTATGTATGGTAACACAATCCCGAGAGATGTCAATATTTTGACGAAATGTCACAAAATCAGTAAAGCTTTGTATGCAGCAGGATTTCTTTTTTCCGTGTTCTTTCTTTCTTTTACCTCCTGCAGGAGCAGGCCTGAAGAAGGGGAGATTATCATTCGGGCGATTGATATTCTGCCGAAACACACTGTTTCCACCGAACTGCCGGGTTCTGACAGTTCTTCAGTCTCCCCGGATCAGATGATTGCTGCAGTGACGGATACTACTGTTGACACAATTCCTGCACCTGATTCATTGATAACCCTTCCGGATTCACTGCTGCCTGATACGTTAGAGATCCCCCGGATCGATTCCATTGTACAGGAATATCAATGGAGCAGATTGGCGATTGAGATCAACGGTTCTATTTATGCCAGCCTTCAGGGTGAAGTGGAAAATCCTGATATTTTCGGCGCTCACATCGTGCGATGCATGTGGTGGGACACAGATCCATGGAGAGGTATGAATGCAGGTGATTCTCTCTATGTGCTGTACGGTGTGACCGGAAGGGAAAACCAGATTGCTGCGCTTCGTTATGTGCCAAGGGAAGGCACTTCGAATAATCCATTGTCAGTATACAGTTTTCAGATGACAGGAGATAACTGGGCATCACATTATTATGCTGATGGAATTGAAGTAATGCGGTTCCTGAATTACATGCCAATCACCACTTTTGAAGAAATGACCGGTCCCTACGGAGAACCCAGAGGCAATCACAGCCATGCCGGAGTAGACTACAAGGCTCCCGCGGGCACACCTGTACGAACCTGCAGAGGGGGGACCGTGACAAGAACAAACTGGAATTTTGACTATAACGGATACTGCGTGGAAATAAGTTTAGGTGTCGGCTATTCAGAAATATTTCTTCACCTCAGCGCGATTGCAGACGGTGTTACCCGGGGGTTAACGCTTCAGAAGGGGGATACAATCGGTTACGTAGGAACAACCGGAAGGACCTCGACTTCACCTCACCTGCATTATCAGATTAATGATGAAAACGGTAACCCCATAGATCCGTACCTGTTTTACAGTTCTCACAGGAGAAATCTCCCCCTGTCCGATATGGATGCTTTCCTGGAATTCCGGAACAGATGTGATGAACAGATGCAAAGGGCTGCAGAATGAGCGGAATCACAGTAATTACATTGAACTGGAACGGTACTGAAGTATTGAGTAATATGATCAACTCTCTTGCTCCGCAATTGATTGAGCTTCAGGCCAGATTGATTGTTCTGGACAACTGTTCCACGGATGGTTCCGACAGAGCCGCAGATGAGGAGTTTGGCGGAGAATCCTGGTTTTCCCTGCTGAGATCGGAGAGAAATCTTGGTTTCGCGGCTGGAGCGAACCTTGTTATCAACAATTGTGATGATGAAATACTTGTTCTGGTGAATAACGATACGATTTTCACACCTGGAAGTCTGAAATTGCTTGTTGACGCTCTTGAGAGACATCCGGAGGCAGGCATGACCGGACCCCGGCTTCTCTGGCCCGACGGAACACTTCAGCCATCCATGAGAGACTTCCCTTTTCCGTGGAAACTGATTAAAGAGCATCTGCCTTTTCTTAAATCGAAATCAGCAATTCACTCTTTACATCTGAAGGAGCAGAAAGCTGACTGGCTTGTGGGAGCCGTAATGGCGTTCCGCCGAAAAGCGCTATTGGATACGGGATTGTTCGATGAAGACTATTTCTTCTATCACGAGGAGACAGATCTGCAATACAAATTGAACAGATCCGGCTGGGAAGTATGGTTTGTTCCGGATGCTCTGGTCGTTCATCTGGAAGGAGTTGCGGCTCGCCAGATGTTTGGACAGGAAACCTGGCTGAGGTATATTCCAGGGAAAGTACGATTTCTCAGAAAACATGGAAAGTACGGCGCTGTAACCGGTTTCAGGCTTTTTATGACCTTGCTTCATTCTTGCAGGCTGTTTGCCGGACTGGTTCAGCCCGGTAAGCGAAAGCATAATATCCGCTGTACCGTATCGTATTGCAGGAAAGCCATAAGGTTGACATGGAAAAACAACTGAATTTGCAGCAGTGCAGGAAGCACAGGGTAGCGCAACATCGATCAGGAGAAAAATGGCGGTAATTCTTGGGCTTAACTGTTATAAACATGATGCTGCGGCCGCATTGCTGATTAACGGAAAGCTTGTCGCTGCTGCGGAGGAAGAACGATTTCGAAGGATCAAGCATTACGCTGACTATCCTGAGAAATCTGTGGATTATGTGCTTGAAAGCGCTTCGATCAGCCCCTCCGAAATAGATCATGTCGCTTTCTATATGCTTCCCGGTCTTGTTATGCGGGAAAACATCTTACATAGCAGACATTACCTCCTGAAGAACGGAGGGCTCTACTTTCTGCTTTCGCAACTGAACGGCGCAAAAAAAATGCGTTCGATAGAAACAGTCATTCGCAGTCATCTCGGAATATCTCTGAAAGCAAGGGTCAATTTCGTTGAACATCATATAGCTCATGCTGACGCTGCCTGTTACTGTTCAGGATTTGAATCAGCTGCTGTTCTTACGATGGATGGAGTCGGGGAAAGAGATACCAGCATGCTTGCGAGCTTCACACCTGCCGGGATGGAAATACACTCCTTTTCAAGATTTCCCAACTCACCTGGAATTTATTACAGCGCTGTTACGAAACACCTCGGTTTCATGCCGGATAATGACGAGTACAAAATTATGGGGCTTTCCAGTTACGGAGAACCGGAATTTCTGGATACATTCAGGAGAATAATCAGCAGCAGCAGAGGCAGAATACACCTGGACACAAAACTTCTGGATATTCACATGGGTGTTCACTCAGCCAATTTCTCAAAAGAAGTACAGAAAACCATCGGCCCCCCGAGAATGCCGGGCACTGAAATTACTTCTCTTCACATGAATATTGCATGCTCCGCGCAGAAAGCTCTGGAAGAAGTCGGTCTTTCTCTGGCCGGGTACCTCAGAAAAGTATCAGGGATGGACAGGCTGGTAATTTCAGGAGGCGTCGGTCTGAACTGCGTAATGAATGGACTGATTGAGAAAGAATCCGGTTTTGATGAAACCTTTCCTCTTCCCGCTTCACATGATGCCGGGACGTCCATAGGAGCAGCAGTACACATTCACCGGAAGAATTATCCGGAAATTCCCCTTGTTCCGCCTCCGGGGATGTACCTTGGTCCTGAATATTCCGAAGAGGAAATCCGCGAAGCATTGGAAATGGCCAGGCTCGGATGGAGCAGACCCGATGATCTTGCTGACAGGACAGCTGAGCTGATTGAACAGGGAAAAGTTGTGGGACTGTTCAACGGCAGGATGGAATTCGGTCCAAGGGCTCTTGGCAACAGATCAATTCTTGCTGATCCTCGAAGGGCTGACATGAAGGATATAGTCAACAGGGTTGTTAAACATCGAGAATCATTCAGACCTTTCTGTCCAAGCTGTCTGGAGCAGAAAGCTCATGAGTATTTTGAAGGATGCACCGTTGCAGGATACATGAATAAAACTTACTCCGTGCTTCCCGAAAAGATCAGCGATATTCCATCCGTTACTCACATTGACGGAACAGCTAGGGTCCAGACGGTGACCAGGAATATTAATCCTTTCTATTATGATGTGATAGAAAGCTTTTTCAGAAGGACAGGGGTTCCTGTAATCCTGAATACATCATTTAATGTAAAGGGGGAGCCCATAGTAACAACACCCGTTGACGCGGTGCGCTGTTTCTATGGAACAGGTATCGATGTGCTGGTAATGCCTCCCTTCCTGCTGATCAAAGACCCTGGAGAACGGAACTGATGGAGTATCCGCCGTATCAAAGGAGAAAGTGTTGGTAACCGCGCTCGGTAGAGGAACAGTTCTTGTTGCAGATGAGAACCAGGAGAGGGCTGAGGACCTGAAAACCAGGATATCAACGATGGGATACAGCGTCAGTATCCAGACCGACGCAAGGGGGACTCTTCGTCGAATCAGATCCCGGTCTGTCAATGCAGTCGTGATTTCAGCTAGTATCGGTGATATGCATATGTCAGGATTTCTTGAGACACTGCAGAAAGCAAACCTTGCTGCAGGTGTTGTCATTCATGGAAGGACCATAGGCGCGGAAGACGCAATCTCCTGGATGAAATCCGGGGCAGTCGATATCCTGTTGAGCATAAACGATACTCAGGCTCTGCAGGCTGCGATACAAAGAGCGTTTTCCTTTTCAATCAGGTTTGTTGAAAGCAGTTCTGTATCTGAAACAAATACTGCTTCGCCAACTTCCCATCTTCTTTATCGAAGCCGTGTTATGAGCGAGGTAGTAAGGAAAGCCAGACGTGTAGCTCCGGTGAAGGTAACCGTCCTCATCACCGGTGAGAGCGGAACGGGAAAAGACGTGCTTGCCCGTCAGATTCATGCTCTCAGCGGAAGGACAGGGCCATATCTTGCTCTTAACTGTGCTGCGATACCCGGCACACTTCTGGAGGATGAACTTTTCGGACATGAAAGAGGAGCTTATACGGGTGCTGATCTACCGCGGGAAGGTAAATTCGAAGCTGCTTCAGGGGGGACGCTTCTTCTTGATGAAGTGGGAGAGATTCCTCTTGATCTTCAGGTAAAACTGCTTCGTATCCTTGAGGATAACGAAGTCACGAGACTTGGAAGCAACAAATCTCACCTCATTGATGTGAGACTGATCGCCGCAACAAACACCGATCTCAAATCAGCCGTAAAAAAAAGGACATTCAGAGAAGATCTTTTCTATCGTCTGAAGGTTGTTGAAATTCACATCCCTCCGTTGCGTTCACGAAGAAGTGATATACCAATGCTGGCAATGTCGTTTCTCAGGGAGGCAGCCGATAAGCACGGGCTGCCCCTTCCCTTCATCACTCCCGATGCTCTTGAGCATCTTGTATCATTCAGCTGGCCCGGAAACGTGCGTCAGCTGCGAAACCTCATGGAAAGTCTTCTGATCATATCAGGAAGCAGAATCACTGTTGAGGAGCTTCCATCAGAAATAGCCGGGGCATCATCGGGGAAAACCACTGTTCTTCAAGCGGAACTGCCTGTTTCCCTTGATGAACTGGAGAACCTTGCCATCAGGAAAACACTTGAGCTTACAGGCGGAAACAGAACAAGGGCAGCAGATCTGCTGAGTATAGGCCGCCGTACGCTTCAGCGTAAACTCAAGGAAATGTAGCATTATACATTCATGTTGAATGAGGAATTTGGAGGTTGAAATGAAAGTCGTTAGAGCCGGACAGCTGTTCCCGCACAAGTACAAGCTGGGAATACTGACCCTGGTAGTTTTGCTGTGGTTCCTTCTGGGGGGACCGTTCTACATTGTTGATCCGGAAGAAGTGGGAGTAGTGCTTACATTCGGCAGATACACTTCTACAACGGATCCGGGTTTTCACTTCAAATGGCCCTGGCCTGTACAGAGGGTGTACAAACCGGCTGTAAATATCGTGCAGCGCATTGAAATAGGTTTCAGAACTCTTTCCGATAACCCCCCTTCATACAAGAGTTTTACGAATGACCGTGAAATGCTTGCTGAAGCGCAGATGCTTACGGGTGACGAGAACATCATCAACCTTGCCATTATTGTGCAGTTCAGGATCAACAGCGCCACCGATTACCTCTTCAACGTACGTGATCAGTACGGCACACTGAGGGACATAACTGAATCCAGCACCAGACTTGTTGTTGGAAACAACGCGATTGATGCCGTTCTGACCACCGGAAAGCTTGAGATTCAGAACAGAATAATGGATCTCACTCAGGAAATTGCCGATGAGTACAGAATGGGAATAAATGTCATAGCTGTCCAGCTGATGGATGTGCAGCCTCCACAGGAAGTATCCGCTGCATTCAAGGATGTTGCCACAGCGAGGGAAGACATGCAGGCGTACATCAACGAAGCTGAAAGCTACAGAAACCAGAGAATACCGGAGGCACTTGCGGATTCTGTCGTAGTAGTGAATGCCGCAATGGGATACAGTGCTGAAAGGGTAAACATTGCATTGGGTGAAGCCTTCAGATTCACCGCTGTAGCCGAGGAGTACCGAAAGAGCCCGGAAGTGACAGCTGTAAGAATTCATCTTGAAACACTTGCTGCCCTCCTGGATGCTGTAAATGTAACTGTTGTTGACGAATCAGCCGGTGCTCTCACTCATTACAATCTTACGGGAGGTGAGTAATGAAACGCGTCAAGCATATAATTTACGGACTCGCGGCGCTTTTCATCCTGCTGGTTATTACCGGAGCATTCTTCACCGTTTCTGAAACCGAACAGGCCGTGATTCTTCAGCTTGGAAACCCTGTCAGGGTAATTGTAGGTGATCGTACTGCGGAGGAAATAGCTGAACTTGAACTCTGGATGGAAGAACACGCACAGGGAGTTGCCCTGAGCCAGGGAGCTGGTCTCTACTTTAAAATACCGTTCATTCAGCAGGTGAAGATATTCGACGATAGAATTCTTGAATACGATGATCCTCCTGCTGATGTTGTCACAAAGGACAAGAAACATATTAAGGTAGATTGCTACGCCAGGTGGAGAATAGAGAACCCTCTTCTGTTTCTCAGGAGCGTCCGTTCGGAGAATGGAGCATTATCACGCCTTGATGACATTATCTATTCCATGATCAGGCAGGAACTCGGCAAGAGCAATCTGATTCAGATTGTAAGAAGCAGCAATAATCCGATTGGTCTTGATGATTACGTAAGGCTAGTCAACAACGTGGCTTATACTGACACTCTGGCGGATATCGTCATCGATGAAGATGGAGAAATCCAGGAGACCATAAGACTCATAAGAATGACTTCAACGCAGGGCAGAATCGCGATACTCGAAAGAGTAGCCCAAACCTGCAGAGTTATGGCCCGAGAGTACGGTATATACATCGTTGATGTTCGGATCAAGCGTGCGGATCTACCAATTGAAAACCAGGCTGCCGTTTTCACCAGGATGCAGGCGGAGAGGAACCGGATCTCAACCAGATACCGCGCGGAGGGCAGAAGAATGTCCAACGTTATCATCGCTGATACTGACCTCAGGGTCGATTCAATAGAGGCGAATGCCGGCAGGAGCGCTCTTGAATTCCGAGGAGTAGCCGATAGCACTGCGGCGGCCATATATGCGAATGCTTACAACAGCTATCCCGATTTCTACGGTTTCGTAAGATCGCTTGAGACTCTGGAAACTGTTCTGAACAACAATGGACAGATAATTGTTGGAACCGATGGTATTTTCGAATACATTGTTTCTGATCCGGGCAGGTTCCTTTAACAGATTTTAGAACAGGCGGATAACCCATGAGTGATATTTTTGACGATGACAGGTACTGCTTCGTCTGCGGAGAGAAAAATCCTCATGGACTCCGCCTGAATCCCGAAGGAAAAGACGGAAGGGCGGTCATCCTCTGGACGCCTGAAAAAAGACATCAGGGTTATACGGGCATAGTTCATGGCGGGCTTCTTTCAACAGTTCTCGACGAGTCGATGGCGTACGCCGCTATGAGCGTGGGAGGATTCTGCGCCACAGTTGAAATATCGGTCAGGTTCAGGAAAAAAGTACTTACGGGAGAACCGGTGAAAGTAGAAGCGGAATTGATAGAACAGCGCGGCAGGATAATGAAACTGAAGGCTTCCCTTTTTCAGGAGGGTATCGAGAAAGCTTCCGCTAAAGCCACCTTTATTTCGGTTCCCGGAGAAAGACAGGACAGTTGAGCCTTCCCTCTGTTCTGCTTACCGGAGCTTCGGGAAGACTTGGATCGGCAATAAGGGAAGACCTGTCTGAGCAATGGAATATCAGACCGGTATCCGGAAGCGGACAACTGGATACGGAAGCTTTTGACCTTCTGTCTTTGAAGCACATGAAGCGACTTTTAGATCAGGAATTTGATCTCATAGTTAATACTGCCGCCATATCCGAACCGTCCCAATGCGTTCTCGATCCGGTGAAGTCCTGGAGACTTAACACATTATGGCCCCGCCGGCTGGCTATTCACTGTGTCGCTCGATCGATTCCCATGATTCATTTTTCAACCGACCTGGTCTACAGCGGAGGGATACCTCCATATACCGAAAGATCTCCCTCAGTTCCATTATCTCTGTATGGCTGGACCAAACTCATCGCAGACAGGTTCGTGCTCAACAGATATCCGGAAGCTCTCATAATCAGAACTTCTGTGTTATGCGGGGAAGTGAGTTCGACAAGAACAACGTTTTCTCAGGATATCCTGGCAGGAAGAGTACGGAATGTATATGTGGACTGCTGGCGGAATCATACACCCATTCACGGGCTTGCAGGTATTCTTCCGGATCTTCTGGAAAAATCATTTTCCGGGGTACAGATCGTCGCGGGAAAGTACGCTCAGTCGCGGTCGGCTTACGCCGAAGAACTGCTCAGAGAAGCGGGAAAAGATCCGTCAGACTTGATTCTGACCTACGCCCCGCCGAACACCCCATCAAAACTCCACCTCCAGGGACGTACCACACTTCTTCAACTTACAGTACCATATATATACAAAAATGTAATATAATGCGTATAATATTCTAAAATCCTATTTTTAATACCTTATTCATGCAATAAGAATTGTGACTCAGGGAGTCAATTTCCTGTCTCTATGGATGACTTTTTTGAAGAATTTCTTCCATGATATTCCCCATTTCTGACGGAAGTACTTTCCTGGATCCATCGTACTGTTGTCTGCGAATCGAACAGTAGTCTGTTTCGCAAAATGATAAACAAGGCTCGATCCAACCCCTATGAAATGACGGCATCCATACCTGTACATTTTCATGGCAAGATCCGGATCACTTCCGAAACCTGGAAAGTAATTCTCATCAAAACCGTCAATTGCGTCCCAGTCGCTCTTTAAAAGAAGAACAGGCGTCCAGGTGCTAACGGTGTTGTAAGGTCTGATAAGGGTTCTGTATTCCCGCAGCAGCCTTTTCTCGTCGAAGCTGTCAGGGCTGCTTCCGTAATCCTGGTTGCCTATGTAACAGGGAGTAGAGTTGCCTGATTCGATTGCCGTCCCTGAAAGCCAGAGCTTATCAGCATAGCCGAGGTATGCGGCAAGAGCAGTATCCCAGCCCGGCAGAGGATACATATCATCGTTCATATAGCATATATGATCGAATGTTGCCATCCTTGCTCCGCGATTGACAGCTTCACAGACTCCTGTATTTCGCCCCGACCAATCAAAAAGGATTTTTTTGTTCCTGGCCCAGTCCTCACAGGATTTGTCGTACTCGTTGAAAAAAACGATAATTTCGTGTTCTACAGCGCTGTTCTGCAATAGACCCAGGTAGGTGAGATCCAGAAACTCGATGTTCTTCCAGGTGGGAATGACAATGGAGAAAGGTTTCAATTAGCTTAAGACCAGCCGTGTTCCATGAGATCAGACAGTTTGGAAACAAGATTGTCTATCGGGATTCTGACCTGATCCAGAGAGTCCCGCTCACGGATGGTAACCTGCTTGTCCTCAAGCGAATCGAAGTCGAAGGTTATGCAGAATGGAGTACCTGCTTCATCCATTCTTCTGTATCTCTTTCCGATGGATCCTGTGACATCGAATTGAACAGGAAAAAATGGTCTGATAAACTCAAAAACCTCATATGCCTGTTCGCTGAGCTTTTTAGAAAGAGGGAGAATTGCAGCCTTGATTGGCGCCAGGTTCCTGTGCAGTCCAAGAACAACTCGTGTCCTTCCTTCTACTTCCTCTTCGCGATAAGCATCAATCAGTACCGCAAGCAGTGTTCGACCGATACCACCACTGGTTTCGACAACATATGGAACAATTTTCTGATTTGTTGACAGATCCTGGAATGACAGATCCTGTCCGCTTTCCCGCATGTGGGACTTCAGATCGAAATCAGTCCTGTTGGCGATCCCCTCCAGTTCGCCCCAGCCGTCAGGCGCGAAAGGAAATGTATACTCTATATCAACGCAGGAACTCGCGTAATGGGCAAGTTCACTGTCTTCATGTGTTCGCAGTCTGAGATGGTCCTCATTTATTCCGAGTTCAAGATACCACTTCATCCTTTGATCGAGCCAGTACTTAAACCATTTATCCGCTTCTTCGGGGAGGCAGAAATACTCCATCTCCATCTGTTCAAATTCGCGGGAGCGGAAAACGAAATTTCTTGCGGTAATCTCGTTTCTGAAAGCTTTTCCGATCTGCGCTATTCCGAAAGGAAGCTTCTGCCTTGTTGCGGTAACAACGTTCTTGAAATTAGCGAAAATAGACTGGCATGTTTCAGGACGGAGATATACAGTTGCGGACTCGTCTTCAAGGGCACCCATCGCTGTCTTGAACATCAACCCGAAGTTTCTTGGTTCGGTGAGTTCCCCTCCGCACTCGGGGCATCTGTCTCCCTCAATATGGTCCAGTCGGAATCTGCTTTTGCATTCAAGGCAGTCAACCATGGGATCGTGAAAGTTTTTCAAGTGTCCTGAAGCCATCCATACATCCGGATGAGTAATGATGGCCGAGTCCATCCCGACGATGTCGGGTCTTGTCTTAACTGTGAAATTCCACCAGCTGGTCTCGATATTTTTCTTCAGTTCAACGCCAAGAGGACCATAATCCCAGGAGGATTGAAGGCCGCCGTAAATTTCTCCGGATTGGAATACATATCCGAGTCTCTTTGAAAGAGAAATCAGTTTTTTCATAAGCTCTGTTCCGTCAATGGTCATTCTCAAGATCCTCCAGTACTGATAATGATTTCAGTCTCAGTTTTGTTTCAAGATGTATCTCTGCGAAATCTTTCATGAGTTCAAGGCACTGTCTATATCCACCGGGCCAGAGTTGAAGTTTTCGAATTTTTTCCAGATTACCACTCCTGGATTTCCTGATGAACTCGATGAATCCTCCGGGAACAGCTTTTGCCTGCTCGTCGCAATCATGACATACGACTCCACCGGAAGCGGCATCCCACATGTATGAATTAACCGGACTTTTTCCACACTTTGTGCAGCGGTCGATTTCCATTGCGAAACCGGACAGCCTCAACGCTTTCTCGATTCCGGAACATAATACAGGCCAGAACGGAGTGCCTGCCGCGAAATTCTCCAGTACACTTCCAATCAGATGAAACATGGGATGAGAAGGTTCGCTTCCTGTAATTGAAACAAGAAGCCATTCAGCAAACAGGCAGGAGTGCACAAAAGCTTCAGGATTCCCGCGGATGGTTTCAAAATGGTTTATAACGGATGTATCAGTCACGGTGTCAAGTTCCCTTCCCGATTTGCGGGAAAGCGAAAACTCCGCCAGAGAGAACAGCTCCATACTTCCGAAAAATGTGCTTTTTGATCTGAGAGCGCCTTTAGCAATTACTGATATTCTGCCATAATCAAGTGAGTAGAGAGTCAGAATGAGTGAAGATTCGCTCCACCGTACTCTACGGAGAACAAATGCATGAGTTGTTATTCGAATTATCTCACACTCCTATTTCTTTTCCTATTCAGCCCTTCGGGGTGTAACTGTGATTACATCAGGTGCTTAAGCATAAAGATGAAGATTTCGGTCTGTTCAGCTATGCTCATCTGCGTTGTGCGTCCGGCTCCATGGCCAACATTTGTAAGTGTTCTGAGAATGATCGGTTTTTCAGAAGTATTACAGACTTGAAGCTTCGCGGTCATCTTGAAAGCATGCATTGAGTCAGTACCTCTGTCATCATGGAGCGATGTAATTAAGAGAGTCGGTGGAAAGTGCGAGTCGTTCTTCACATTGTGATAAGGTGAATATTTAATCAGCCAGTTGAAATGCTCGGAATTGTCCGGGTCACCATACTCGGAAATCCAATATTTACCGCCCTCGGTTAAGTGGAAGCGCAGCATGTCAAGAAGCGGAACATTGGAAATAACCGCTGCCCACAGATCAGGACGCTGTACGAGAGCAGCACCTGTGAGAAGACCTCCATTGCTGCTGCCCATAATCCCAATGTGTTCTCGGCTCGAATACTGACGAATCGAGAAATTATTCTCGTTCGAAAGACGCACCGGTCTTTCACCGATCAAAGCTTCTCCGGCAGCGATGAAATCGTCAAACACATTCTGCTTCTTCCCAAGAATGCCGTCGAGGTGCCAGTTCTCTCCATACTCGCCACCACCGCGAATGTTAGCAATGACGTATATCCCACCCTGCTCGAGCCAGAACAGAATCCTGGACGAAAAGGATGGTGTTAATGAATGCTCGAAACCTCCGTATCCGGTGAGAATAGTCGGATTGGATCCATCAATAAGGGCATCCTTCGAGCGGATAACGAACATAGGCACCGCTGTCCCGTCGAAACTGCGATAGAAGACCTGTTCAGTGATGTAATCTTCGGTGTTCACTGTCAGGCTGCTCTTGATGAAAACGCTTAACTCGTTGCTTCTGATGTCGTACCGACATATCACAGGGGGTTCGAAAAAGGAGGAGTATGAAACAAAAACCGCATCTATCTCATCCTCTCCATGTGGAAGAGAACCTCTACCGACGCCAGGATACTCAAGCTCTCCTATCTTTCTGCCGTCTAAAGAATGTATGGAGGTGTGATGAATCACATCTACTGAGCGTTCAACAAAAAGCCGCCCACCGATAACAGTGAAAGACGAAAGAACATCATCTCTTTCGTCGATGATCGTTTCCCACCTGTCGATATTCGGCAATGCTTCATCAAGGCTTATGCGACAAAGCCTGTATTTAGGCGCACTGTCATTTGTCATGACATAGAGCACGTCATCTTCAATATCAGGGTAGAACAGACCGTCATGATTCGCAGTTATAGATTCAATCTTCAGTTCAGGCTTTGAAAGATCAGCATAGAAGAGCTCATTCTGAGTCAGCCCATGGCTAACTAAAATAATGAGATGATGGCCATCCTTAGAAATTTTCCACACATCCGGGAGATCAGATTCTGTGAGTTCGTCACCGAAGATCATCTCATCGTTGCGCCAGTCCGTACCGAGTTTGTGGAAGAAAACCTTCATGCTGGTCTTCTTGAGCTTTTCAGGATCTGAGTGCATTGAACGGGAATAAAAGAAACCGCTTTTATCGGGTAACCATGAAACAGATGTATATACAAGGCGGGGAATCTCATCGAGGATATCACCAGTCTTAATATCCATGATGTACCAGTGTAACCAGTCACTGCCATCCTTCGAGAGACCGTAGGCGAGAAGGCTGCCGTCACGTGAAGGCATGTATGCACCAAGGCTGATATTGCCCTGTTCGCTGAATCTGTCGATGTCTATCAGGACCTGCTCATCACCGTTAGGCCAATCGCGGATGTATAAGGATGCATGTTTCTCATCACGTTTTATCCTTGAGTAGAATATCCGCGAAAGGGTGGCCAGAGGAAAACCTGTCCGATCGTAGTTGAACAGCTGATCGAATCGCTCTGCAAATACTTCACGCTTCGGATCATCGAGGATAAGGCTGTCAGCAAGTTTGTTCTGCTCGTCTATCCAGGTACTGCGCTCATCACTGGCAGTTTCAAGCCAACGGTAATTATCAATCATCCTTTGACCATGTAGCAGTTCTTCGAATGGTCTGATTTTCGTTTTCGGGTATTCGGGTTTCATTCTACTCCTGATTTGATCAAAGGCTTCAGAAGGAAGATTTGCTCCACCGTACTCTACGGAGAACAAATGCATGGGTTGTTATTCGAACTATTTCACGCTCCGTTTGAGGGGGAAGAAGCTCCTGCCGGCTCAATTCGGACGAGCAGGATTCGCTGAGCTCTAACCTTCTCAACGGTGAACTTGAAAGAGGAATGTATTACCGTTTCTCCCTGACGGGGAATCTTGCCCATAACCTGATAAACCATACCACCAAGACTTTCGTAGGTATCATCCTCAAAAGAAGTGTCAAGAAGCTCATTCATATCGTCGATAGGGAGCCTGGCATCAAGCAGATATGAATCATCTCCAAGAGGTTTAATAAGAAGCGTTTCCTCGTCATACTCATCCAGGATCTCTCCAAAGACTTCTTCCATAATGTCTTCTATTGTTACCAGACCTGCAGTACCTCCATACTCGTCAACAACAATCGCCATATGTATTCTGTTTGCCTGAAATTCCCGTAGAAGTTCGTCAATGCGCTTATACTCCGGCACGAAATAGGGTTTTCTCAGGAGAGTCTTCAAGTCAAAATTCTGTTTTCCTTTTGATAATAGAGCAAGCAGATCTTTTACATAAAGAACTCCTGTGATATCATCTATCTTTTCGTGGTAAACTGGAATTCTGGAATGCCCCGCTTTTCTGACTTCATCAATAATAGTGTCAAGATCAGCCTGTATCTCAACGCATAACATGTCAATCCTGGGAATCATGACTTCTCTGACAATTTTATCCGAAAAATCGATAATGCTGTCCATCAATTCCTGTTCCTTTTCGTATTCTCCCGGCTGACCTTTTTCCCTGCGTCTTTCAAGCCAGATCACGTCCGGCGGGGTAATCAGCCAATCCTCATAATCGGGATTATCCTGCCCCGGCTTTCCAAGGATAAGCAGAGCAGGAAGGCGGAATAGATATGCTATAAGGAGATACGGTAATCTGAAAATGAGCAGGAATTTGTCAGGATTCGCTCTTGCGATAAGAGATGGCAGAATCTCTCCCAGCAGGAAAACAGCTATTGCGAAAGAAAAAGCTGAAAACCAGACAGGTACCTGGAATACGGAAGCTGTTTCAATTGACATTAGAACCGCTCCTGCTCCTGCTGCAATAATGCCTGTGAACCTGATCAGCCAGATAGTACCAAGGTGGGTAACTGCCACCTGTCTTCGATCTGATGGATCTCTACCCTTATTAAGAATTAGTTCGGGAAGACAGGTTCTTATACCGGAGGAAATGAACAAGGCAAAAAAACCAGCTGAAAGAATAACTATCGATGCTGTCACTTCAGATCCAGCCTCTCCATGGCTCTGGAAACAAGACTGGCTACTCTTTCATTCATAAGCCTCGCCTTTTCCGGTTCTTCATGAGAGTAACCTGAAAGATGAAGATATCCATGAAATATCCTTTCCAGAAGAGCTTCATAAGGTGGAAATATCCTTCCATCAACATATACGATACCATCCGGTCTTTCTTCGTCAGAGGTTGCCAGATCAAAGGACAGCACATCAGTTGATCTGTCAATATGTCTGTGCCTTCTGTTCAGCACTTTCATATATCCCGGATCCGCGATGACAATTTCTACATTCCCTTCCAGAAGGTTGTCAATCAGATTTTCTATCATGTTCTGATTGAAAGCAGGATCTGTCAGAATAGAGTTAATTTCCATTAGTCAGGTCTCCAGAGGGATAATCCTTTACTCTTTTATAGAATTTGTTTTCCAGGACGGAGGTGAAGACACTCGCGATTGTTTTAAGGTTTCTTCTTGTAAGGTGGCAATCATCAAGTTGTCCTTCAAGATCTTTCTCATCGATTATACTGGTTATGATGTCCGCCAGATTCTCCGGATCGGCAAGGTTCTTGGTTGCGGATGCTACCTGATCAGCAAGAAGAACAAGTGCAGACTCAATAGTCGCAGGGCGTGGTCCGGGGTATCGGAATTCACTTTCCGAAACAGAATCTGAGTCGATGGCTTCCGTAATTGCCCTGTTGTAGAAATACTTCGCCAGGCTTGAGCCATGATGCTGCTGGATGATATTTATTACAGCCCGAGGCAGTTTGGCTTTTTCCGCCAGAGCAACCCCGATTCTGACGTGAGCGATTATCTTTTTGGCGCTTTCCCATGGATTCATGCTGTCGTGCGGATTGGACATGTTCCTCTGATTCTCAATGAAGTACTCGGGAGAGCTTATCTTGCCAATGTCATGATAGTAACCTCCCGCGGATGCAAGAGCTTCCCATGCATTAATGGCTCCCGCAGCCCGGCCGGCAAGTTCAGAGACTATTTGAGAGTGGCTCCATGTACCGGGAGCCAGATCCCTCATTTCCTTAAGAAGGGGATGATCGGTTCTGTTGGCTTCATCTATTGCCAGTACTGTATATACTCCAAAGATTTTTTCAAACAGGAAGAGAAGTGCGCTGGCAGCTCCTATTCCAATTATCGGTGCAAGTAATAAACCAAGAATGGATTCAACGAGTGAATTTGTTTCAGGTGACGCGTTCAACATGTATAGAAGAAGATATATTCCAGTCCCGCCAATTGTTGAAAAACCAATTGCCGTTGGAATGCTGCTTCTCCTGCGGACATCCCACGCTGTCATCCCTGCAAGAAGACCTGATACTGAGGAAATCATCACAATTGAAAAAGGATGAGGATGAACCAATCCTAGAACAAGTGAAAACATGAGTGTGAAGAAGACAGCGTGACGCCTGTGAAAGAATATACTCGTCATGGCTGCCCCGAAAGTGATGAGTGTTGCGTATGGGTATCCTGTCGTATTTTTCATCGCCAGCCAGAGAATACCTGTCGCTGCCAGAGGGATAATCCAGATTATTCCCAGCAGGAGAAAGCGGTTAGCCGCTTTCCACGTATCCGGCATAATGTCATGAACATAGAACATTGAAATAGCCAGAATAATCGAAACAAGAAGCATCAATCCAGCAAGATGCGCAAACCCATGGTATTCGACAGATACACTTTCAAGTTGACGGATGTATTCAATAGTTCTTGCTGTCACGGGTTTTTCTGCTTCAAGCAGGATACTGCCGGCTGTGATGGTTGTGTCTATATTGTTCAGCCCCGCGACAGCGGCAACAGCGCTAGCGTTTCTGGACGAATCTTCAAGCAGAAGATTCGGTTTAAGAAGAGCAGTAATTTCGTAAAGATCTTCTTCAGAGAGATTCCAGCGACTGAGATTAAGTACCAGAATATCCCTGATATCCTTCATTTCGTATAGATCGAAGAGCTGACAGTCAGTAGTTCCGGATTTACTCAGAAGAACCGCGAGTTCTCCATCGTAGTTTTCCCGGACATCCAGCAGACTGAATACTCCAACCTCGTACATTGAAAGAAGTTCGTAGAGCATTCCATTGGTAAAAGAGGAATCATCAGTTGCTTCCAGAAAAACATAATAAAGCTCTTCCCTAAGAGTACTCCATATGCTGTAATCATATTCAAGATGGATAGGAACAGAAGATCTTGTTGCTGCTTGGATTTCCAGTAAATCTTCTTCGTGATATGGCAGATCAAAATCCACAGTGGCCACAAGATCGTGTTCAAGAGTCTGACCAACTCTGAGGTCAAGATCCATGAATGCATGTTCAGGCATAAGAAGCAGATAGAAGGTAAATAGGAATACTGCTGCAATAAGACTGCCGTAAAGTATGTTTCTAACCCGCATATTTTGCCAGCTTTTCTGTGGATTTCCCCAGGAACCATAGGTTTCTGGCTGAACAGTTAGGTTGCGAAGCGTCGCAGACAGTTGTGGATACGAGGCTTGCGAGTGCAGACACCGCAGTCGTACTTATACAGTACGTCGAGGACGGATGTATGAGCATAACGAAGTAGACGCAGCTGTATTCGTCGCTGCAGTAAAATGCTGGTGATATATGTGGGTTAACCCGCATGATTTCCTGACTCTCGCTCAAAAGCGGATATGATCTTCTGAACAAGCGGATGTCTTACTACATCCTCACGGTTGAGGAACGTGAATTCAATGCCTTCTATTCCGGAGAGAATGTCTTTGATCAGGACGAGTCCGGATGATGATGCCGGTTTGAGGTCGATCTGGGTTATATCTCCTGTAATTACCGCTCGCGAACTGTAGCCCAGCCTGGTAATAAACATCTTGAGTTGAGTAATAGTAGTATTTTGAGCTTCATCCAGTATTACGAAAGCGTTGTTGAGAGTTCTTCCTCTCATATATGCCAATGGAGCAACCTCGATAACCCTGTTGTCTAAAGACCGTTGTACTTTCGCAGGAGAGAGTGTGTCATAGAGGGCATCGTATACAGGTTTCAGATAAGGGTCAATTTTCTGTTGCAGGTCTCCCGGTAGAAAGCCAAGTTTTTCACCGGCTTCTACGGCAGGCCTCGATATTACTATTCTATCAACTAATCCATCCGTAAGAGCTGCAACAGCGCTGGCAACTGCAAGAAAGGTTTTTCCTGTACCGGCGGGCCCAATGCAGAACACAACTTCCGAGTTCCTCATAGCCTTGAGGTATTTCTCCTGACCGGCAGTTTTAGCAATTATATGACCCGCGCGTCCGGGAACGGATATTTCAAGAGTATGATCATGTTTGTCTGGAAAGCTCAGAGCAGCATCGAGACTGTGATCGCTGAGATAATTTGATACTTCAAGTTCATGAATAAGCCTGTAAATAACGGCTCTTGCCTTCTCTACAGAAGACCTGGTTCCCCTTAAACTGAGATGTCCATCCCGGTAAACAGCTTCAATTCCAAGAGCTTCACATATGCGCCTCAGATTGACATCGCTTGCGCCAAGAATACTTCCTGCTTGATCAGCAGATAAAGGAACCATCAGAGAAATGGATTTGTCAGCCATTAGTTAAATTTCCAAAGAGAAAAAGGAAGACTCTCCACAAAGAGTGGAGAGCCTTCCGGATACAGCGAGGATTCTAGCGTGATCCTCCAAAAGCAGCAGAGCGATTAATATCAAGGACCTGTCCTGGATAAATCAGGTTAGGATCGCTGATTATATCGCGGTTTGCCTCGTACAGCTGCGGCCACATACCTCTTTCACCGTAGACTACATCGTATCCAGCAATCTTACCGAGGAAGTCTCCCTCGATAACGGTGTAAGAGTTAAGCATAGGTACGGGTACCCATAGTGTATGACCAGCATAAATGAGATTTGGATCACTAATGGTGTCACGGTTGCGTTCATAAACAACAGGCCACTGTGAACCATCACCATAGTGGTAGTGATAGGAAGCAATTTTCCAGAGTGATTCCCCGTCAAGGATGAGATGCAGAACACCTGCGCTACGCAGGCGGTTGATCTCTGCCCTGAGAGAGTTGATCTCTGCGGTGAGTTGATCAAGCTGCGCGTGAATCGCTTCATGCTCTTCCCTTAAAGGAAGAACCTGAGGTTCAAGCTCGGCAATGCGTTCATCGGCAACAGCTTTTCTCCATTCCCAGTAAGCGATCTGGAGATGAATATCGTCGTTTCCCATTGCTTCGATCTCTGCCTGTGAATACTGTGAAAGCTCCTCGGCTGTCCAGGTTTTAGCTAAACCTGTGGATGCAAGGCCAAGGCAAATCATCAGAGCTAATACTATTGTACGCTTCATTGTTTTCCCCTTTCCCTGCTATCGGCTTCCGCCGCCGAGTGAATAGTATTCCTGTGTAAGTTCAGCAAGTTCCACTTCAAGTGCAACAATCTCTTCAAGTTCTTCAACGATGTGACCGGGTAGAGTTGCAAGTTCTTCCTCAAGGCCATCTGCTTTGGCTTCTGCAGCCAGAGCCGCTGCTCGGGCATCATCTCTGGCGCTAAGTTCTGCGGCGCTTGGTCCGCATGCTGCTAACAGCAGAGACACGGTCAGGAGTCCAAGAAGGAACAATTTTGTTCTCGTCTTGAGCATACCTGGCACCTCCTCTCGATTCGTTTTGGTTTGACTTACTGGCGCGATTGTATACAAACAACGCTTTTCCATATACTCGCACGATTATCCACTAACTATGAAATCTTAATGAATACGCTTCATATGTCAAGCAGAATATTCACTATCATAAAACAAATATAAGTAAATAAGAAGACATGTACCCATACCCACGATATCAGCCAGGAAATCACCTGCGGAGCAATCTCTTCCAGGAACATAACTTTGATGTATCTCATCGGAAAGGGCCCATAAGCTTCCTGCAGCGAATATCGTGGGCAGGGGATGAAAGCCTTTGCATAGATCCTTATTAAGAAGAAGTGAAGCGAAAAGGAGAAAATATTCTATTGCATGAAGAACTTTATCCTGCATCGGGAAAAGAGGAGGTATGATCTCGACAGAAGGCTGGTGACTCAGATAAAAAATGGCAGCCAGCATAAAAAGAAGAGAACCTCTTCTCGCCAACATGCGAACTGTTTGCCCGGTATTCTCAATCACGCGGTGCCGTATCAGTAAGACCCACTTTATGAATCAGGCAATTGCCACATCCTGTTTTTGAGACCTCAGCAGCGTAATTTTCCGCTTCACCGGTCAACTGCTGAACCTTCCTGTTTACATGCGTGAAACAGCCACCAATCGATGCTGTAATCGATATCTGAGTATCAGATGAGCGGGACATATACTGCCACGAAAGAGCATCTGCCACTCTCTGGCTCAGGGCTTCCATTTCCGCTTTTCCTGCCTTTGGAATACATGCCGCAAAACTGTCAGGACCGGTTCTTGAAATTAGTATTTCATCGGAAAAACAATTACTGAAGCGAGTGGCAGCTTCCTTCAGAACTCTGTCTGCTTCGCTGTAGCCTAGATTCCTGTTGATCAAGTCAAACCCATCAATATCTGCGATAAGCACTCCAATTGACCATCCGTATGTTTGCACTCTTTTTGCCATTTCGTGTAAATGTCTGTCAAAGAGTGTAATCCCTGGAAGTCCCGTCAAAGTATCCCGACCGGAAATACTCTTAAATCTGTTTCTGAAATCTGCCAGTTCATCAGTCAGAGCAAGTAATCCCGCTGCTGCGAGAATGATACTCTCATGATACTGATCAAAAGCCTTATCATCTTCGTGCTCAACAATGATAACAGCAAGCACTTCGTTATTGCGCATGACCGGAACGCCCATGCAGCTGCCCACCAGGAGGTGAATATCCTCTTCGTTTGAGAAGGAACTGACGTTTCCTTCTCCGTGCTTTATTCCGGAGCGCTTGCATGGAACACGGTTCTTTACTATCCATCCGGCCAACCCCTCAGAACTCTTCGAAACTCTCTTCCGCCGCCATCTGGCGAGAGGTCCTCTTGAAACCCAGACTCGAATTTCTTTGTTTTCCAGATTCACGTCAGCGATAGATACTGTTGAACCGGGGATGATTTCTGAAAGCAGACTTGCAATTCCCTGGACCGATGCATCCAGAGAATCCATCCCCGAATGAGAAACAAGTTTTGCCATCCAGCTGCCGTTCTCGGTAGACAAAGAATCGACTTCTGTATTCATTACATTCATATGCAGCGCTTCAGCAGCGTTTTCAAGATTCCGGACAGTTACAGAAGATGGTTTATCCCCATAAAAATCCTGAAGCAGAAAACCGGCTGGATTATCTGTATTACCCACGCAGCATATAACTATCCAGAAATCCTTTTCATCTTTCAGTGTGGTGAGGCGGTACGGTGCAAGCTCCGAACGTTCAGCATAAGAACCTGCTTTGATTGAGACAGGTTCGCTACTATTCCTGAGGATTCTGAGAAGTCTGTGATTCGCGGGTAACAAATATTTGTCAATGACTGAATTATCTCTTGCTACAAAATTATCCAACCTGTAAAAACCATCATCATGCTGAATAAAGAGACATGTGGAATCCGCACTGGAATTCCTTTGAATGATAGTCAGCAAAGGATAGGATAAGATAGTTCCGGTTTTTGAGGACATGTCATCGGTCTCTTCCCCCATTTTTCTCCCGAATGAAACGGCTTCATTCAGGAACAGTTCCTTTTCCGCCAACCAGTCAGCAACCAGACCAAAAAGAAACGGGACAAGAAGAGCCTTCAGGGCTGGCAGGAGTAATGGAATCAGTTTTGTAAGCAGCGCTCCTTCTCCTGACCAGATAGAAGCGTTCAGCAGGGCAAAAGCTTCTACAAATCCGATAAGTAAACCGAGTTCAGTCGCTTCCGCTCCAGTTGAGGGCAGGGATACCCACATTAAAAACAGAAGATATCCGGAGTAGAAGAGACTGCTGCTTCCTCCGGTGAGCTGTACGCTTATCATTATTCCAGTGCAGACCCAGTAGATGATTAATCTGTCGAAAGATTTTCGTGATTTCTTCTGCGTAGTTACGGCAAGAGCAGCGGATAGAAGAAAAAAGCCTGCAGCAATAAGAATGAAGGTCAGATCTCCCTCGCTTGAGCTTCTATGAAGCAGTCTGCCGGATGCTATAATAAGCACTACTGCCACCAGCACGCTGAAGCCCGCGATTCTCAATGTTCTCAAAACAGCCGATTCTCCAGTCTGCTAATTCAGAAATGGGATATAGTCAAAAAGTTGTCCGTCAATACAACTATGTACAATATTACACCGGTCGTCCCCCCGAATCCGGAGAGGGGTTGACGATTGAACGGACATTTCAGATTATTTATGAGCTTATCTGATGTGCTGGCTGAGTAATCCAGTTGAATTTCTCGACGGGAAAACCTTTTAAACTTTTTAGGACGCAAAAGCTTTCAGGTGTATTTAAGTGTCGGCAGATGATATGGCACTGTCACTAGATTTATTCATTTGTAAAACCCGAATTGAAGAGGATTTATGAACCAAAAACCTCAACGCGAGTATTCGCTTGCCGAAATGGAAAAGAAAACCCTCGTTGAGCTTCAGTCATTAGCCAGGGAGAAGAAACTCGAAAAAGTATCAGGAATCAGAAAACGAGATCTTATAAGAAAACTCCTTGAAAATAAGACTGAGCGCAACGGACTGGAGTACTCAACGGGAGTTCTGGAAATCCTCTCTGAGGGATACGGATTTCTCAGATCAAATGAAGGCTGCTATCTACCAAGCTCAACGGATATTTATGTATCACCATCTCAGATTAAAAGATTTTCATTAGGCACAGGTGACACAATATCAGGTCAGGTTAGAAAACCCAAGGATGGCGAGAAATACTTTGCTCTCCTGAGGATTGAGAGTGTTAACGGTAACAGCCTCGAAGAGTTGAAAAACAGACCTACTTTTGACACACTGGTTCCATATTATCCCGAAACAAGATTTGTTCTTGAAACTAATGCTGAGAACATAGCGGGACGGGTTCTCGATTTACTTGCTCCTGTCGGAAAAGGGCAGAGAGCTCTTGTAGTTTCCCCTCCGAGAGCTGGAAAGACAATGCTTCTTCAGAGCATTGCAAACAGCATTTCCGCTAATTCCCCTGAAGCGAAACTGATGATACTTCTGATTGATGAACGACCAGAAGAAGTGACTGATATGAGAAGGCACGTTCAGGGAGAAGTAATTGCGTCTACTTTCGACGAGGCCCCCAAAAGACATATTCAGGTTACAGATATGGTTCTGGCCAAGGCCAAAAGGCTTGTTGAAAGTGGTTACGATGTTGTCATACTCCTTGATTCGATAACAAGGCTGGCCAGAGCCAATAACCAGGTAATTCCGCACTCCGGTAAAATTCTCTCAGGTGGAGTTGACTCTAATGCTCTTCAAAGACCTAAAAGATTCTTTGGAGCTGCAAGGAATATTGTTGACGGCGGGAGCCTTACAATCATCGCTACAGCTCTTATTGATACCGGCAGCAGGATGGATGAGGTTATTTTCGAGGAGTTTAAAGGAACCGGAAACTCTGAAATAGTACTTGACAGGCGCCTTGCTGACAGACGGATATATCCTGCAATTGATATAACCAAGACAGGCACCAGGAAAGAAGAGCTTCTGATTGAATCGGATGCGCTTTCCAAGGTTTGGATCATGCGGAAAATTCTGGTTGATATGAACCCGGTTGAAGCCATGGAAGTATTGAAGAAGCAGCTTTCTAAATACAAATCCAACAAACTGTTCCTTGACGCAATGGCTTCGATGTCTGAATAATACTGTGCGTTTTGCTTATTAACATGGAGGAAAAAATTGAGGAAAGATATTCATCCTGAATACAGGGAAGTAGTATTTACCTGTACATGTGGGAACAAGATAAAAACACGTTCCACAGGAAAAGACAAAAAATTTGATGTATGCTCGAATTGTCACCCCTTCTACACAGGAAAGCAGAAACTTGTTGATTCAGCCGGAAGAGTGGACAAATATCTGAAGAGGTATGGCAAGAAAACAGCAGACAGCGGTAACTAGTTTACAGGCTGGTATGAGAAGGGGGGAGCTTTCCAGCTCCCCCCTTCACTAATTTTACTTGTATGGAGAAATGCAATGAATGATCACGCTGAAAACACTGATTCCACCGCCCACGAATCAAAAACGGGTGGGCAGGCTGTTATTGAGGGAGTGATGATGCGTTCTCCTTTTTCAACTGCAGTCGCTGTAAGGAAAGCGGATGGAGTAATTCTCGCACGAAGACTCAACATGAAACAGCTGAAGGATAGAAGCCCGATCTGGGAGAAACCGGTTTTCCGAGGTGCTGCGATGCTGATCGATACGCTCCGTTTAGGAATGAAAGCTCTGAACTGGTCTGCAGAAATGGCTGAGGAAAAGTCAGATGAAAAGGCTGGTGGCAAAAAAAAAGGAAAAACCGATTGGGCAGGTCCATTTCTTACAACAGCACTCGCTTTTCTGCTTGCGATGGTTCTGTTTGCCTGGCTACCACTTCAGAGCAGTAAATGGATTCTTGAAAGCGGTAACGGTGTTTCTGCTACACAGCAGTTTGGAATACACATGCTGGCTGGTTTGTTCCGACTTGCAGCATTTCTCATATACCTCGGAGCAATATCACTGATGCCGGAAATAAGAAAACTGTTCGTCTACCATGGATCGGAACACCAGACAATTCATGCCTGGGAAAAAGGACTTGAACCGCTGGTGGAGAAAGCAGAGGAACAGAGCCCTTTACACCAGAGATGCGGAACCAGCTTCCTTCTTCTTGTTATGCTCGGAACAATTCTGTTCTACGGAATTTTCGACTCTCTTGTTGTGTTTGTTACAGGGACAAACCCGAACGCTCTGATAAGAATTATCTATCACCTGCCCATGATTCCATTTGTAATGGGGCTCAGTTACGAACTTCTCAAGCTGGCTGACAGTCACCTGGAAACATCAGCCCTGGCCAGAGCTGTAACAGTGCCCGGGCTTCTTCTGCAGAGGTTAACCACAAGAAAGGCAGGGAAGGAAGAAATCGAAGTGGCCGTGGCGTCACTGATGGTTTCTCTCGGCCGGAATCCCGGACCGCTCGTGACCATGTGGGAGGAGACAATAGACGATAATCAGGAGGAAAAGGAATGAATTCGTCCGACAGAGAGTCATTATCCCTGAGGGTTCAGGAAATCGATGACAGTCTATGTTCTCCTGAAACTCTCAGAAATTCGTCATTGATCTGCTCTCTTACGGAAGAAAGAGCCGGTCTTGCCAAAATACTGAATACGGTTAATGAGATCGAAAAAACCGAATCATTAATCAAGGAAATGAATGAAAGTCTTGGTGATGATGACGATGAAATTGTTGCCATCGCGCGAATGGAGCTGCCTGAGCTTGAAGATAAACTACAGCAGCTTAATGAGAAACTGAAACGGCTCCTTATTCCTCCCGACCCCAATGATCGAAGAGATGTCATGATAGAAATACGCTCAGGGACAGGCGGAGAGGAAGCTGCGCTCTTTGCGGCTGACATTTTCAGAATGTATTCATACTACGCTCAGAAGAAGGGCTGGTCTACTGAAATATTCAGCAGCAGCGGATCAGAAAGAGGAGGATTCAAAGAGGTAATCTTTGCTGTCAGGGGCAGCGGCGTATACAGCCGGATGAAATTTGAGGCGGGAGTTCACAGAGTTCAGCGCGTTCCGGAGACAGAGACATCAGGTCGAATACACACATCAGCCTGCACCGTAGCAGTTCTTCCCGAAGCTGAGGATGTTGAAATCGAGATCAATCCGGAAGATCTGCGAATAGACGTTTACAGATCTTCAGGTCCGGGCGGTCAGAGTGTCAACACCACCGATTCAGCGGTCAGAATCACTCATGAGCCAACAGGACTGGTCGTGTCATGCCAGGATGAAAAGAGCCAGCATAAAAACAAGGCAAAAGCCCTGAAAGTTCTGAGATCAAGGTTATTTGCGTTAAAGCAGGAAGAAGAAAGAGCCAAACGCGATGAAGTTCGTAAAGGCATGGTCGGATCGGGTGACAGAAGTGCCAAGATAAGAACTTACAATTTCCCTCAGGGACGACTTACCGATCATCGAATACACCTTTCGCTCCATTCGTTGAAGGCAATTCTCGCAGGTGAGCTGGATCAGGTAATTGATCCTCTGATTGAAGCTGAGCAGGAAAGACTGCTCTCAGAAGTTTCCAACGGTTTCTGAACGAGATGCGGGTTCAGGATGCTTCCCGGTGGGCGATAAAGGAACTCGCAAACCTTGAGTCTCCCCGCCTGGAAGCTGATATTCTCCTCTGCCATCTGATGAAATGGGAAAGACATTCACTCTATCTGCACTATTCCGCTGAGATGAATCCTGAAGATTTAAAAACCTTCCACTCTATGATCAGCAGGCGGAAGGATCGAGAACCACTTCAACATATTACCGGAACTGCGGATTTTCTCGGGAGAGAATTCATTGCAGGACCGGATGCTCTTGTACCGCGACCTGAGACAGAAACACTCGCAGAGCTTTTCTTCAGCAAACTGCCTGAGAAACCGCGTCTTCTTCTTGATGTGGGAACAGGTTCAGGAATTCTTGCCGCTTCTCTGGCTCTTAAATACCCATCAGCCCTTGTTATTGGCTCTGATATAAGCCGTGCAGCGTTGACCATTGCGAAGTACAACATGATTCGTCACGGAATTTGTAATGCTCAGCTTCTGGAGGCTGACCTTCTGAAGCCGTTTAAAGCGGGATCTGCCAGATTCGATGGAGTTATTGCTAATCTTCCATACATTCCCTCCCTTGAAATAGACGCCCTCGATCCGGAAGTGAGCTGTGGAGACCCGCGTATAGCCCTCGATGGCGGCATTGACGGGCTTGATCTTGTTCGAATTCTGCTTGATGAAATTCCTTCCCTGCTGAAGAAGAATGGAGTACTGGCCCTGGAACTTGCTTCCGATCAGGTTCCCGAAGTTGCAGAACAGCTTTCAAATGATAAAAGATGGTACTGTGTGGAATACAGGAACGATCTGA
Organism: Candidatus Aegiribacteria sp.; assembly: GCA_030594645.1. Classification (GTDB taxonomy): domain Bacteria; phylum Fermentibacterota; class Fermentibacteria; order Fermentibacterales; family JCC-6; genus Aegiribacteria. The sequence continues at coordinate 38,406 of JAUVEU010000005.1, forward strand.
CCGGGCGAAAGAGAGTTGCACTTGCCAGCAGAACTTGAGCCAACCTATTTGATGTAACCAAGGTCCCTGAGTACATCCAGACTTTCGTAATCCGGAAACACAGGCTCAGGAAGACCGAGTTGAGGTGAAGCCCAGTAGAAAAGCACCTTTTCCATATGCATGGAGTCAGTTTCCTGCGGCCGGGTTTCGATCGGATCATCTACAAGATCATATGTTATGAAACTCTCAAGTTCCCCAAGGATGATGGTTTTAATTGACCCGGTCACAACAGAGGCCTGATGTGGAGCAAAACTATCCCATGATCTGGGGCACACACCGCTTCCAGGTATGCTGCGGGAATAAGATATATCCCCGGAGAGGATATCCGAACCATCGACCATAGGCATATTCTCTATTCCGGCCCATGCGAGCAGTGTGGGAAGAATATCGTACTGACCCACCGGTATCGGGCTAACTACACCGGGTTCTATCCCTGGACCTGACATTATGAGCGGTATATGAATAAGCTCCTGGTAAAGAGTGTGCCCGTGGTCGATGCCGCCATGATCAAGGAATTCCTCTCCATGATCGGATGTGATGACAACTAGCGTATTCTCTGCAAGGGAATCGTTTCTGAGCCACTCGAAGAGTCTCCCGAGATTGTAATCAACCCATGCGATCTCACCATCGTACAGCTTAAGCAGATGGTCGGACTTACCTGGATCCCAGTTGCCTGTTTCTTCATCGAACCAGGCTGTTATGCCCATCGATCCGTACTCGGTGAACATCAGATCAAAATCATCAGGAGGGTTATATGGAGTATGAACATCGTAGAGATGCAGAATGCAGAAGAACGGCTTCAGATTGATACTGTCGGAAACGACCCATGATATTAGAGAATCTACGGATGCTCCCGCCTGACCGTGTCCTGCTAAGTTACAGGAATAGTGATCAAAACCTATATCAAAGTTATACTCGTCTCTCAGAAGGGTAACGTTAACAATTCCGCATGTTCTATAACCCGCCTGACCGAAGAGTACTGGCAGAGAGGGGAGAGAGGGATCCAGAGCATAGTTCCTTATTCCTTCGTCGTTTTCCAACCTGAAGAATCCCACGGTTCCGTGTGATCTGACAGACAGACCTGTCCATATTGTCGCATGCGAGGGGAGAGTCCATGGGGATTGAGCGTACGCGTTCTGCCATAGGGTTCCAGAAGCTGCAAGGCTGTCTATACTGGGTGATGTATTTCTGAAGTATCCGTAGCAGGATAGATGATCCGCCCTGAGAGTGTCGATGATAATGAGGATTACGTTCCTCTTCTGATTTTCACCGATGCTATCGTTTTCATTGTTGGAAGTTTGATCCTGTACGCTCCCGCATGAAAGGAAGAACATTATGAAAACCAGTAAAACTGCAGCTGAAAGCAGGCTGAATAGTCCGCGTCCGGATAATCTGATATACAAGGGGTATCCTCTCTTTCCGCTGCCTGGAGCAACTTGAACAAGCACACGATACTGCTATATAAGGTTCTCTCAGGATAGAAGTACTCTGTTTAATACTGGATGTATAGTCAATAATCTTCAATCAACGCGCCGGCGCCCCATTCGCGAATTCATCATGAACTTGAGTTACAGCCCTCTCTGAAGCATATTAGGCTTTTCAGCCCTAATTAACATACATTACGGTTATTGAGGAGCATTAACAGTATCATCAAGCGAAAAGAAACACGGCAGGTATTTATTGGTAACGTCGCCATTGGCGGCGTCGCACCGATATCCGTGCAGTCCATGACCAATGTTCCGACCCGTGACATAAAGGCTGTTGTCAATCAAACAGAAAGCCTGGCTCAACTTGGTGTTGAGATAATCAGGGTTGCGGTTCCGGACATGGATTCGGCAAAAGCTCTGGAAAAAATAGTTGAAATGTCACCGGTTCCTGTCGTAGCAGACATCCATTTTGACCCTGAGCTGGCGCTTGTAGCGCTTAAAGCCGGCGTTCACAAACTCAGGCTGAATCCAGGCAACATCAGGAATAAGCAGGACATCCGGCGTATTGCGGAAAAAGCCTCCGAACTAAACGTACCTATCAGGATAGGAGTCAACTCCGGCAGTATCCCCGGAGACCTCAGAGACAGGTACGGAGGAGTGAATAAAGAATCCATGTGGGCTTCTGCAAGAAGGCACCTGGATCTGCTGGAAGCATCCGGCTTCAGAGATATCGTCCTTTCTCTTAAATCCAGCGACCCAATGCTCACAGTAGCTGCCAACAGAATGGCATCGGTAGAATGTGATTATCCTCTGCATCTTGGTGTTACAGAAGCCGGGCCACAGCTTACCGGGAGCGTAAGGAGCACAGTTGCCCTGACGCTTCTGCTTGCAGAGGGAATTGGCGATACCATCCGGATATCACTGTCCGGAAATCCGGAAAAGGAACCCGTTGTAGCATGGGAAATTCTCTCCTCTCTTGGAATCAGAAGAAGGTTTCCAAGGCTGGTGTGCTGTCCAACATGTGCCAGATCCCGAATTGATGTGGAGAAACTGGCTTTATCTGTTCAGGAGCATCTTGCCGGAATAGAAGGAGATTTTACATTAGCTATCATGGGGTGCGAAGTTAACGGGCCTGGAGAAGCTCGAGAGGCGGATATTGCACTGATCGGAACCCCCTCCGGAGTTCAGCTCTTTGTTGATGGAATAAATACCGGAGAACTTGAGATGTCTGATCTCACCCGGCATCTTGATAAAGCTGTAGATTCATATATTCGAGAAAAACGCGGAACTTCAGGAGGATGTGACTGTGGTTGCAAAGAAAACAATTCAGATTCAACTTGAGCGAATCGCCGAGGAGCACTTTGAAGAACTCGATGTTCGCTTTACAGACGCTCTGGGAAACTGGCGCCATGTCACTGTGCCGGCTTCAGTTGTCGATGAGGAATTCTTTCATCGGGGGATAGGCTTTGATGGATCAACATTGAAAGGTATGACCCTTACCGAGTCGGGAGATCTGATTCTCCAGCCCGATCCAAGGAGAGTATTCGAGGATCCTTTTACCGCGAGGAAAACGGTTGTCGTATATGCAGATATAATTCACCCTGATACAGGTAAGCCTTTCTCGAAGGATCCAAGAGGAGTTGCCCGGAAAGCAGCCGCATATCTGAGGTCTTCAGGATTGGCGACAGACAGTTTCTGGGCTCCGGAGTTCGAGTTCTACATTTTTGACGAGGTTTCCTTCTGGAGTGAACCCGGTAATCAGGGTTATTGCCTGAGGAGCATTGAGTCGCCTGAAAACTCGAAAAATCCTGATTCCAAAGGGTATGTACATTCAGATGAATCAGGTTATCACATGATGTATCCTGTTGACAGCCTGCATGATGTAAGATCAGAAATAGCGTATCATATGCAGAAGGCGGGTATACAGATCAAGTACCACCATCATGAAGTCGGCAGAATGGGACAGAGCGAAGTGGAGGTTAATTTCACACCTTTCCTCAGCGCGGCTGACAATGTGATGCTGGGAAAACACATAGTTCGCAACGTTGCTCTAAAACACGATCTGTCCGCAACCTTCATGCCTAAACCGATTGAGGGAGAGCCCGGTTCAGGCATGCATTTTCATATATTCATGACAAATAATCAGGACAGGGTCTTCTACGATAAAAATGGGTATTGCAATCTCAGCAAAACCGCTCTCGGCGCGATTGCCGGAATTCTTCATCATGCTCCCGCCATTTGCGCGTTTTCAAACGCTACTGTGAACAGTTACCGCAGGCTTGTACCGGGGCAGGAAGCACCGGTATACCGATTCTTCTCAGGCCCTAACAGAAGCGCTTCGATAAGAGTGCCATCGTATGCGAGAACACCGGATTCAATAAGGTTCGAATACAGGGTTCCGGATGGAAGCGGAAACCCATATCTATCCATGAGCGCAATACTTATGGCGGCGATTGACGGAATGAAGAAGAAGATGAATCCGCAGAAACTGGGATACGGTCCAATTGACGAAAACGTTTTCTCCCCGGATTTCAATACAGACAACCTCGCAATACTTCCGATGACGCTGGAAGAGGCTCTTGATGCTCTTTCGGAAGACCGGGAGTTCCTCCAGAAAAATGATGTTTTTGCTCCCGAACTGATAGATGATTACCTGAAGGTAAAACGCGATGAAGCAGCGAGTTTCTACGGAAGCCCTCATCCAAGAGAGCACTCGCTGTATTTCAGCCTTTAACTGAGAGGATAGTATTTTGAAAAAACTATTGACCCTTACATTCCTGATCCTGATGCTTGCGTGTGGTGCTCAGGAATCTCCATCGGAAGAAGCTTCTGACGAGCCGATAACCGCCACTGAGGAATATGTTCTTCCAGACGCTGATGTTTATCTGACAATTACCGATTCCATCGGAGTAGAGCTTGGCGACAGCAACTATGTATTTGGCACTATCACCGGAGTTAACCTTACTCCGGAAGGCAATATAGCCGTACTTGATCTTCAAAAATCCAGTATTAGTATTTTCTCGCCCGAAGGCGAGTTCATTAAGAAAATAGGACGCCATGGGAGCGGCCCGGGTGAGTTTCTTTCTCCTGCTGGAATGGCTTTCTTCCCGGACGGCGGGTTGGTCGTTACCGAAGCAATGGGCGGTAAACTCATCTATTTCAACTCCGATCTGGAATATGAATCGGATTTAATAGGCATATATCCATCTCCACCCGTTGGGCTCTCAGGGTTGGAAGGTGGGGCTATCATCGGAATGAAACCCGATTTCCTGCAGAATGAAGAGGGTATGTTCATGGGCTTTACTGTCGGGAGGTGGGAGAAAGGACAGATTGAGCCAACAGCGGTTTATCACTCCAGCATGTCCCCATTCGATCCTTCAGATGTGAGCTCAATGCAGGATGATGTAGCCATATTCACAGCTGCTCCCGGGGGAATCGTTTTCACCGCGTCCCTGTCCACTGAAGAGTATGAATTCACCACATGGAGCCCCGAAGGAGAAGAACTCTTCACGGTAACCGATGAGGACTTCGAAAGGGTGCGAAAAACACAGGAAGAGATTGATCTTGAAATAGAAATAACGAACAACCTGATGATACAGCAGGGAATGCCACCGGAAATGGCAAACTGGGAACCGGACCCGTATCGAACTGCAATAGGCGGATTTGGTGTTGATGGACAGGAACGCCTCTGGGTTAGAAAGGGAACAGAGGAGGCAGTATATTTTGATGTTTACTCCGTAGACGGACTTGATTTACTCTTTACTGCAGCACTCGATATCGGAGAAATTGCCACCGATTGGATTGTTAGCATTGAAGGGGATAAATTCATAGCGTTCGACGCTGATCCTGAATTATATCCCCGGCTATTCATAGGGGATCTGCCTGAATAATCGACTGAAGAAGAGCCCTTACAGGGGAACCGTCCCCTGATTCTATTCGGAGGGGTAGGCAGATCAGCAGGTACTCCCCGGGGTTTATCTCACTGAGCCACAGATTCTCCACGATGGGAATTGATGCTTCCAGAAATATTCTGTGAGCGTTCGATGATTCCGGCGGATCGACGGAAACAGAATCGATTCCGATCAGAGCGATTCCCATTTCACGGGCGGCTTCGGCTGCCGAAGATGTTAAAGCGGTATAATTTCTGAAGACGTCAGTCTGATTTGAAACTGAAGAAGCTGTTTTCAGCAGGAGGGCTTTTCCTCTCAGTGAAAGCCCCGATAGTACATCTTTATCGATTACCTTTTTGCAGCTGCAATCCACCACGGCAGCAGGAAGAATAAGGTTTGTCAGAGGAATATTGTCCACGGTTGTATCACAATGGGCAAGATGAGCGGGAGCGTCCATATGAGTTCCCGAGTGGGAGCTCATCTTCAATCCTGATGTAACGAATCCATCGGCAACCGTTATAAGTCTTCGATTGAACTGCTCATCCCCCGGCCAGAACGGGGTCTCTTCTGAAAGAGGCCGCGTTATGTCTATCATTTTGTCCGGCGCTAGCGAATACACTTTTTTCATCGGTTCCCTCACCATCTGAAATAATTCCTTCTCAAACCAAAGGCGCTGAATATCGAATTTGTATATAATCATTTATGCTGAATAATCAGAGAAGTGTAAATCAAAGAGAGGAAAGAGAAGATGAACCGTGAAGAAATTCTTGAATTCGTCCGGCGTAATACCACTTCGTTCATGGCTACTGTAGATACGGATGAGCCTCGTGTTCGAGCGATGGACACACCGTATATTGACGAAAACGGTCTCACATTCTGTACCGGTACAGGTAAGGATATCTGCAAACAGCTGCTTGCGAATTCCTCGGTGGAACTTTGCTACTGGAGCATGGAGGAAAAGATTCAACTGAGAATTCGGGGAGAAATGGCAAAGCTTGATGATGAAGAACTCAAGAAGCACATCGTTGAAACGAAATTCACCTTTCTAAAGCCTGTTGTAGAGCAGTTCGGATGGGACACATTGACCCTGTTCAGGATTTCCACCGGTAAAGCAAGAACATGGTCTCCTGAGAACCCCGCGGAAATAAACCCTGTGGGCTTCGATTTCTGAGAGTAGATGCATCAGAACATCCAGAAGTCTATATCCTTTTTCACTGCCCGACTGCGAATTTCTTCGATGTCGATGAACCCATTTGCAATGAGCGTACTACGGTCAATTTCTGAACCCGCGATTTCCCTGACACCAGGCCAGAGGAGAGCTTCATTTTCCATTATGTCACTGCTCATGTAATCGATATTGCCCTCATCATACATATTCGCTTCAGAAAGCATCTGAAACGTGATTGCAAGTATCTGATCCCTCCGCTGGTGATAGGCTGACCTGAGAATATCTATGTAGGTGTATTTCCTTCCTCCCTCAATAGAAACCTCGATAAATGAGCTTACGTGGTTTTCAAAAGATTCATCATCGTGCTTCGATTCGTAACCGTACGGTATCTCCGATCCGGCCATACTCATAATCTCAAAGAGGAGCAGGGCATCTTCATCGCTTTCAATAACATTGAAAATACCTATAGTGTATCTACCACCGCTGTCAGTATTCAGAGGTTCGCTGCCGCTACTGGAATACATCCGGATTTTCACAGTATCAGAAGATCTGAATATCAGGTTCATCTGCTCGGCGTAAGTGTGCTCAAGAAGGTATTCAGCGGTAATTCCCGGAGTATCATCCGCAGACCCCCACCGTTCGATGTTCAGGTCTGTTGCCAGATAATTCCTCTCCACATCTCCGGGCCGTGGACCTGCCTTGCTGTACATGAAGAATGGAGGGTCGGTGAATCTTTCATTTCTGAGATAGGGATCAAGGCGGTTCTCGAATATTGCATATCTCCATAGACATGCTTTTCTATGAAGAGCTTCAAGAGTAGAGTAAAAAACCTCCGTTTCACTCTCTGAAAATCTCTCTGTCTCGAAAAACGGTTCATTGACCACCCTCCATAGAAGGGCTGCAAAGGACATGGAAGGATATTCAGTGTTGAGGGCGTTCATCACAAGTTCACAGCGGTCAGTGATGCTTTGCGGCAGCGTCCTTTGCTGAAAACCGCTTAGAATATCCCAGGCTGGATCTTCCTTTTCAAACCGATCAAGTAATGAATTCAGTGTTCCCGACCGGTAACCGGCAGAGAGTTCCACATAGTGACCGATGATTATTTCATCAGTAAGCGTCGGATCAAAAACCACCGGCTGAGAACCTGTCTCACTCTGTTTTGCTCTGTATGAAGGAGGTAAATCATCTGAAGATTTTGCTGTCCGGATTTCAGCGCCACGGCTTAATCCCGAAGCCAGGGCACCAAGACAGACAGTGATTCCAGCCGCTGTTTTCAATGAATCCGGAATATGCCAGATTTCCCTGAAACATTCCTTCCCGCTTTTCCTCTGCAGCCAGCAGCCTGACTTGCAGGCTGGATAGTAGATACACCCGCAGCACTTTCCTTCAGGTTCATAGTTTCTGAGCTTACTGAAACCCTCTTCCCATATATTCCGCAGGGGCTTCTGGTGGATATTTCCGGCGCTGAAAGACCTGTCCAGTGTCGTACACGGAACCACTTCACCGTCGGGAAGGATCACGCACTGAGATTTTCCCGCTCCGCAAGTAAGGGGGAAATTTCTTACAAGGGGTTCATAATTCCCAAGATAACCGATCTCATCGGCCAATTCTACATTGAAATATCGCCTCTTTCGTGCAACGAACCCTATCAGACGCTTCAGTTGCCTTTTTGACAGAAACAGGTCGGAGCGGTATGCAGCTCGCCCCTCTGGAACCAGCAGGTGAATTCCCCACTGGTCAGCACCGCTTGCAGCCACAAGATGGAAGGTTTCTTCAAGAAATCGTTCATTGATACTTGTCACTGTGGTGCCTGCACAAACCCTGACTCCAGGCAGGGATTTGAAGAAGCTGATAGCCTCTATCGCTTCTTCCCATGCTCCTTTCCGTCCTCTGAAGGAATCATGTATCTCCCTGGGTCCATCCAGGCTCACCGCCACAAAACCGGGACGGTTTTTCCTGAGAGCTTTCCTCTGATATTCTGAAGGCATTACAGCTGTATTCAGTGTCCAGTTCTGGTCCCTGAATCCAAGATAGTCAATAATCAAAGGCAGATCGTTCCTTGAAAGAGGCTCTCCGCCTGTGACAAGGAACTCTTTCACACCCATTTCAACGATTTCATCGATCAGTTTTATTACAGCCTGCAGTGGCATATCGCTAAAACCGTTATCAAGGCTGACGGAAAGGCAGTGCTGGCAGCTGAGATCGCATTTAAGTGTGGCTAACCACTGTACAAGAACAGGAATCCTGGAATATCCGTTCCGGGTGAAGAACCCGCTGCCGTATGAAGTGTTATCTGAAATATAGCTGCTGAAAGAACCCAATCCACACTCTCCTCATCCAGTACTTTACTTGTAATTCTATCATAATGTAATGGATGCAGACCTCTTTAAGCAGTCCCGGATATTTAAACTGTTCCCATTGCCAGAAAAAGGCGGGAGTACTCCACATGAAAGCCCTGATCTGTCTCAAGGCTTAAGGTGCTGATTGATTCAACCTGTTCATCTGTGAGGGGGAACAGGATAATGGTCTCTCCGTTCATGATGCATCTTGTACTGATACTGGGTTTCCAAGTATTCCAGAGGGCTTTAATCTCTTCGTCCAGGAATTCATCGTCGCCCCAGCCTGAAAGAATATCCATGATACCTTCTTCTGAAAGAGACAGTTCGAAGCAAACTCTGTTCCCGGGAGCGGTTAGAAGATCAGCCATAAGTTCCCCGTCCTTTTCGTAAAACGCTATCGAACTGCCTTCGTAGCTCTCGATGGGATCATGTTCCTCAAACAGATTTGAAGCGGAACATTCGTAGTAGATGAAGCGGTCGGTGTACGAAGCAGGTTCGTATTCCACCGATAAAGCGGGAACCCTCCTCCAGAAAGGCATTGCCCACCGGAAGCCTTCCTCAGGACTTTCATAAGGAACACCCATTCTGTCAACGGGCCTGTCACCCGGCATGAAAACTTCATCGGTAAAGCTCAGATTCTTCCAGACCGCAAGATAGTTCGCCTCATCTCGGACGATGGGGATCCCGTCATTACCTGTGGAAATCGGAACTGGCACGGGAATCAGAAGGGAGAAGTAACCGTTCTTTACCTCCACCGTAAGCGTACCGGTAAATTCAGGACCATGGAACCATATCACAGGAGCATCAACTATCATTGGGTAATATGGCTGAAGGATACCGTTTTCCTCAAGATAGCCCCTTTCTGCCCCCATGGCAGTCGGGATGACTTCATCTATCAGAACTACTCCCCATTCATGTACGAATACTGTTTCATATGTTCTTTCCGCTGCTTCCGAACCAGTCAGTAAAATGAGAATCACAAAGATCATACAAAAAACCTCCTTTAAGCTGTATTGATTATACTTATTTAGGAGTTGAAAATTCCATACGATTACTCAGAGCATCTCCACTGATGCCCGATACGCTGATTAGAAAAGAGAAAATAAGCTGACTATGAAAGCAGTAACAGAGCAAGAACCGATTTCTATTGATTCACTGCGTCAAATGGCGATGGAGCGCTTCGGCGATATGGTCAAAGCCGTGGTAGATGTAGCCCGTGAGATCATGGTCATTGATGCGGACCTGCACTCAGATGAAGAAGCAGAGCTGCTTTCGACAGGTTCAAGGCAACAGGATCTATGGGGAATAAACCTCTACCCGGAGCTGCCTCCGGAGGAATGGCTGGAGTTTGATTCGATGATAAATCTGCGACCATCCTCCGGAAATCGTTCCAGAAATGTCGATGATCCTTCAATCCGTAAACAGATTCAAGATGTGGTGGATCGATTGGTGTTCGAATGAAATCCTCCATTCACAAGGATCTGGCATCAGGTCGCTGGTGGGAGCTTTCGCTGTATGAACAGCTGGGAAATGTAGGCAGCGAGGTCAGTCGGGCGCTGAGATGGAAAACCCGTAATCCACAGATATCTCAAGGAGCATTTGAGCGTGCATTGGAGCTGATGGATTTCACTCTTGATGATCCCCGCCACCGTTGCTCGTTTACTCGACTGCGCGAACTTGCACGAGCGCGGGAGGTTCTGGTCGATTTTCTTGCCGGCTCTAATGAATACCAATCAACCGCTGATTCCCTGCAGCGGTACTTCGATGCCTTCGCCGTTGCTGCGGCACTGGCGCGCGACCGTGCTCTGCTCAGGAATCCATCCGGGTGAAATCAGCCTTTTGAAGTACCAACTGGGCAGGTTGTATTAAAAGGACACACCCCGCACCGGGGTTTGACCGGTTTACAGATTCTCTGTCCGAACGTTACCATTATGTGATTGATTCCACTCCAGTATTCAGGAGGAAAAAGTTTCTGAAGCTGCAACTCAGTTTTTTCAGGTGATGATGTGCGAGCCAGACCAAGTCTGTTTGAAATTCGATGCACGTGAACATCTACACATATCGCGGGTTTTCCGAATACCATCCCAAGAACGAAATTGGCTGTTTTTCTTCCCACTCCCGGAAGGCTCAGCAAATCCTCGATGTTGTCCGGTACTTTTCCTTCAAATCTGCTCTGAATCAGTTCAGCTGTCCGTTTCAGCTGTTTTGCTTTCTGTCTGAAAAAGCCGGCCGGTCTGAGGAGTGTTTCCAGTTCTTTCATGTCAATAGAAATCATAGACGTAACATCAGGGGCCGATTTCAGTACCCTTGCAGATACTGCCCTGGTAACCGCATCCCTTGTTCTGAGGCTTATAACAGTTGATACAAGAACCGGGAAAGCCTCATGTGATTCTTCGAGAGGGGCTGGAGTACCCGGCAGGCCTGCGGCCTGTTTCATTGAATCGAGAATCTCAAGTACTCGCTGGCCGGTCACTCTTCTACTTTTACGAATTTCAATCCAGGACGGCGCCCCTGCTTCAGGCTGAGAGCTAGCTTCCCTTCAAGAAGAGAGATAAGATCATCACCGAGCACTTCTCTCCGCCAGCCGGATAATCCAGGAATCGTAGAGAAGTCCTCCTCCGAGCCGGGAGGATGTTTCGCAAGAGCATCCATCATATCGGATGACAGAAGCAGAGCGGGTGAAATTCCAAGTCTGTTGGACTCCTGTTTGAGAAATATTCTGAGGATATCCCTGCGGGCTGAAATGCCGGGCTTTGAGTGGTATTTTGGAATGTCGGGGATATTTTCCGGAGGATTGATCCTGGCTTCCCTGATAACTGCCAGCATTTCGCTTCCCCATTTGTTAATAAATCCGGAAGAGATTCCCCTGAGTCTGGACAGACTGCTTGTTTTCTCAGGGGCCATTGCGGTGATTGCTCCAAGGATATGATCCCTTACTATATAATTGCGGGGTTTATTCAGTTTTTCCGCTATCTTTTCTCTCCACTGAACAAGAGCCCAGAGGACAGGGAGTCTGCTGTTCGAGATTTTCCCGGTGGACCTGACTCTCTGAAAAATCTTTTTCAGCGGAATCTCATATGTGGAGGGAAAAGTGAGCGATTCGGCCTGTTCTGTGTACCAGTTCAGCCGGCCTGTTGATTTCAGCTTTTTCATCTGATTCCGATAAATCGAAAGGAGGTATCTGACGTCGTTAAGGGCGTATTCGATCTGTTCGTTCGAGAGAGGTCTGATAGACCAGTCGCTCAGAGTGTGCCCTTTCTGCGGGGCTTTGCCGCACTCGGTTCTTACAAGATTGTAAAGAGAGATCTGAAGTTCATATCCAAGAAACGCGGCAGCAAGCTGTGTATCAAATACGGATGAAAACACTATATCCAGATGATGCATAAGAACGTCAATATCATTCCTGGCCGAGTGAATAACCTTGATTGGAACCTCCGCTTCGAGCAGTTCGCTGATCGGCGAAAGATCCTCAATCCCGAGAGGATCAACTGCTACCGGACCGTTCCTGCCCGCGAACTGTATAAGGAACAGTTCAGGCCAGTATCTTTTCTCTCCATGGAATTCGGTATCAAGCGCAATGACATCTTCTTTTTTAAGATTCTCAATCAGTCTGTTCAGCTCTTCCTGAGTATCGACAAGGGTTTTATTGCTCAAAGATTCTCCTGATCAGGTTTTTGTATTACTTCATTTGATATTGAGTTTTCCGAAGAAGATTGTGATTCAATTCTGCTCGTTTCATCGTGGAAGGGGCAGAAAACCCCTTCCGCGGTAATTTCATAGTAGACGTAACCGTTATCCGGACAGCGGAATCCTCCCCGCTGGCTGAATTCCCCGTCACTTTCCTCGAACATTCCTGAAAAACTTTCAGGGAAGGTATAACCTGCAAAGATGTAGCCGGAGACAACCTCTGCCAGACTGTCTCGAAGCAGCATACAGCTGGATCCTGCGACATCCAGCCCGTCTGCAAGATGACCTGAAGGACAGAGAAGCATGCTGCCTTCAAGGAAATAGGGTTTACCGCTTATCGGGCAATCGTAATCTCCGGGATCAATTCCGTTTCGATATGCCGGGATTACCGTTTCCTGAGCGAAAGCGGTACACATTACAGTAGCTCTTCCAAGAAGGTTATCGAGTGATGAATCTCCCGCTATTTCCCATTTTCCCGAGTCATCCTCCCGGAGCCAGATTGTTCGTGATCCTCCCTGCTCAAGGGCCATGGAAACTGTGTACCCGCGAGATTCAATGTTACCAATAGTGGTTCTGCCTGATGAAGCTGAATTATCAAGCAATTCAAGAAAGACAGGGCTTACCAGCGCAGCAAGACTGTCAGACATCAGGAAGTATGCATCCTCAGTATTTCCTGAAGAGAGAGTTCTCACATACTCGCGAGAAATGTCAAGTAAAGCCTTCCCGGTACTTGAAGTACGAGCCACGAATGCAGCTGATATCAGAACTGCACAGATAAGCAGTCGGCGCACTTCTACTACCTGCTGCCCGAACCGCTTGATGTGCTGTTGAAAAGGCTGAGGAAATCAATGCCTGTTCCGTTTATCATTATTCCCCACTCTTTGGACGTATTCTCACCGCCAAGACAGTAAAAGACTTCAGCAGTCAGCTCCATATTCGCGTTGTTAATCATGAAACCGGCCCTGAGATCCTGTCGGCTGAAATCACTGTTGTTCTGCCCGGTTGTATTTCCGTCTATCTTTGCTTCCGTTTCACCTCTTGTTGCTATTTCTCCTCCAATTCTCAGGCTTAGTTCAGGATTCATAGGAAGGACGAGAAAGCCTGTAAGTCGGAGTTCAATGGGAGGTTTTGTTTCAGCTGAATCTCTTCTTGATGCGTGAAGAGCATCCCATGCCCACAGGTAATAACGAAGGCCTGCGGTAGCTTCCACGTTCAGACTTGATCCCTGTGAAAGCGGTGACTGAATAGTCATAGCTCCGTCAAAAGCGAAATGTCTGTCGCTTTCTGAATAGCTGCCTGATTCGAGCGCTCCTTTGAAAGGAATCCTTATCGCGCCTCTTGCTATGAGGATGGGCGATCTTGTAAGCCACCCATCAAGAGATATCCATGGATCGGAGATGCCTACGCCGGTAGTATCCCCAGGTCCCTGAATCTGAAGGTAGCCGGGAATAATAATGGAGATCGTATGGCTGTTTGTCAGACCGTATCTGCCGGCGAACTGAAATCTCAGAACACCCAGGCCGGTTGAATAATCATGAAGCTCGCTGTTGCCAAGGGAATCGGTGAGCCAGTACTGATTTGCTCCGAAATACCCAAGAGCAACGTCCCCGTCTGATTCCATCGAATGCAGAACACTTGTAAGGTTATTGTAGTAAAGCGGGTCATATGAAAACGAAACCCCGCATACAACTAGCAAAGCAACCAGAAGAAATCGATAGTTAGACATATTTTTCCTTTCAAAGAATACCATTTCTGCAATTCAATTTCCGTTAGTTCAAACATAGTTCTTTTCAGGCAGTTGACATAAGCCGTACATGCTTTTCTAATAGTGCAGGTTTTATAGTGCAAGTTATGTTGACTACTTTTATTCAATACTTGAAAGGAAGGGAAAATGAAATCACGTGGTTTCATACTGTTAGTAACACTTCTTCTGGTAACAGGAAGCGCCTTTTCACTCCCCTCGGTGATGGGGTTCAGGGGAGTGAGCAGGGTTCTTGATGCCAGAACCATTGGCGAGAACGAAATGGCTTTTGCTCTCATTGGCCGGTACTGGAGCAGTGCAGACAAATATGATGATCTTCACTATCGTGCTCGCAGCACCACTTCAGATTCTATTCTGAGCGTGGAGGATTCGGAGCATTTGGCTGAAGGTTTCTTCGCCCTGGATTACGGGCTGATGAGTTTTGTTGAACTCGCGGCACGTATCAGTTACATAGGTACATACTATGAATTCGACCTCACCCCTCCCAGAAATCAGACTATCGGTCAGTGGGATGGTATTCATGGAATGGGCGATGTATTACTGGGATTGAAGGCTGGATTTACTCCTACGCCATCAAGCGAAGTTCTATGGCTCGGAGTTGGAAACTGGTTCTCTTTTGCTCCAAGATCAAACAATACGGTGGAATGCGAAGAATATGACGGAAGATATGCAGGCGGCACTCCGATGTACTCCATGCGCAGACCCAGCCTTTCTACCGGACATACCAGCATAGGCTTTGGCGGCCTTATTTCTACCGATATGGCCAACATATGGCCTGGAACCCCCATTCGCGCTCATATCAATGTTGGATATTCAATGTACAAACAGACAATCAGCATGGAAGATTACGTACTTGAATTTGACAGCACGGGGGGAAGATCAAGAACAAACCTGGCTGACGTAAGTTTGCTGATAAAGGAAAATGCACTTGATCTGGGATTCGCCATAGAATTTCCCACCAAGTTCGCGGTTCTCTTCACGGAGTTTTCCTTGAAGAAGTATCTTGACAGAGACAACTACAGCACAGTCTCTTATTTCACCCCCGGAATCCGAGTTTTCTCGGGTGGCGGAGTCATTATGGACTTCAGCTTCAACATGGGGTTGACGGATTTCAATCCGGAGTACTTCGACTTCGGACACGGTCTTTATCAGTCCGGAACAGTATCAACTGAAGAGAGAGAGCAGAGAGCACCTCTTCCCGAAGGCGGCACCCAGGACTGGGGCGTTTCGATGAGTATAGCCTTCTCCAGCGATCTAATTGATAAGGGACCGGGGGTAACAACCGGTACAGTTTCAGGTATGATCACCGAATTCGAAACGGGTGAGCCTGTGGAGGCTGAGATCTCCTTCCCCGGCATACCAGTACAGAGTGTTAATTCTGATCCTGAAACAGGTTTCTATTCGGTCACTCTTCCTGAAGGAAGCATTCCCGTTACCGTCTCCGCAGAAGGTTACAACGCAGCGTCCGCAACGGTGGTTCTGGAAGCCGATCAGGATGTCGTAGTTGATTTTTCTCTTGAGGTAAGAGCCGGACAGGGACAGGTCGCCGGAACGGTTACGGAGTTCGAGAATAGCGATCCGCTTCAGGCTACGATAACTATTGATACAGAAGAACCTATCACAATTGAATCCTCCGCGGCCGGAGTATTCCAGATCGATGCTCCTGAAGGAACATGGACAGTAACAGCTGAGGTTGACGGATACGTTTCCCGTTCCCAGCCTGTTGTCATTACCGCTGATGAGACTACAATTGTCGATTTCGTCCTTAGACCCGCCCTGGAGACAGGACAGGTTCTATCCTTCGATAACATCTATTTCGACAGCGGCAGCTCGACTCTCAAACCGGAGTCATATTACATTCTGGACAACGTGGTTGAAATACTCGAGGCAAATGCGAATGCACGAGTTCAGGTTGCCGGACATACAGATTCTGACGGCAGTTCAAGCTACAACCAGACCCTCAGTGAACAGAGAGCTGCTTCTGTATTCACTTACCTTGTTCAGCGCGGAATATCCGCTTCCAGATTGACAACCCTGGGCTTCGGAGAAGCTCAACCCGTTGTACCGAACACTTCTGCTTCAAACAAGGCAATGAACAGAAGGATAGAGTTCACGGTTCTTTCGAACTAGATACTTCGCGATAGAGGGGCGGATTATCCGCCCCTCTCCTCATCCAGAAGATGTAGCCCGTTCTGAAAAGAAGGGGCTAATTCTATTCGTCTACCGAAGGCAATTTCCCTGTTCTTTTCCAATCCAGAAACTGATTAAGAATTTTCAGGTGATCAAAAGTAATGTCAGGAGGGAAAGATTCCGGACTGAATGCCTCTGCATAAGCAGCGTCATCTCCTCCTGATGGAATACCTTCAGCCGTGCAGCAGTAAACCGCGCTGACCGTATCACCTCTGGGATCTCGCCAGGGTTTAGAGTAGATGTGAAATAATCGAACTGCTTCAATATTCAGTGATGTTTCCTCAAAAGCTTCTCTTCTGACAGCTTCAGCAAGGCTTTCTCCGGGGTCAACAAACCCTCCGGGAAGCGCCCAGCCGAGCGGAGGATATTTCCGCTTTATGAGAACTATCCGCTCATCCGGCAGTTCGATTATTGCGTCAACAGTTAAAAGAGGAGTAACAGGTCTCATAACAGGCTCCTAATCGCTGCGTATGGAACAATACATGAGTATTTTTGTATATATACGCTGTAATGAAGACATGTACATATCATGAAAGGACGAAAATGAAAAAACATCTGACTGTACTAATGCTTGCGGGAATGCTTTCAATGGCGTGTGGCCAGACTGATAATGATTCTCCCGTAACAGAGGGCGGCAACGAACTCCTGGAAGAACTGACATGGTTCAATGATGACTATGACGCAGCCAGCGCCGAAGCGGAAGCCTCAGGCAAGCCTCTTTTGATTGACATGTACGCAGACTGGTGCGGTCCATGCGTAACTCTCGGGGAAGAGTATTTTACCAGCGCGGAGATGCACCCGGTTCTTTCCAACTTCGTTCTGTTAAGGCTGGATGTCGACAGCCCTGCGGGCGGACCTTACGCAATGCAATACAACGTATCAGCAATTCCATGCATTGTAATAGCGAAAGCCGATGGAACTGAAATTGACAGGATAGTCGGAACCACGCCTACTAAAGGGCAGTATGTAGACGCGCTTGAAGAGATTCTGCAGCAGATATAGATAAAAAGATGCAAATTGGGCGGGAGGAACAGCGATGCTCCTCCCGCCTTTTTCCCGATAAGTAAGATCAGTTCTTGACTGCTCTAATGCTTTCAACGAGATCATCTGCTCTGAATCTCACCAGATAAACTCCGGACGCAAGAAGTTCTGTATTCCATACAAGCGAGTGATCACCTGCAGCCAGATCTTCATTGAGCAGTGTCTCAACCAGATGACCGGCCATATCGTATACAGTAATTTTGACTTCTCGGGGACTATTAATATTGAAGATCAAGGTGGATACGGATAATAAAGGATTAGACGAAAGGATAAAATTGCCGGTATCCCGGATGACCGGTGTTCTGCTGTCTTCGATTTCCACGGTAATTATCCCGCCGAGGTAGTATTCCTCTCCGCACGAATCAGGATCATCGTCCCACTGCGGGTGTTCGCCTGCGGTATCCCATACTAACGCTCTGTCGGCAGCCTCCCAGAAAGAAACTGCGCCGTCAGAATTCATATCCGGATTGCCGGGAAGGGGTCCCCCTGGCAAATTCGTTGTTGGCGGGACGGTTCCATGCATCGCGCCTGTCCAGTAATAAACCCATTCGTCATACTCCGGAGAAGTAGCTCCGGACCAGCTGTACTCGTATGCGTTAGCGGCTGAGGTGAAAGAGCTGGGCATAGCATCTGTACCTGTCATTACATCCAGAAGAAATCCTCCGGAATAGCACTGTTCCATGACAGTGTGAATGGAGTATGCTGTCAGATCCAGGAGCATAGCCTTAAGAATATCATCATCCAGATATTCGGTATTCCAGAGATTGAGAATTACTTCAGGGGGGCTGTCGAACTTACCCGAACCGCCATGGTCTGTCGTGAAAAGAAGAAGATGATCATCCGGGCCAAGCATGGCTTTGATATCATTGAAGCCGTTGATAACACCTGAGTAAGTAGCATCGTAATTAATATCATAGTCGCCATCGGCATCAAAATCAGGATTGGAGTTCAAACCGCCGGACTGGTCAGGAGCTGGATTAAGTCCATCTGAAAAGCACACGATTATATGATCATCAGGAATAAGATAATCATGATGCAAAACATTATAGACGAATTGCACATCGCCATAGTAACGGATATGGTTGTTTGCGTAGTTATATCCCCCGGAAATAATCCATGCGTACATATGCTCAGCGTTTTCAGTCGTTGACTGAACGTTTGGTATGAACCAGGCAATGAAATCCTCGTACTGACCCTTAAAGTCATCTGAAGGGGGAAGACAGGTGTATTCGACTATCATTTCCTGAAGGGCATCCGGTGGAGTCGTAAGCCTTATGATTTCCATTTCACCATTTGCGGTAACAAAAACCCAGCGGCATGGATGCTCCCAGTTCGCTAAAGCAACGTCATCAATAAGAATAAGATAGCCGGTAACAGGCACAATTATATCCTCGTGCCAGGTTCCCACCGTTTCGCCTGCTGTCAGCATAAGATCCAGTGAAAGAACAGATTTGCCCTCAATATCTCCAGAAAGAACGTCATTGAATACCAGACTTGCCGCCTGGTGAGGCCCGTTGATTGCTGAAGCAGCCGAAAGAGCTGTTATCAACACTAAACAGATTGGAATTAGTTTCATGTTTCCTCCCCGACAATATTTAATTATCAATAAAATAGTTTTTACGAATGAAATCTTATCAAGTCAATACGGGTGAATAAAATGCGAATTGTCAGATAAGCGATTTCATCTTCCTGATCTCTCTGTAGAAGAAGAGACCTGTTACAGTTGCCGCAAGAAGATCAGCTGCAGGGAACGCGAACCATACACCATTCAACGGAGGTTGAACAAGAAGAGGGAGGAGAAGAGTAAGAGGTACGAGGAAGAGAATCTGTCTTGAAACAGATAGAAGAAGCGCAGTACCCGCCTTACCAAGTGCCTGGAATACACCTGCTCCCATTACCTGGAACCCGATCAACGGCATCAATATAACGAGAATTCGGAAAATACCTGCGCCGGATGTAATAAGCTCGGTGTCGTTACTGAACAAGCTCAGCATGAACCCCGGGGCCAGTTCGAAAAGAAGCCAGTATGCAGTGCACAGAATAGTTGCCGATACAATCGCGTACTTCAAGGACTTCATCACTCTACCGTACAGTTTTGCTCCATAGTTGAAACCGACAATCGGCTGAAGACCCTGCACAAGTCCGAACAGCGGCATCAGTGCGAAAATCATCATCCTGTTGGTTACGCCCAGAATAGCAAGATGAACTTCATGTCCGTAGTGCATTATCGTGTTATTCACCGCTATGGCAAGAACACTTCCGGCGGCTACCCTGGCAAATGATGGTGAGCCTGTTCTGAGGATATTCAATGACTGCTTCAATCCGGGAAGGAGGTGCTTGCTGTTGAATTTCAGATGGCTCTTACCGGTAAGGAAGTACCTCATGATCCAGGTAAAGGCGCAGATCTTCCCTATTACCGTAGCGATAGCAGCGCCCCTTATGCCCATTCCGAAACCGAAAATGAATATGGGATCAAGAGCGATATTCACCCCTGCGCCGATGAACATGCTGATCATCGCTACTCTGGCATTACCTTCCGATCTAGCGATATTGTTGGAGCATACTGTTATGGCGGTGAAGATTCCCCCGAATAGAATAATCGAGAGGTAATCCCTTCCATACGGGAGTATCTGGTCGCTGGCTCCGAACAGCCTGAGTACAGGGTCAAGAAAAAGAAGACCGGCTGCGGATATACCAAGTCCGAGCATAGCTACAAGTACGAATGAGCCGCCGGCGATTCTGCCCGCTTCCTTCTCCAGACCCGCACCAAGTTTTCTTGAGATTATTGACGCTGAACCGATCCCGACGGTCTGAGCAACCGCAAGCAGGAACATCTGAACGGGAAAACAGACCGCAAGAGCCGCAAGCGCGAGAGTGCCCACTCCCTTTCCGACAAAGATCGTGTCGACAAGATTGTACATGGAGTTGACAAGCATTCCGGCCATGGCAGGACCGGAGAGCCTGAACAGAAGCCTGCCGATTGACTGAGTGCCCAGTAAACCGGTTCTTTCAGCTGCGGTAAGTGTGGTTCTGCTCATGACTTCATATTCACCAGGATAAGTGCTGCTACCGTCAGGGTCACTGCAAACCTTTCTCGCTTTTTAAGTTTCTCACCGAATAGAATCCAGCCGAAAAGACTTATGATAACAATCGTAAGAGCGCTGTATAATGGGAAAACCACTGCGGTTTGAAGTCTTGAAAGAGCAAGTATAAGAAAGAACGAAGCGAAGAAGTTGGGGATTCCGACAACAAATCCGAGGATTATGTTTGAAAACTTCGGTCTTTCCCCTTTACGTATAGTTTTCCATATGCTTATAAGGAGTGCTGTTGTGAAAACAAAGAAAAGAAACAGGCTTTTAGCCTCAAGTACACCATATTTCTGAAAGACCTTATTGCTGAATTCGGCCAGCCCGATAATCATGAGCAGCATAATCAGTACAGGCTGGAAACCTGAAAGAAATCCGGAGGGTTTTGAAAGGTCAATATTGGCAAGGAGTATTGCGAAAAGAGCCAGGCATATTCCTATCCACTGCAGGATTGAAGGCAGTTCTCGAAAGAGAATAACAGAAAGGATCACAGGAACAAGTATTCCCATCCTGGAAAAACTTCCCGCAAGACTGACACCGCTTTCCTTCACAGCTTTCTGAAGATAGATGAAGCCCAGATAGTACAGTATGCCGGCTGTAATACCAACGATGACAGCAAATCCGAGGCTTCCGGCAGGGCTGAAGATACTACCCTTCATTACATCGGGAAATTCGTTCAGAAATGCTCTGGTCGCTCCTGAACAGGATAATGAAGGAAGCTTCCCGAACAATATGAAAGCTCCAGATATAAGAGATGCTACTAGGTAATTTGCCGTGGTGACTACATACCTGTTCATACCAAGGCTCTCGCTTTTATGGAAGATCAGAGTAATTGAAGCGCTGCATAAAACCGCTGTCAGTAAATAGAGCAGATTGATCCTCCTCGATGTCTGTGAACAGAGATGTGCTTCAAAGGGCTTTGGACTGCCTGTAAAGTACCAGACCTCCCCAGATGAATGAAATCGCCATAAGTACGACTCCTGCCGAGAATGACAGTGAAGCAATGAGGTGATCCTTCTCAAGCAGACCTGATTCATTGAGGATAAACTGCCAGTCATGGAATCCGTAAGGAGCAGAAGCTCCCGTGTTTCCCCCGAGCAGAGGAAGCTGAAGAGCTCTTGCGTCATTTATGTATGGCGCCATATCGATGAAGTTCTCTCCAAGCCACCACAATGCTATGGATGCTCCAAAAGTATCACGTGTTTTAATGAGCAGAACACAGAGACACACCAGCGGCATTAGAACCTGACCGAGACTTCCTCCAAGAGAAGTAATGAAATCTCCAAATGGGCTGAATACTACATGTCCGGCTTCATGAAACGGGAGATTCACCAGATGCATGAAGGATTTAATCGCGTAGTTGTTTTCAATCGGGGAAAGAACGAACCACCAGCTCCAGATGAACAGGAACACAAAAACGAAGATTCGGCCGTAGAAGTCAAGATGTTCTATCCTGGGTTTCGTATAAAGCAGATACCTGAAAAAGGATTGAACGTATCCGTCTTCTTTCTGTATTACATGTGAGAACTGCTCACTTCGATCACGTATTCTGTATTTAGTGAAGATCAACCCGCACCTGACACACTCAGTATTAGAATCATCCTGTAGATGATCACATTTGGGACAGTTCATGTATCGCTTTCCACTATCGGCAGACAGTCAGAAGTCTGGAGAAAGTTCTGTTAGATCCGTTAACGTTTACCTTCAGCAGGTACAGACCGGAGGAAAGAGAGGAAACGTCAATCTGAACAGTGCTTTGACAGTTGCTGATGGAATTTCTTGAAAGGAGTCTTCCGGAAGTGTCGTAAATAGAGATTGTTGCTCCTTCATTGCCGGAGGGAAGAAGTACGTATGCTGTTTCGCGGCAGGGATTCGGGAAAGGATTGATACTTGTATTAGCTGAGCCGAATTCATCTCCTATTCCTGTTCCGGATGGACTGAAAAGAGCAGCGTCAAAAGCTATATACTGTCCTCCTGTTCCGGTATAGTCACCCAGTTTCAGCCAGGCATCATCGGAAAGGTGGAATGTGTCGAGTACTGCCCATTCTCCGCTGTACAGTCCCTGATCTAGAGTTGCCTCGACCGGGCCTGAGGAGGTTTGGATTACATACGTACCTGTTGCCGTTGCATAGTCAGGAGGGATGTATACAGATACGATGTAATCACCTGTTCCGGGGAGAAAAGGGTGCCAATACGCTATGCATGTATCCGGCAGAGCACCTGTTGACCATGTCCACCATGCATTTCCTTCGTAACCGCTTCCGGTGAGATGCCAGTATCGGCAGTCACCGTACTTCTCAAACCCTTTGCAGCAGTCATCCACCAGGGTATCGGGTTCTGCTGGAATCTGAGCCTGCGCATAGAAAAGCTGACTTATTCCGATTTCAACATGACCGTTATTGTATCCGGGCCAGTCGTAAAGGACATTCTTGCCGTTGTAATGGTTCCCCCATCCGCTCTCATTCGCGTCTCCGAATGGATCGTTAACAATGATGGTATGATCCGCATAATAACCGTTGAATAGAATGATATGACCAAATCCGAGTACTGTGCTGGAACCGACAACCGGATAACCGCTGCTGATCTGTTCTGTAAGGGTGGGCCACGATGTTCCCGCCCATGCGGAACTCACCTCATGCTGATTGAGAAAATCCACCATGTTGCTCCAAAGCGCTCCCCCGTACTGCCTGCATATGAACCCGTGTGCCCCCTGAACCCGGATGTCTCCCGGAGCGCTGATTCCCCATATATCGTATGTATGACCCAGAAAAGTGTATTCCTCGGGAATGTAATTACCCCAGAGGCTCCAGTGTCCAGGTGATGGATATGAAACTCTGATGGAATCCGGAGTGAGCATTCTGTAATACTGAACAGCCATGACGCATGATGTAGGCCCGCATGACCAGCTTCCGTTGAACCAGTCCGGTGTATCCCATCTCTGGTGCATGTAGGGAACATCAAAATGCTCCTCAGGATCATCCGTTACCGGTTGGTATTCCAAAGCTGGAAACGGTTGAACATTGACTCCGGCCAGTTTACCGCTGGTTCCGTCTGTCCAGACTATTTCACCTGCGATGGTAGAAACTGGATTCAGCGGGATTCCAGATACAGGTGTCATCCTCTGATCTCCCGTATGCGGATCAATAACAAGGATTGTTCCAGATACGGGAAACAGTCCTGAAAATTCCAGATGCGAGCATAAGATACATCCATCCTCAGTCCAGGATGGATAGAAGTAACAGGAATTATCCGTAATGACATTTCCTGTTGAATCCAGAACAGTGAAGCCTCCGGATGCTTTTTCGGCAAGAAACAGACCGTCCTGTCCTGATGAGATTCTTGAGTAAGTTGCTTCTTCTGTTCCCGTTATCCGTAAGCGCAATACTTTACCTGTTTCCAACGCAAGCATTCTCAGGCCGCCGCTTTCCCCCGTGAAACAGATTCTATCATCCGAGGCTGCAGCCCATGCCGGGAATTCTCCGATATACCAGCTTTCAATTTTACTTCCCCGCAGATCGTATTGTGCCAGGAATCCATCATGTGCTATCATGAATGTGGCGCTTGCTGTACTGAAAGGCCCGCTGAAGCAGTCGGATTCGAAAATCCTGCGTTCAGTACGATCGGGAGCGATAACAATCACTCTCTGCGGCATTCCAGAAGGGCATTCCTTGAAAAGGATATTCTCTTCGATCAGGATGACATTTCTTCCGGCCCCTGGTTCATCTGAGATTACTTCGATGGAATCAAGGCGGTTCTGAAGAAAGAGACCTCTGTGCCTGCCATCGGTCAGAAGAAGTCCTTCCGGGACATCTTTCAGGGCGATCTCAGTTGATGCCGGATTCAGAAGGTTAATGAGAGAGATAAGGATCAGAAGAACAAGCATGAAAAGGTCCTATCTTCTGCCGACGGGAGCTATATAGATTACGAATTCATCCCTGCCGTCAAGATCCAGGAGAGAATCCATAACGTCCTGATCGTAAGCCCCTATAGCGCATGTGCCAAGTCCTGAAGCGGTGCATGCAAGATAAAGGTTCTGACAGACATGTCCCGCATCAAGCGCAATGATCTTACTGGAAACAGGGCCGTATCTCCACTCGGTTCTGTATGGAATGACCGTCCAGATGAAAGTGACGGAACATTCGCCGGTAAACCGCTGATCAAGGCATCCCCTGATAATGCTGGAAGGGGGAATTCTGTCTCCGGAATGAGCAAGTGTATGATCAAATGGGAGGTATCTGTATAACCCCGGTTCCAGTCCGCTGACGTTATTGACTGAAAGATATGTTTCAAAAGGGTGACGGGCTCCACCGGATGGAGTTGTTCTGAATGAAGCGATACCGTTTCGAACGACACTCTTAACTCCCTGTGTTGCCCAGAGAAGCCAGGATAGCTCGTCTATGGAGACTGGTTCATCTGTGAAACTTCTTACGCTCTTTCTTGACATGACAGTTTCCGAGATGGAAGAGTCCGGAAAACTATCCATATCAACCGTCGGGAGGGGCACAATAGACACTCCTTCAGGAACAGGTTTCTGAAGAACCGGATGCTCAATCCCTTTTGACTGATCGGTTTCAAACCTCTCAAGCAGGTCCCAGTTTGCTTTCAGATTGTGTCTGTCAGACATGTCTCTTCTCCTTTGCTACCAGTTGAGAAGGTCCTCGGGAATGGTATACACAATCCAGGGTACGAAACATCCTGCTTCTTCAGTCCAGGTTCTGCCGCCGAAGAGAAAGTGACCTTGCGGACTGATGGCAAGCCCGCTTCCAGTATTCCAGAAACTGTTTCCAGCGTTAAGTTCCCATATGATATTACCCTGGTGATCAAGCCTGTATATTACCGCGTCGTAGCTTTCTCTGCCGGAAGACATCGTGTTCGCCAGAACAGCGAACCCGCCTGTTCCTGGTTCAACGGCATCCCAGGCTGAATCATTATCATCACCGTCAATCGTGATTGACCAGATAGCATCTCCTGAAGCAGCTAATCTGACAAGTAAAATATCCGACTGATAATTACCGGGCTGCATAGTGATCCCAGCAAGAAAATATCCCCCTTCAGCGGATTCTATAAGACATTTCGCTGTTTCATGTCCGCCATTGTCGAAAGAGAAAGCATTTAACCCGATACCTGTTGAATCGGTAATTACGATATAGAAATTCCCGGAACTGCCTCCGCCAAGAGCGAAACCACCATCCTGCAGAGCGGCAACTGAATACGCTGCTTCGGACATTGATGTTCCAAAGGTTCTGCTCCATTCAAGGTATCCGCCGGAATCCATCCGAATAAGCCAGAAATCCTTTCCGCCTGCACCCGTTGATTCGGTATATCCTGCTGCTACAAAGCCTCCATCCGATGTCTCCGTGATATCAAACAAGACATCATCGTTGATATTATTGATTTCCCTGCACCAGATAACATTCCCGAAGTTATCGAACTTCGCCACAAAACCGTTACTAACGGTACCTGAGAAAATGCTGCCGCAAACAGCAAATCCACCGGATACCTGGATTACATCCTGCCCTGAAGTAGCCAATCCCCAGCCTGTGGTCCTCTCCCACAAAACCGATCCATCCGGATTAATCCTGACAAGATAAAGAGAAGTTATTTCATCGTCCTGAGTGCCGATTTCCCCAACGCAGATTGCTCCGCCGTCATCCGTGATATCAACTCCCCAGATACGGCTGTCGAATTCTGAAGGTATTTCTTTTTCCCACAGAATCCGCGCCGGACCTGACAATGCTGAATGTGAGAACAGAAAGAGAAGAGATGAAAGAACCAGGAACATTTCGGTTTTCAACCGGATCTGCTTCGAAAAAATGCATTCCTTTATTAACATTTTCCGTAAATGTCCCTTCATATTATACATAAGGTCAGTAATTCCAGCTTGCTTGTCAAGGCTTTACTGAATGAATCTATGCGCGAAAACCAGAAGATTCCCTTGCCCTGTTTGGTATTCGCACGAAAAAAAGCATCAGTGAAGTTACTTACAGGGGTTAATTGTTCCGGAATAAAATTCTCAGAAAATCGCATATAGGAACGGAGCCAGTACCGAGCCCTGCGTAAGTATGATTATCAGACTGAGCAGCAGCAGTACAACAATTATCGGTGCCAGCCACCACTTTTTTCGAACCCTGAGAAAATCCCAGATCTCTTTAAAATGTCCCATATTATTTCCAATTCTACTAATAAGGTTTGTCTGGTCTGCTGCATGGCCCGTCATCATCGACAACCAGCCAGTATGACTCTGTGTTCCTGCGGGAACGTATTCGGAGAGGATCCTTTCCCAGAAGGCGCATAATGAGTCCCGTAGGAACAACAGCGATAAAGAATACAAGAGTCAGCAGAATGTTTGTTACGATAAAGCCCATAATGACCGCAAGCTTCATCCAGTATTTTTCCAGTGGTCGCAGAACAGAGGGGATTACAAGAGCTGTTACCAGAAAAAATCCGGATAATCCGGTTGAGAAAGGCCATAAAGGCTTATCTTTTATATAGAACAGGATGGCCAGGACAGCAAAAGCTCCTGCCATTGTCAGTCCGAACTTCTTCAGTTTGCGGATTTGATCCATACCGATATCTACATCAGTCAAGCTTGAATACCTTTTTCCAGTCTTTCTCCTCTGTCAGTTCAGGCTGGTCTTCCTTGAGGAGAAGACAATTACCCAGAGAGAGCATATCCATTTCCGTTCTCATGAAACAGAGATAAGCATCGTACGGAGAACATACGATAGGCTCACCCCTTACATTAAAACTGGTGTTTATGATTACTCCGAAGCCGGTTTTGTCCTTGAACCTTTTTAAAAGATTGTAGTATTCAGGGTTGTACTTCCCGTCTACAGTTTGAATACGGGCGGAATAATCTACATGAGTGACGGCAGGGATGTCCGATCTGGGAATTTTAAGTTTCTCCATCCCGAAAAGATTTTCTTCTTCAGTTAACTCATTCCTGCGGCTTTTCCGGACAGGTGCAACAAGAAGCATATACGGACTGGGTACATCGATCTCGAAATACTCTGCAGCTGCTTCGTTGAGAACCGATGGCGCGAAAGGTCTGAAGGATTCCCGATACTTGATCTTCAGGTTCATCAATGATTGCATGTCTGTGCTTCTGGCGTCTCCAATGATTGATCTGTTACCAAGAGCTCTTGGACCAAATTCCATTCTTCCGGAAA
This sequence comes from Candidatus Aegiribacteria sp., assembly GCA_030594645.1. Lineage (GTDB taxonomy): Bacteria > Fermentibacterota > Fermentibacteria > Fermentibacterales > JCC-6 > Aegiribacteria. The sequence continues at coordinate 66,204 of JAUVEU010000005.1, forward strand.
ACCATCCAATAACTTTACCTGCAATTATCGCATCGCTTACTTCTTCTGTGATTCTATCTTCATCAAGCCTTCTATAAGGATATCCTCTGCTCACTAGCCAGGATTCGATCTCATCGTTACTCCATTGTGGTCCAAGGTAGGATCCATTCTGGCTGTCGTTTACTCCGTCAGCAACCCTGGGTTTCTCCAGAATCTGGTGCCATACGAAAAGAGCTGCGCCAAGAGCGCCTCCCGCATCACCAGCAGCAGGCTGAATCCAGATATCATCAAAAAGGCCGGAACGGAGGATTTTTCCATTTGCAACGCAGTTAAGTGTAACGCCCCCTGCCAGGCAGAGGTTTCTCTGACCGGTTTCCGATTTCACATGTTTCGCGGTTCTCATCATGACCTCTTCTGCAACAGCCTGCACCGACGCAGCAAGATCCATATCCCTTTGAGTAATGACATTTTCCGGTGTTCTTGGAGGTCCACCGAATAATTTGTGGAATGCTCGGGAAGTCATGGTCAGTCCCTGGCAGTAATTGAAATACTTCATATTCAATCTGAAACTGCCGTCTTCTTTCAGGTCCATAATGTGTTCAAGAATTGTCTGTACAAAACGGGGTTCACCATATGGAGCCAGCCCCATAACCTTGTACTCTCCAGAGTTTACTCTGAATCCGGTATAGTATGTAAACGCAGTATACAGAAGGCCCAGACTGTGCGGGAAGAGTAACTCATGCATGAGCTTTATATGATTATCCTTACCGATCCCCCACGATGCGGTTGCCCATTCGCCTACACCATCCATTGTTATGATGGCCGCCTCTTTAAAGGGGCTCGGAAAGAATGCCGACGCGGAGTGTGATTGATGGTGTTCCGGATAAAAAAGCTCTCCGCTGAACTCTCCGAGGTTTTTTCTGATACGGTCACCCATCCAGAGTTTTTCCTTGAGCCAGAGGGGCATTGATTTCAGAAAAGAGGGCAGACCGGATGGTGCAAATGCAAGATATGTCTCAAGGAGTCTTTCGAACTTGAGAAACGGCTTATCGTAAAAAGCCACATGAGTGAGCGACTCCGCATTGATGCCGCCTTCATCAAGACAGTACCTTATGGCGTGCTCAGGGAATCGGTGGTCGTGCTTTTTTCTCGTGAACCGCTCTTCCTGTGCCGCAGCTACAATCCTGCCATTATGCACAAGGCAGGCAGCTGAATCATGGTAGAAAGCGGAGATTCCGAGTATCCAGGCGTCTATGGAAAATTCTCCTCAAAGTTGTGAAACAAAATCAAGTTGATTAAATTCAATCAAATCACCTGATAAACTATAACAGATTCTTCGGAATACATATACTGAATGGACATTATAATGAAAGATACTAAACTGAGCGATTCAACGGTTAAAGTTCTTAGAAAAACTGCAATCGTATCGGGCAGTGTGCTTATACTGCTTGCGTTGTTCTCAAATCTCCTGGGATTAAGCACCAGTTCAGGATTAAGCAGTAATCAGATAGTATTTGCGGCAGCGGGAATCATTCTGATAATAACCGGCCTTCTCGGCAGGCGCTTTCCGGCATTCTACGAGAGTACAGCGAAGATACTACTTAGTATCGTAATTGCTGTGGTCCTGCTTGACCTCCTGTCTCTTGTTCTGGTAAAGCTGATTGATCCGGAAAGATTCAGGATCAGGGCACGGAAGATTGAGGTAGGTCATCTCGAAGAATTCGAGCACATGGTTGTAATGGGTCGCTATGAACCTTTTGTCGTGTGGAGATCCAACCCGATCATCAATTGCGATTCGATAACGATCAATGAAGATGGTTTTCGTTCGACTCCGGAAGCATCACGCAGTCCTGATGCATTCAGTGTTCTCATGCTTGGAGGATCAGCTATGTGGGGTGTGGGTGTTTCTGATTCATTTACAATCGCGGCATACATGCAGAGGGATTTATCGGAGTTGATCGCAGGACCAGTCGCAGTATTGAACCTTGCTCAGTCAGGCCATTCCTCCACACAGGAGGTTATCGAGCTTATGCTCCAGCTCAGAGATGGAAATATCCCGGATCTTGTGATATTCTATGATGGATTCAATGACGTATGGGGTGCTTATGAGAATGGACTTGCAGGCGTTCACCACTCATTGAAACCGATCGCCGGAAGGGTTGAGGGAACAGATGAAGCCCTTGGCATCATGCCTGTCTGGGAAATTATTCTCAGCAAAACAAATACATGGCTTCTTGTTACCTCGCTCCGATCCAGGGGAATACTGCCGCAGGAGATCGTTGAAATTCCAACATACAGAACAATGGGAATAGATTTCGACACTCTGACCTCGCAGATTGTCAGCGTTTATTATGGAAACTGCCTTGTTATAGAAGCACTTGCCGATTCCTACGGATTTGACTGCCTGTTCATATGGCAGCCGACTATCTGGACAGGAGATAAAGCTCTTACGGATCGGGAACACATATTCTGCGAAGGCGGGAATCCTTCATTCCTTGCAGGCGGAGATCCTGCATTCTTAGAGTTGCTTGAGGCAAGCTATGATCTTTTTGAGGAATCGATAACTGATTCGACTCGATACTTCTCTTTCAGGACTGTCTTCGATGAAACTGATGAAGGAGTCTACTTGGACTATTCCGGGGCACATGTAAGCGCAGATGCTAATAAGATGATTACGGAAGAACTGATAAGAATAATATCAGAAGAAGATTAACAAATACATATCAGAGCCGGACTTTCCTTCGGGGAAGCTTCGTTTGTCGCTTTTAACAGTGGGTGGCACTACAATGGCGCTCCCACGGGGAATCGAACCCCGGTTTCCGGCGTGAGAGGCCAGCGTCCTAACCGCTAGACGATGGGAGCGTATTGATTTCAGGGCGCAAATATTGGCTGACTTGATAGATCAGTCAAGTCTGTCTGAATAAATCAGTTATTCCTGAATTCCTCCTGATACCGTTTTTCCAGCTTCTTAATTGCTTTTTTTGACAGTCCGCCCAGCTCATCCATTGCATACCTGATGCGCATTCGGCTCATGTCGCTGCCGAGAATTTCCATTGTGTCGAACAACGGTGTAGAAACCTTCTTCCCGCTCATTGCGACGTAAAATGGCTGGGTGAGATGCTTCATTTTAATATCCAGTTTGTCCGCGACCTTTTTGAAGGATTCGTAGATGCATTCTTTGCTGAATGATTGCATTCCCTCAAGTTCCCATAGAACGATCTGCAGGATTTCGCACGATTGCGTTTCTGACATGTCCTTCATAAGAAGACCTTCAGCAGTGAGCGGAACCTTTCCGCAGAAGAAATGACCCGTCATCTCTCCCCAGTCGGAAAGGGCGTTCAGTCTCCCTTTTGAGATTTCAAGTATTTTTTTGAAGTGATCTCTGTTCAATCCCCATTCAACCAGTCTGTCAAGAAGCTGCTCCGTGGTGAAATCCTCTCTTATGTATTTTCCGTTCAGCCAGAGGAGTTTATCCAGATCGAACACAGGACCTCCGAGGCTGATATCCTCCAGCCTGAAGCTCTCGATCATCTCTTCGACAGAGAATTTCTCTTTGTCATCTGACAGGTGCCAGCCAAGCATACCGATAAAGTTCAGCAGGGCTTCAGGAAGGATACCGTTCTTTCTGTACCATTCAATTGAGACAGGATTCTTTCTTTTCGAGAGTTTACTTTTATCCTTGTTCCGGAGCAGAGGCAGATGACAGTATACAGGTGGTTCCCATCCGAAGTACTGATAGAGCAGAACATGTTTCGGTACGGAATTGATCCACTCTTCACCTCTGATGATATGAGATATCTTCATCAGGTGGTCATCAACAACAACGGCAAGATGATATGTAGGGTATCCATCCGCTTTCATTATCACCTGATCATCAATTGATTCCCAGTCCTTCTCTATTTT
>JAUVEU010000109.1 GCA_030594645.1 Candidatus Aegiribacteria sp.
CTCCGCTCCATCGTTTCCCATAATGGTTCTCGCGGAAAACGGCTGGAAATCGGGTTGACTCTCGAGCCACTCTTCGTACGTTCCCGCCACATAATCCGGATCAGGGTTTCTCGTCACTGTAATATCGTCGTAAACATCGCCCAGAAGAGCCACAGCTATAATCATCAGAATCATATCATCCTCCTGTACATAAATATCTTAATCCTTTTGCAGTTCCGGTATTATACAGTAAGAACATAATGCTCTCAAGGAACATAGTCTGAGTCATGCTGGCGAAGCATCTCCAGCTGTCAGGAGGGGACAAAGTGTTTTTTATCGATTATCGAGCTATTTTCATCTCACCAGGATGACCATGGTACTGCCATGGAACCTTCCTCTTTCCGTATATACAGTAGTAATCTCATGTCACTTAGCTTAATATGATATTCATGTAGGAATGCTGCTTTGCAGTTTGTTCGGTCTCACCATCAGCAGGGATCACTTCATCACAGTAAGTATGGTTCTGTCTGACAGCTCTCCCAGGGTTGCATTTATCACATAAATGCCGCTGGGAAGAGATTCCAGATCCAGCTGGACACTGGATGAACATTGTCCGTTCAATTCGGCATGACCGGATATCACAGTCCTTCCGGCAAGATCGTACAGAAGCACATTCACTGTTCCGGGTGTTTCTGAGTTCAGAAGAACCGAAACTTTCTCCGCGGCGGGGGAAGGGTACACGGATACGATGAGTGTTTTATAGCTCTCCGGTTCAGCGGATTCGATCCCGGTCGGATCCCCTTTCCAGATATAGGCAAGCCCTTCAAAAATTCTCATGGCTATGTGAGGCTGGTCGTACTGGTCAAGCTCCAGTTCAATCCCCCAGTAATATGCCCCGTGGGGAAGGTTAGTCAGTTCCCATGTTGCGTCCTCCCGCACAGCGTACTTTATGGTTCCACCGGTGCAGAACGCGAGATGTGGTTTGCCCTGCGAATCAAACGTGAGTGTAGGGGAATCTCCCTCGGAATAGACACCGCTGTATGTACCCGGATGCTCATGGTACATCATCTGCTCCGTACCGGTTGTCCATTGATAGGCCACTGCACTTATCCCGTCAGGACCAGCGGCAACGGCCGGTCGTCCGCGGCAGTAGAAGCTGACAAGGGTGTTCACCTCCCATGAGTACGGGGAATCTCCCCTCTCGTACAATCGCAGGAAGTACTGGTCATAATCCATATCATCAATGTATATCTTTATGCCTGCAATGCGTGGATTTCCACAGGAATCCAGCGCGATTGACATAGGGGTGACTGAATAGTTTTCTCCATAGCACTCCAGCTCCAGGCGAAGCCATTCCTCCCCGTCATTGAAAGCATACCTCAACTCGTAGGGGTCCCAGTCCATGTAGATGTAATAGGCAAGATGAGTTCCTCCATCCTGATCGATGGCGATCAAGGGATATCGCAATGCGCTCCCAAAGTCGCTGTACTCCTCAACAACCCAATCTGAACCGTTCCATGTGGCGATTGCAAGCATATTTTCAGGGATTATATAGACGATTCGCGGTTTCTGGTCAGGGCCAAGTGCGATGCAGGGTTTCCAACCGGTTGCCGCAATCTGTTCTGTCTCCCATTCCCAAACACCGGCATCTCTGTGAGCGTACCAGATCTGCTCATCCTTCGAGTAGGCAATGTGCGGCAGGTTCCATATATCCAGATCCATTGAGAGCCAATCCACCGTACCGGAAGAATCGATAACAGAGTAGTTCCAGGTATCCTCCCTGTCCTGAATGCTGGGCAGCTCGAACGCCAGCTGAGTCTGATCCGCTGCTGCAACCATAGCAAGCCCCAGCGTTACAAATATGTATACCGAACAAGTCAGTTTTTTCATTTTCCGTTCCTTCCTGCAATTTATGCAAAGAATATAGGAACATCCTGAAAGAAACGTCAATGTAGTAATAAATTCGAATACACTGATTGCTTATGAAGAAATAGCTGCCTGGAATTACTATTCCATGCAGAAGCACAGTATCTTGACATCACTCTTGTAAAACTCTACAATGTACATGGGTTTACTTCCATTGAGAGGAGGTGAGCTATGAAAGAATTCCTTTTCGCTGTACTTATCTTATCACTGTCTTCTGCCCTGGCAGATCAGCCTTATGAGTTGGGTTCCCGCCACATTCAGGGAACTGGTCCGACTGGGATAGACTACCTGGTTTATTCACAGACTTACATTTATGAGAACCTGCTTAACGGTTACAGTAACTACGGTGCTGGTGATCGCTGGGTCTGCGATGATTTAGAAGTAATCGGTTATGCCTCTGTCTATGAGATCTACGTCTGGATGATCTGGACAGGCGGGCAGGGTTCAACGATGAACCTTGTAATCTCCAAAGATGATACCGGCGATTCCGACCCAAACACAAATACCGATGTGTGGGCCGAGAGCGTATCCTGTACTAACACATTCACCGGTGACAGTAACTGGGGCTACGACATCTATGAGACCTACATGAACTTCTACTACTCATATCCTCCATATCCTCCATATCTTCACCCTGGTACTCACTACTACTTCGAAACCCAGGCTGACGTTACCGATAACTGCTTCATTCTTGTAAGCCACAATTACATCGGTGACTACTGCTGGTTCAATGATGGTTCCGGCATATGGGTGAGATCTGATGTTACATTCGAACAGGACTCCGATATGTTCTTCGATTTCGACGGACAGTTTCTTGATTTTGAATCTGAAACCTGGGGCAACATCAAAACCCTCTTCTAGAAATTCCTGCCAGCATAAATAGTGACAGGGACGAATGGCACTAACTTAAGCCTTTCGATATTGTGATTTATGCGATAATTCACTGAATTGCGTTCATGGTTTTGTAAGCAAGCCGTATCCTCTTCCTTATCTTCGCTTTATAGCTCGTAGTTCTCTTCTGCCGGGTCTTTGCAGCAGCTTACCTCTTGCAATACAAGACAACATGAGAAGATAGAGTGGCTCTGCTTGAACGGATGAGCTGATCAGCATAATTGGTTCTTTTCTAAAGCAGAAGTGCTCTTGAAGAGTGTATTCACTTCTGCGCCAGAGTATCATGATAGTTAATATTGGATTATAAGAGAACATTCAGAAATCTAGTATGTATCCCTGATATTGATACAAATTGTGTATGAATTATGGTTGACATTATTACAAATGTGTGCATATATGTGATGCAAGGGGGTGCTATGTTCAGGCGAAGTATTCTGTATCAGTTCGAGAAGTGGAAGACTGGAAGTCATCGAAAGCCATTGTTGCTTCGTGGCGCCAGACAAACCGGCAAAACGTCAGCGGTAAGATTGTTCGCTGGCGACCTTCCCGGATATATGGAACTGAATCTGGAAGCCCCGGGCGAGAAATCCGTTTTTGAACGCAAACTGCCCGCGCGGGATCTGTTAAGTGCTATTCGCCTGTCGAAAGGGATTACAGCGCCACTGAGTGAATCCCTCCTGTTTATTGATGAGATACAAGCTTGTTCTTCAGCGCTCCAGTATCTTCGGTTACTATATGAAGAGGTTCCGGAACTGCCGGTAATTGCGTCAGGGTCACTGTTTGAGGTTTACCTTTCCGGATCAGGTATTGAATTTCCCGTGGGAAGAGTAGAACACTGCTTCATGCATCCTGTTACCTTCAGGGAATACCTGCAGGCATTTAAGCGGTATGACATGCTGGAAGAACTGGATAAAATACCTCTCCAGGACTATGCTTTTCCGAGCATATACGGCGAATTTGTAAGATATACCCTTCTGGGAGGAATGCCTGAGATCGTTCAAGCATTACTGGAAGGAAACGAACCTGATTCTCTTGAAGGAATTTACTCATCCCTGTTTATCTCATTTCTTGATGATATCCCCAAGTATGCCCCTAACAGGACGATGGCAGAAATTCTGCGACATTGTCTGGAAACTGTTCCAGCACAAACCGGGAAAAGAATAACTTTTGCAGGGTTTGGCGGGTCTGGCTACAGATCCAGGGAGGTCAGCCAGGCCATGAAAACCCTGCAGAGAGCCTTGCTAGTACATCTTGTTTATCCCACTGGAGAAGTTGAACCCCCTCCGGTGACAAACAAAAGGAAATCCCCCAAACTATTTTTCATAGATTCGGGACTTCTTGCCAGCACACTGAATGTTCAATGGAGAGAGATGGGTACTGAAGATCTGAATACTTCTTTCAGAGGAGTGCTGGCAGAGCAGGCTGTAGCTCAATCACTTCTTTCTATTCATAACCATACAATCCCTAGGCTTCAGTTCTGGGCAAGGAATAAGAGAGGTTCCAGTGCGGAAGTGGATTTTATGGTGCAGCATTCCGGGAAACTGATACCAGTTGAAGTGAAATCCGGTTCTGCTGGAAGGCTACGATCTCTTCATAGATTCATGGATGAATGTGATCATGATGTTGCAATAAGGTTCTATGGGGGACCGGTTAGAGTTGATTCATTGAATACACCCAGTGGCAAGAAATTCCGTCTCATGAGTCTTCCTCATTTTCTTGCTGAGAATGTTTACAGTTACATAGAATGGCTAGTTCAGACACAGTCCGGTTGAACTTACAACCGAAGGTTCGAATCGCATGTTACAGAATAGTTAAAAGTAAGTTATGCCCGGCGTTGTGGATTTAATGAGTTGGTTCAATGCAATGTGTAACTAGAGGAGCAATATGAAGAGAATGGTTGTAGCGGTTGTGTACATTGCTTTTATTCTGGCGTGTTCCACCGATGAAGACGGAAGTATCGAAAATACTGGTAATGACAAGGCAATCTTGTCTTACTTTATGAATCTTGAAGGGTTTGAAGAGCAAGTATCGGGACCCAATAGCATACTCGAGCAAAACGAGGATCGAGTCGATAGCCTGCCGAGGATACAAATGGACTGTTTTCCTGAATGTATGTTTCGTCCAGTTCCGGATTATCCCGAGAGTGCAAGAACTGCTGGTATAGAAGGTGAAGTATTAATCAACTTTTACATTGATACCACCGGAACCATAAAAGAAATAGAAGTGCTTCAATCCAGTGGTTTTAGTATTCTGGATCAGGTTGCTCTTGATGCAGCATGGAATTCTTGCTGGATTCCTGCTGAAAGCTGTGGAGTATGTATAAGTACATGGACCTCTCTTAACTATAAGTTTACTCTGTGTGAGTAAAATAGAATAGTAAACGTGGGATACCCTAAAAAAGAAGCATATTCAATCCCAAACTAAGAAAGAGCTAAGCCTCTGAATTACAGTTCGATAATGTCCCAGGTAGCGGAGAAGGTGGGATTTCATTCGGAGAACCTTCGGATTCACTTCGACTCACTACGCTCGCTCAGTGTAAACACACCAGTTCGGTCTTCGATCAAATATCCGAATCAAGCACTTTAGCATAAAAGCAAAACCCACCATGTCGCTTTATTGGTGGGTGGCACTGTTTGGGACATTGGCGGGGCATCCTGATAGATTATCAAACTTTCCTCGTTGAAGCCTCTGAAGAGAGCATTAAAATGATCCAACGAATTTCATCAGTATTTAGTGCTGCTTGTAGTAACTAACCAAAACCTGCTTTTTTTAGACTACTCAATAACTATGAATTTCTGAGTCGCTGTGAATTCACCAGAGATCATCCTGCAGAAGTAGATCCCGGGAGTGAAGTTCCCAAGCAGAACATCGTGAAATCCCTGAGAATACTCATCTCCATGAATCTCGCTGACGAGTCTGCCTGAAAGATCGAAGACTGAGAGTTTGACCGGGTAAAGTTCTGGAAGCTCGAAACGTATGCTGACGGCTCCACAGGTCGGATTAGGTATTACCCTAAGGAGTGAGAACTCGGAAGTATATATATTACCCTCGATGCCGTAAGGATCCCAGTTCAGAGTCACATCATGAAGCGTAGGGGTAATGTCTGGGTCATCCGTTTCCATCGTAACCTTGTACTGGAAATATTGGTCCAGCAGACCATTAAGGAAACAGGGCTCATAGATAGGGATGGACCATATTCCCATACTTCCGGGATCATTGAAGGTTCTGTACTGGAAGTATAGGTCCGTTCCAGCAGGTTCAGAGCTACTCCAATCAATGCTGGCCCACTGAGGAGAGCACCCGGTGTCGAGAATACTGGATTCTAGCGAACCTTCAGGTGAATATTCTGTGAGATCCCACCAAATGATATCATCTTCATTTGCGCTAGCACCAAGGATATCCATATCGCCATCGCCATTTATGTCTTCAGCGTAGACAGAACTGGCATACTGGAAATCATCATCAATGGTATGCTCTGTCCAGGCTGTTCCTGAACCGTCGAGATTCTCCCACCAAGCTATATCGTTGGCTAAACAAGCAGTGCCAAGGATATCCATATCGCCATCACAATCTATATCCTCTGAGTGAACGGAAATGGCACCTTCAAAGCTCCCATCAACAATATGCTCTGTCCAGGATGTTCCTGAACCGTCGAGATTCTCCCACCAGGTAATTGCATTGTCATAAGCAGCGGCACCTAGGATGTCCATATCACTATCACCGTCAATGTCCTCCGAGTAGACAGAGCAAGCTCCATAGAAGAATCCATCAACAGTATGCTCGGACCAGAATGTACCCGAACCGTCGAGATTCTCCCACCAAGTAATATTGTTTGCGCTATAGGCAGCTCCGAGTACATCCATGTTACCATCACCATTTATGTCCTCCGAGTAGACAGAACTGGCATTATTGAAGTCGCCATCAACGGTATGTTCAGTGATATGCTTGAGTACGATATCTCTGGGAAGACTCCATCTGATAAAGGTTTCAATAATGAACTGATTGCCCCACTCAGTAACTGGTTCCTTGAATCC
>JAUVEU010000022.1 GCA_030594645.1 Candidatus Aegiribacteria sp.
TGCGTCATTTGAAATTTATACTTCCAGAGCCGGTACTTCCGATATCAGCGTGTTCGATATCTCCGGACGGAGAGTCGCAAGCATCAGTTCAAGTGAAGTATCCAGCGGAACACATGCATACAACTGGATGGTTCCATCCGAAATAGGTAACGGCATATACTTTGTACGTGCCAGTGTTGACGGCAGAACAGTGTCGTCAAGAATGACAATCATCAGGTAAACGACAGAACGACAACAAATAATTTAGGGACGTAGTCAACTTCGTCAACTTACACGCAAAGTCACTGTTCATGGTAAAAATGACTGTTATCTATTTGAATTTATATATATTAGTAGTACATTAAAAATTCCATAAATATGAGAAGTGTGGTGCGTCCCCGAAGAATACCAGGGAGTGAAAGGATTTGCTGCCTGGATTTAAGGCATAATCAGCTGAAAGAATCCCTGCATAATTGAATACCTTGCGATCACGAAAATGTATTTCTATAATATGACATAAATGTCATAGAAGGGAAATATAGTATTGAGACTTAACGAATTTGCCGAACTGGCGAAGAAGTTACCTGTTGTTTCACTTGCTGATATAAGGAGTACAATGCCCGGACTTCGCCAGGAAACCCTCTCCAGGTGGAACCGCAGCGGAAAGATCATTATGCTTGCTTCCGGTTACTATGTTCTCTCTGATGAAATCAGTGATGAGACCGACCTCTTCGCAATTGCCGGCAGGATATATACACCCTCGTTCGTTTCGCTGGAATCAGCACTTTCATTCCACGGGCTCATTCCGGAGACAGTTCTTTCTGTCACTTCAGTTTGCACAAGAAAGACCCGGCGGATCAATTCACCTCTGTGTACTTTTATATACCGGAGCATTCAGCCGGAGTATTTCTTCGGTTATGAAGCGAAGAAGGGAAGGAAGCACACATTTCTAATGGCTTCTCCCCAGAGGGCGATTGTTGACCTGCTCTACATCAGGAGAGATATCAGTTCTGCGGGGGATATGCTGGAACTTCGTTTTGACACAGAGATTTTCAATGAATTGGATCATCTGGAAGTCCTCAGCATAGCAGAACGGTTCAACAAGCCCTGGCTGACAGGGAAGGTACAGATACTAATTGAGGTGATGAAGAATGCTTGACCCATTGATCGTTTATGATGCTTTTCCCGGCATTCCTGATACTTTCAAAAGGGCCATGCTAAGGGAATACCTGCAATACAAAACACTTCAATACATTTTCAGAGCAAAGGAAAGCGCTGAACTGGTTTTCATGGGTGGAACAGCGTTGAGAGTATTCTATGGAAGCAGCAGGTTTTCCGAAGATCTTGACTTCGATTCGAAGGATCTTTCCAGTGATGACCTTCAGGGGATAGCCCGAACAGCAGTGAATGAATTCAAACTTGAAGCTGTTAAGTGCAATGTAGCTTTTGGCAAAGGAAACGAATTCTCGGCAAAGCTCAGGTTCACTGATCTCCTTCAGCAGTGGGAACTCACACATCACAGGGATGAGGTACTTACGATTAAGTTTGATGCTTCTCCGCAGCGGTATAGCTATGAGCCGCAGGTAAAGGTGCTGAACCGCCTGGATGTGATCGTTCCAATTCCTGTTGCCTCCGCTGAACTGCTACTGGCCCAGAAGCTATATGCCATATTGAAGCGCAGGAGGATCATGGGTCGTGATCTTTACGATGCTACTTATCTGTTCGGATTCACAGAACCGGATATGGATTACCTTGAACAGAAAGTTAAGGTATCTTCAAGAATGAAAATAGAAGAGCTTATAGTAAACCGCTTCGGTGAAAGAAGCATTGATGATCTGGCAAGGGATGTGGAACCTTTCGTTCCCGGAAGGAACGACCTCCTGAGGGTGAAGCTATTTCCGGAGATACTTCGAAGCTGGGCAGGCACTGAATAGGGAAACCGGAAGCTGCAGTTCCCCTTCTTGACTGTTCAAGACTCGATTGTTATTACCTTTTGGGAAGAATGAAGACGGTCAATCAGCATTCGATGTTACCGAAAATATCCGAAAGGGGCAGCAGTGAGTAATTCTCTCGAATACCTTCTTATGGAGCTAGGTCTTTCCGGATTGGAAGCTGAAGCATACCTGGCTGTTCTTTCCGAACCTGACAGCACAGGCTACAGGATCTCGCAGGTACTCGGCAAACCTGCCCCAAACACATACAAAGCACTTGATTCTCTTGTAAACAAGGGTGTTGTCCTTGCCGACGAGGGGAGCAGAAGCAGAACGTTTATCGCAGTCCCGGTCAGAGAGCAGATAATCAAGAGAAGCCACCGGTTGCAGGAGCTTGCAGATGAAATCGAAAAAGGACTTGAGAAGATTCACAAACCACAGTCGGAAGAAGGTGTATACAAGTTCAATTCTGTACATCAGGTCATAGCTAAGGCAGAAGAAATGATAGAGAGCGCATGCGATACAATTATTGCTGATGCGGACGACCTGCCGATGCAGCAGCTGTCTGAACATTTCCGCAAAGCTGCCGAACGCGGTGTCAGGGTTCTGCTTCACGGTCGAGAGCAAATGAGTATTCCGGGCTGTGAATTCATTAGCAGTATTACAGAGGGCTGGCAGGGAGATATGCTGATTATTATCACTGACAGCAGGGAATATCTGGTAGGGTTCATGACAGAAGATATGAGATCACTGATTAATGGTGTCTGGAGCAGAAACTTCATTTCCCCCTGTCTGCACAGAAGCTACATGATCAAGGCTCTGTTCTACCGAGTCAGTATGATGATGGGGGATAAGAAGTACTCGCTGGACGATATCAGAGCTGAACTCCTCCGATTATGGGACCGATGGGGTTACATAGGCCCCGGCAAGGAAGCCCTGGCAGAGGTTCTAAGAAAACAGGATAACTGATTTACCCTTCACTTCACATCACTGAATAACCACTGAATTCAACTTCTGATAATCTCAATATGCTTACGAAATCTTGACAAAAATAATATACTTTGCTATATACAAATAATAAATACAATATGCATGATGATAATAATATATGTCATACACCAGAATATGTTGTTACGAAAGGAGATATCATGAAATCATCATTGATTCCATTATTTGCTGTACTGTTCACGTGGTCAAATTTTTCCGGATTGTCCGCTGCATGGCTGGAGCATATCATCTCGGATTCATTTTCGGGGGCAATATCGATAAAACTTGTTGATATTGATGAAGACGGAGATACGGACATAATCGGAGCCGCCTGGAACTCCGGCATCGCATGGTGGGAGAACAGCAATGACATGTTCGTGATGAATACCGTTGATAGCGGATTTTCCGGTGCCATATTCGTAGAATCGGATGATATAGACAGTGATGGTGATATTGATATCGTTGCATCATCTAACGGCTCAGATACCATAAAATGGTGGGAGAACAGTGGAGAAGAGAATTTTACAGGGCACCTTGTATCAAACACTTTCGCAGGTGTTCACTCGGTATATCCGGCTTACATGAACGGGGACGATGACGTTGATCTCGTTGCTGTAGCTTTTGATGATGATCTGGTATGCTGGTTTGAGAACGATGGATCGGAGAATTTCACTGAAAGAGTGATTTCGGACAATGTAGACGGTCCCTGGACAGCATATCCCGGTGATATAGATGGTGACGGTGATCAGGATGTCGCGGTAGCTTCGAGACTTGCTGATGAGATAAGATGGTGGGAGAATGATGGAAGCTGCGGTTTCACAGGGCACCTTGTAGATGGAAGCTTCGATGGAGCGCACATTGTTATCATCGGGGATCTGGACAGTGACGATGATGAAGATATCGCAGCAACTGCAAGGACCGGGGATATGATAGCCTGGTACGAGAATGATGGACAGCAGAACTTCACCAGATACATAATCGCGGAGAATTATGACTGGCCTACGTTTATCAGCCCAACTGATCTGGATGATGACGGTGACCTGGATATCGCCTGTGCTGCATACAATGATGATGACGTTTCATGGCTCGAGAATAATGGAAGCATGTCTTTCACGATGAATCACATAAATACTGAATATGATGGAGCGATACCAATTGCCGCTGGAGATATTAACCTGGATGGCAGAGTAGATATAGTATCCTGCGCTTACAATCTCAACGCTGTAACATGGTGGGAGAACACTGATTCCACATCAATCGGAGAAGGTGAATCAGCCGGACGCCTCACATCATTCGTAATTGTTCCTAATCCTTCAAAGGGATCCTTTATCATAGAGTATTCGACAAATGAGAACTTAGTTGTTACTGCGGATATCTACGACGTATCCGGCAGACTGGCATGGAGTTTTACGGAGGATGAGTACGCGGGTGTTCACAGCATTCCCGTTTCAGAGCTGTCCGTTGGCGTATATCTGGTTCGGCTTGCTGATGGTGATCTCATATCGTGCAGGAGAGTCTCTGTTATAAAGTAGCAATAATGATGAGAGCTTCCAACATTAACTCATTTGTCGTTTTATAAGTGGGTGGCACTGTTTGATACCCCGTGGTAGACGCTCTGCAAAATAGTATTGTCTTAGTTCAAAAATAAATAAAATACTATACATATGTATAGTCAATCTCTACTTCCTTCCAGCCACACTGAGTGCCCGATATATCATTCTCGAAACTTGGTTATTTGCATTTGTAAATTCAATATTCACTTCAGGATTACTATTGCAAAATACTCTGAAAATCTCATCCGCAAACGCTTGTCCTATTAGATCCACATCTTTGAAATCCAACAAGACCTCTTTGAATCTATCAAACCTTGCAAGCAGCCTCTTTGCTTGAGATCGTGAAACCAAGTTCTCTTGACCATACTTTGAAAGTAAAACAGGAACATGTGTTTTATCGAAGCCGAAGGAATCATCAACTGAGAATTTATTGAATACTTCTCCAATTTCTCTTTCTGATGATGTATCAATGGTCATAAAGATCGATGTTCCGCCTTCAGATTTCTCTCTCTGTATCAACCAATCATCATTTGGTTCTGTATGCAAAAAGCACAGGTCACTAGATAAAATCGCGTATTCATCAAAGATTCTCGAAGTAAAAAAAATTCCTTCACCGGTGTGTTTGGCTGGGTCAGTTGTGAGTTTTCCTTTTGATAATTCAAGAATTGCATGACGTTTATCATCCAAACCCAATTCCGATTGAATCTTGTTGAAAATACCAATTCCGTTATCATTGACAAACAATATTACTTTGTGGGGATAGATACCTATTGAAACAATGGCTTCAGAGGCTTCTGAATGCTCCAGTACATTATTAAACATCTCTGTGAACCCATATTGGCATATGTTAACAACATTCTCCTTTATATCTCCCAACAGAGGAAGTAAATCATTTCTCCATACTACGTCCTCCTCCTTAGGATGATCATTAATTTCTATCTGGAAAGTTTTCTTGGTTTCCGGCTGAGAACTGTACTTCCTTCCCCTTGTCCGCCCAGATACTGATAAAAGACCGTCAGCAATAAGTGCTCGGATATGCCGAAGGACACCTTGCCGAGTAAGATTGAAATTACGTGCAGTGAATAATGTAATATCCTTTGGGTGATCCTCTACATTCCTAAGTATGAAGTTTCGAATATCTTCGCTTGAAACTGCCATTATATCAACCTTTCTCTGACGCATGGCGAGTATTGTAAACAATTGTACGATTAATTATAAACACATGCTGGGTATTTGTAAACATCATCACATGCAATTCTATTCTAGTTAACATTTTAGACAATGAAAGAATTCATGATATGAGTATAGCTTCGATATCTGTGCAAACTAGTCTGCGTCTTTTCAGGATCCGTTTGACCTGCTGCTAATGCAACCCCCAACGGGGTTCCCTTCGACTCGTTTCACTTGCTCAGGGTAAACTCACCAATACTTTTAGCTCCGGAATCGGACTTCCTTCGAGTAAGTTTCGTTTGTCACTTTTATTAGTGGGTGGCACTGATTGGTACCAGAGGAGGGACTTCCTTCGACTCACTACGTTCGCTCAGGATAAACTCACCGTGGTTCTCGTCCCGCATGATTGGTACCGGAGGAGGGACTCGAACCCTCAAGTCCGCAAGGGACAGCGGATTTTGAGTCCGCCGCGTCTGCCATTCCGCCACTCCGGCACATTTCGCTATTGCTGAACTCGCGGAATATGAAGAATGATAGAGGGAATAAGCAAGTGGCAAAGAACTGAAAACAGTGTTTTCATCTTGACAAATGGACACTTTCAGGATAAGTTTGTTCACTTGTCGGGCCCATAGCTCAGTTGGCTAGAGCTACCGGCTCATAACCGGTCGGTCCCTGGTTCGAGTCCAGGTGGGCCCACCATCATCTGCTTGAAAGGGCGGGTAGCTCAGTTGGCTAGAGCACAAGCTTCACACGTTTGGGGTCGCAGGTTCAAGTCCTGTCCCGCCCACCATTTCAGGCAACCGGTGATGTGGTGGTACTGTTATGTATTGTGAAAACTGCAGAACATCTGTATCTGATATAACAGGGGGTACCCTTCCGGGTACCCTCTTTTTTTCTTGAAACATCGGGAGTTATTGAAAAATGAATGATGATCTGAAGAAATTGATTAGCCTGCAGGAGATTGATTCCCGAATTGACCGAGTGTCTGCTGAGATGGAGGAGATTCCGAGAGAAAAAAGAATTCACGAACGGGAAAATAAATCACAGAAAAGTAATTATGAGAATGAGAAGAAGAAGATCGAAGAAATAAGAGAAATGAATCGAAAGACCTCAGCAGAAAAAGAGAATACTGTTAAAGAACTTGCCGAGTTCAAGAATAAGCTTCTCGAAATGAAGACAAACGAAGCATACCGTACAATGCTTGTACAGATCAAGTACGCTGAGAATAAGATCAGTGAGCTTGATATAAGGCAGCTTGAGCTGATGTATGAAGAGGAAACATCTGAAGAAAATCTCAGAGAGACACAAAAAATCTGGGAAAGAAATGAAGAGAGATTCCAGAAGAGACAGAATATTCTTGATGGCCAGCTGGAAGTGCTTGAGGAGAACATCAGAGAATTCAGGAATGAGCGTGAGGAAATAAAGTCAGATATTAGTGTTCGTCTTCTCGATAAGTATGAGCAGCTTCGGTCAGCAGATAAAGGGAATGTTATTGTCGGGCTTAACAAGGGTGCCTGTGGTGGATGTCTGACCAGTCTTCCTCCACAGACAGCCGTTGAAATTAACCAGGGATTGGTTTTTACCTGTCCAATATGCGGGCGTTTCGTTATCTGGATGGATGACAGCTCTTTCGCTGGTTCAGGATAAATTAGGGTCAGGTGGGTGGTCACCCCGAAAGGGGAGGAAAGTCCGGGCTCCACAGGGCAGGACACCGGGGAAATCCCGGTTCCGGCGACGGAGAGAACGTGCCACAGAAACGATACCGCCCCTGAACAGTTCATTTTGCAGGATTCCGGTTCCGGAACAAAGGCTATGTTGATCAGGGGTAAGGGTGAAATGGTGGAGTAAGAGCCCACCGGGATACTGGAGACAGTATTCGCACGGTAAACCTTGTCCGGTGCAAGGCCTAATAGAGAGGGAGGTCTCTTTGAGACCGGGGAATTGCCCGTTCCCCTTGACCTCCGGGTTGGCTGCTTGAGGTGTCAGGCAACTGGCATCCCAGATGGATGGCCACCACCGCCATCGGCGGTACAGAACCCGGCTTACAGCCTGACCCTTTTCATTTTTTGGAGGATCATTGAGAAAACGCTGGGCTGCAAGGCCCGTACCCTGTCTGCATCTTTCCAGTGTCAGCGAGTTGCATGGTCTTCCGGGATCTCTTGCCCTGATGCTTGCCAGAAGAGGTTACTCCGGAAAGATGCTTGAGGACTTCCTTCATCCAGATATTCAGGATCTGTCTTCGTGGAAAAATCTGGGCGGCATTACGGAAGCAGCTGAAAGAATAGTCAGAGCTGTTGTAAACTCGGAAAAGATTCTTATTCACGGTGATTTTGACGCAGACGGGATTACTGCGACAGCAGTGGTTTACAAAGCACTTTCCGAACTTGGAGCAGATATAAGCTATTATGTGCCTGACAGGTTTATTGAAGGGTACGGCATCGGATCATCATCAGTTCAGTTCTGTGACGAAAACGGGATTGACCTTCTGATTACAGTTGATTGCGGAATAACTGCAAATGAGCATATCAACGCTTTGAACAGCATTAATGTTGATACTGTCATAACAGACCATCATCAAGCCGGAGATCAGCTCCCTCTGGCAAAGGCAATTGTCAATCCCGCGCTTGACGGGGATGTACGGCACTCCACTCTCGCAGGTGTTGGTGTAGCATGGATGGTTATGAATGGTGTCTTTGAGTTGATGAACGCTGATGCCTCCTTTCTGCAGGAACTGTTACAACTGGTTGCTATAGGTACTGTGACCGATGTTGTTGACTTGAATGATGATAATCGTATTCTGGTTTCTGAGGGTTTGAAAATTATGCGTCGGAAACCACTTCCGGGGATCTCCGCTCTTGCGAAATCCGCTTCAGTTGATCTTGAAAGCAGCAATTCATCCCATCTGGCTTATTACATTGGGCCAAGATTGAACGCCTGCGGGAGAGTAGGGCATGCGAAACAGGCGGTTGCTCTTCTTCTTGCCGTGGATGAATCAGAAGCAGGGGAACTCCTTCCTCCCGTCGAAGAGAATAACAGAATCAGAAAGCAGTATGAACGGAATGTAGAGAAAGAGGTTAAAGGGTTAACAGCAGAATTGAAGGACCCGAGATGCATTGTGCTTGCTGGTGAAGGGTGGCATCGGGGCGTTGTGGGAATTGTGGCTTCAAGGCTTGTCTCTCGATTCGGAGTCCCCGTAATACTGATTTCTCTGGAAGATGATTACGGGTATGGATCAGCAAGGAGCATTCCGGGTATTTCGATACATTCTCTACTTGGACAGATTCAGGATGAGCATAAAATTCTGAGCAGTTTCGGAGGTCATCCGATGGCTGCGGGACTGAGAATTTCAGGAGATCATGTGCAACTACTCAAAGAGCATCTTGAAACGCTGATGTCGGATAAAAAGTGGGATGAGTATCTTGGCTCCGTCCTCTATCTTGATGGAAGCCTTGAGGAGAAGGATTATACAATCGAAACCGTTCGCGCTCTTTCAAGGCTGGAACCGTTTGGATCAGGGAATTCGATGCCTGTATGGCTTGCAAGGGGTGCCTATGCGATTCAGTGGAGGGCTGTTGGAAAAAGCAGGAATCATCTCAGCTGCGATTTGAAAATTGGCACCAGCATTTTCAGAGCAATTGGATTCAATATGGTGGAAAAGCAATCACTGTTCAGCAGCAGAGTTGATCTTGCCTTTACACTAGAGGCGGATACATGGCGTAACGATGGAAGCATTCAGCTCATGCTGAAGGATATTCGCAGAACGGGAAAGCAGAATAGCTGATGATATCGCTTGAGCAGAGAATTGAAGAAGTATTTTGCGGAGACACTCTATCTTCAGTAATTCCCGGATATACTGTCAGAACGCTCCAGGTTGAACTTGCAAAGGCAGTGGGAAAAGCTCTTACCACCGGCGGAATTCATCTTTTTGAAGCCGGAACAGGTATCGGGAAAAGCATTGCTTATATGATTCCCGCTCTTCTATCCGGAAGAAGGATATTCGTATCCACAGCGACCATAACTCTTCAGGACCAGCTTGCAGGTAAAGACGCCCCTGCCATACTGTCAGCACTCGAGCTCGATTCCATGGTGAGTGTCCTCAAGGGGAGAAATAACTATTTGTGCATGAGGAAATGGAATTCCGGTTCAGAATTGTTCAGGGCTGATCTGAGTTTCTCGCGGTGGGCTGATGCTTCGGACGATGGTGATATCTCATCTTTCTCAGAGAAAGTTTCACCGTCAGTCTGGCGGCATTTCAGATCGGATCATATGGATTGTACAGGAACATCCTGTCACTTCAGGGGTGGTTGTCACTTTTTCAAAGCGCGTAATCTTGCCCGAAAATCTGATCTGCTCATACTGAATCATCATCTTCTTGTATCCGGGCTTCTCTCAGAAGATGTGCTGCCGGGAGCGGATGTGCTGGTAATTGATGAAGGACACAGGCTTGAAGACGCAGCAAGCGAATGCCTCGGGCTCTCGCTTAGCGAAGGATCACTTCTCCCCATGTTTGACGGTATAGCTTTCAGTGAGATCGAGACTTCTGCGAAGGCATCAATGCTTGAGCTTGCCAGACGGCTGTCTTCTGCTATAGCAGAGCTTACTGGTTCCATTGACAAAACATCCTTATGGGATCCTGTCCCGCATCTGGAAAGCCTTGAAAAAGCAGGTGACCTCGCCAGAAAACTTGCTTCGGATGCAGGGCAGAATGATGATCTGCTGCCGGTTGCCCAGACAGCAAACGCAGTTGCACAAACAACGAAAAGGCTGTCAGAATTGAGTACGGAAGAATATTGCTGCTTCGTAGAGGTAAATAAAAAGACCTCTGTTCTAAGAGCTGTTCCACTGGATATCGGTCCGGAACTCTGTGATACTGTGTACTCTAAATTTGATACTACGATTCTTACTTCAGCCACGTTGACAGTTGCGGAAGAGTTTGATTTCTTCAAGGACAGACTTGGAGGCTGGGACGCACTGACAAGAAGTTTTGGAAGTCCGTTTGATTACAGATCTCAGGCTGTTCTTTCCATTCCGGAAAACCTGCCGGAGCATGATTCTCACGAGGAACTTGCCCGAATGGT
Organism: Candidatus Aegiribacteria sp.; assembly: GCA_030594645.1. Taxonomy (GTDB): domain Bacteria; phylum Fermentibacterota; class Fermentibacteria; order Fermentibacterales; family JCC-6; genus Aegiribacteria. Next base: position 10,699 of record JAUVEU010000022.1, read on the forward strand.
ATGGGCTTGGGGCAAGAGGCTTGCAATCCTCCTTGATGGAAGAACTCTCATGTTGTTCACGAGCTACAGGAATCTGGAACTGGTTAGAGAACGGGCTGTGCTGGAGATGCCTTCGGATATGAAACTTTTTGTTCAGGGTGAAATGTCGCGAAACAGAATACTTGCTGATTTCCGGGAATCCAGCAGGGGGATAATTCTTGGTACCTCTTCTTTCTGGGAAGGTGTAGATCTGCCAGGCGAGATGCTTCAGGCAGTAATAATTGACAGATTGCCGTTTGCCTCACCCGGTCACCCTCTAACCAGAGCAAGGATGGATCTGATAGAGAGAAATGGAGGAAGTTCTTTTGGCAAATACTCTCTTCCTCTTGCCGTTGTACGTCTCAAACAGGGAGTGGGGAGACTGATCAGATCATCCAGGGATACCGGTGTTGTTATGATAATGGATAGAAGAGTTGTTTCACGGAATTACGGTAGAGTATTTCTAAACTCTGTTCCGCCTTTTCGGATTGTTTCTCAGGATATGATTGAGCCCTTCATTATGGAACATTGTGCAGGCAGAAGTGTATCAATCAGTGAAGATGATCCCGGTGGAGGTGATGAATGAGAATCAGTCGGCTTGAAGCAGCGTATTCTCCCGGCGGCGTAGCTGATATTGAGTTGCCGGATGCTCTTTTAAGCGTACGGGGTCGGGATGGGGCAATTCCCGGTGAGATGGAGAATGTCATTTTTCTGAATCAGGTTCATGGTTCGGAAATAATCCATAATCCGGAGAGTGGCGCGTCAGCCGATGGAATGATTCTTCCCAGAGGGCAATCATCTCCTGGAATCAGAACGGCAGATTGCCTGCCGGTGTTCATGTCATCATCGTTCCATACAGCTGCGTTTCACGCTGGCTGGAGGGGGCTTGCTTCAGGGATATCATACAGGATGATAAAGGAGTTCCCGAATGAACCGGATTTTATTGTGCTTGGCAATTGCATTTGCGGAGACTGCTATCAGGTGGGTCCGGATGTCAGAGAAAAAGTACTCCGCGGTCTCCCTGAGCATATGCATCCTCCCGGCAGGCTTGATCTGAAAAGGGCAGCTCTTGATCAGATGACAGCAGCCGGTCTCTCAGAGGAGTGTACGATCTTCGATGTTCCGGAATGTACGGTTTGCAGGAAGGACCTGTTCTTTTCTTTCAGAGCAGAGGGAACGCATTTAAGAAATATCACCTGGATGAAAACGAAAGGGTTGTGACTGTTGCCTGATGATCATATTAGTACAATATTTGCCTTCTGGATAAAACGAGTTATCATGATAATTGTGTTGTAGTATTCCCGATCTGGAGGAAAGAATAATGAGATATACATTTGTAATAGCCTGCCTTGCACTGCTGGCTTGCGGCACTGCTACTGCATCGGAAGATGGAGAATCCACGAGGGTAGGAGTAGTACCATTCGGATATTCCGGTTCAGATGCACGCTGGATCAGTGAAAAGCTATTTAATGAACTGAAAAACAATTTTGAAGACAGTGAGGAATACTCTTTCATTTCAAAGGGTGATCTGGAAGATGCTTTTGAGGACTTAGGCTTTAATCCATCAGATTTTGAATACGGTGTACCCCCTTCGTTTGTTGCGAATGCCGGTGTTGCTCTTGGCGCAGATATGATCCTTTATGGAAATGTTTCTCCGTCAAATGAAGAATTCATGGTTTTGTGGAATGTCTGCATCCCTGCATCAGGGAATACTGTGAATGCTGATCCGGTTTCAGTTCCCAAGAATACCGACCCCGTCAAGCAACTGGCTGGAGAGATGGTCAGCGTTCTTTCCGAGCTTATCGGCGGCAGGATTCAACAGGCACTCGATCAGGCTACATTCAGCATACAGATGAAGAACTGGTCCATGGCCATTATGTTCCTTAAACAGGCTCTTTCGGTTGATCCGACATTATTGGATGCTAATTTCAAGCTCGCCGGGATCTATCTTGAGCCTGATGTCGATTCAGTTAACATGGCTATGCGGATATATGAAACAATCCTGACTGAAGATGAGAATAATGCAGATGCTCTTGCCGGCCTTGGGAACGTTCACCTTGCTCAGAATGATGCTGAAACAGCTAAGACATATTTCGAGAGAGCTGTTGATATCGATCCAGAGAACGCTGATGCTTATCTCGGACTTGCCTCTGCGTACCAGGCTCTTGGTGAGCTCGATCAGGCTGTTTCCAGTTTTGAAGAAGCTCTGGCACAGAACCCGACCAACCTTACTATCAAATTCCCTCTGAGTCTTCTGTATTTCCAGCTCGGCGAATACTCAAAAGCGATTCCGTATATGGAGGAGATTCTTGCTGTTAATTCCAATATGCTTGGTTTAAGACAGCGCATTATCCAATCATATATTAGCCTTGGTCAATATGTGAACGCTGCAGATCACGCAGTTATTCTTCTTGAATCTGATTCTGGTAATTCGCAGATGATTCTTTACACCGCTCAGGTTGAGTCCTGGGCAGGCAGAACATCCAGCGCAGTAAGCAGGTTGGAATCTCTTATCTCAAGTACAGGCAGTCGGGAAGCCTATATTCTGCTTGCGTCAATCTACCGTGACAGTGGACAGAGGGGAGCCATGCAGAACGTATTCTCCCGTCTCAGTAACGCTTACCCGAACGATCCCCTCGCAAACTACATGATGGGTGCGTTCTATTATCAGAGCGGATCGAACAAAGCAAGAGTATCTGAATTGATTCCAGAGAATATATCAACATGGCAGTCAGCGATCAGTGATCTTAATACTGCTATTTCCTATCTTTCATCGGTTACCGGTTACAGATATAACAGCGCTCAGAATATGGTTCAGGCAGCCTATAATTCGATATCTCTTTGCGAGGAGAAGGTCGACAGGGTGGAGCGGTACAGCCAATAGCCTGATTCAGAGGGTTTTCTATAAACTTGCTTTTCCCGTAACATGGGTACATCCGGGACGGAATCCCCGGCTGCATGCGCAGCTGGGGTGGTTCCGGAGAAAGACCGCAAAACGATCAGCTTCTGATTTCTTTAAATGCGGGTTGATTCTTACTGATAATTATCCCTTCCAGAATTGAAACAATCTCCGGATCATAGATTGATCCTGATCTTCTTTTAAGTTCCAGAATGGAGTTTTCGATTGACTGATCTGAAAGATTTGCGGAAAAATCACTCGAAATGGATAAAATCCTGGAAATCAGAGGTATTGATCTACCTTTTAATTTCTCAGGTTTACCTGACCCATCATAATTCTCCGTTATATGCCTGATTCCCCTGACAATATCCGGTGGAAGCTGAAACTGCGCTTTTGAGGGAGTTGCAGAGAACGTTTCCAGAGAGTCTTCTTCAGCCTTTTCAAGAATAGCCGCTGTGAGATGGAGCATTGCAGACATTTCAAGGTCTTCAAGCGAATCATCATTCATACCCATTTCACGGCCGATATTTCGTGCTACTGTCGCAACCTGCTTGCTGTAACCAGTTTGCTTGCTATCAGACATATCAAGGGAATAGACCATTGCCTCAAGACATTTCCATCCGCTTTTCAGAACATTATTTCTCAATTCAAGATTCTGAAGGACTATTTCTGTCTGTGAGACAAATATTTCCAGCCTCTCCGCATCAAGAGATGTATTCAATGCAGGCCAGATTTCAAGAAGGAGTCCTCCTGTTCCCTTGCGGGATAATGGAGCGTGATCGGGTAGGGGCATGCCCGGAGGATAGGTCAGGCTTATGTTATTCCAGCTAACTTTTACCGCTTCCGGTTCCGCAGCCCGGAACCAGAATCGTGCAAGAGTACGAAGAGCTTCAATTGGAGTTTTGAGGTTTGCCAGAATATCAGAATGCTTACCGAGTTCATCCTCCAGAAATCTTGTTCTTGAGAAGGAAAACCTTGCTCTGTCAATCAGGACAGACAGACCAGTCTGAATAATGAGTATAGCGGTAACACCGGCAACAATTCCCCATTCCCAGCCACTTTGGGAGATTGCAGCTGAATGAATTGCAGCTGGAACAAGAAAGAGAACAAACAGGGCAGGATAGATTATCGATTTGGTGTATTGTGATATGGCATATTTGATTCCTTTATACTCTGTGAATCCGGTGAGCAGGTGTAAAATATGATTAAACAACACTGCCAGCAGTACCGCTGCCACGAGAACGGCAGTAGCCAGATAATTGTTTGACAGTACCTGTATCCTGTATGGCTGAAAAATAATTGTTGTAATTCTGAGCGAAAGGAGGCTCAAAAGCATGAATTTCAGACCCCGATGGAAACAGTCTCGCAGATTTCCGCCAGATCCAAGTGAATAGACGAATGATCCAAGGAAAGTTGCGAGTATGAAACCGGTTTCCTGAAAAATCGTATATCCGGTTAATGACATGTATGCTTGAAATGCTGGAAAGAGAACCACTGGATAACCAATCGTGCGCTGACTTGTCAGTGCAACCGTATAGAAAAGTCCTAACCAGATGCAGAATAAAGTGAGTATTTCCCTGGTGCCGGGAAGTGAGTATTTCACAGGAAGCCATAGAATAAGAAGAAGAATGATTGCTCCGGTAAATAACGTTATTCCTTCCGGCCTTCTTTCTCCAATCATGCCTGTTGCACCGATTCACTTTGAATCACTTTCTCGAGAGCATCAACTATTCTGGAGTCGAACTGAATTCCCTTCCCCTCTTTTATTGTTTTAATCGCGTTTGCCTGGTCCGCAACTGTATGATATGATCTGGCACTTGTTATTGCGTCGAATGTATCTGCTACAGCGACGATTCTTGCAAGAAAGGGAATGTCGATGTTTTGAAGACCATCGGGATATCCGTTTCCATCAAGTCTCTCATGATGGCTTCTGATTATTTTTGTGACTTCTTCATACCCTGACAGTTCTGATACGATTTTTGCTCCTTCTGCAGGGTGATTCTGGATTATTTCTCTTTCCCTTTTCGTCAGTAGACCTCTTTTTGTGAGAATCGGAATCGGAATGGCAAGTTTTCCAATATCGTGGAGGATTGCTCCGACTCTTAGAATCTGGATGTTTTTCCGGGAGAGTCTGAGTTCCCTGCCAAGTGCGCAGGACAGATCTGATACTCTGACTGAATGGCCATGTGTGTAATCATCTTTTGAATCTGCCAATCGCGCCAGCATGACAGCTGCTGCAAGGAATGATCTTTCACTTCTCATCGAGTGGCCTACTGCTTCCCATGTGTGTTTGAGAAGAAGCGTCAGATTATCCAGCAGATTTGATGGCATTCTGCGGAATACATTTTCAGTATGACCGCTTAATAATAGCAGGAGATCTGAATTATCCGATAACCCTACAACGATCGCAGTTACTTCACGAACCTTGAAATTTGGTGAAATTACGCCCTTGCCGGGAATACTTCCCGTAATTTCAGAAGGAGTAACAATTTTCTGACCGTTCAAGCTCCATAGTATCCAGTCCGCATTATCCGAAGAGCGGGAAAGGATCCTTATCCTGCATTCCTCAGACTCTGAAAAATGTTCTTCGAGTGTTGCCAGAAATTCGCTGTAAGTAAAGGATTCCATCAGTCGTGCGGCAAGTATATTCTGTTGAATGACTTCTCTTATCCTGAACTGATTTATTCTGTATTTCTTAACTATTGACCTGCCGATGAAAGAGAATCCAGTAATTGAGAAAACAGCAAGAAGAGCGCCGAAAAGTTCTGTCTGTATTAGCAGAATAATTGTTATAAGAGTGAGTGGAAGGATAACAATGTAAGATATCAATTGTTTGCCTATTCTATCGATGACAGGCGAAGTACATTTTCTCGATAGTATAAGATTCAGAACGATATCTGATAGGATTACAACAGGGATGGCCACTATTATTGCAAGTTGCTGCGGCAAATTCTGCAAAAACCCTGGGATAATGATAGAACCCGTCCTGAGAATCGCAATTGCAGTTATTCCTGAAATCAGATATCGCCAGAATGCTGTTCCTGATTCTCTATTTCTAAGGAGCGAACTGACGAGAATACATATAGCGGTAATTTCAAAAGCAAGAATCTCAGGACAGAGGAAGAATATCACGAAGATGAATATTCTGTTCAAGTAGAATTCAATTGACGATGAAGTTATCATTGGATAACCACCGGTGATAATACTCCCCACAGCCAGAACTGCAATAATCAGAATATAATCCGAACCAAGAGATCCAATTGATAGGAGACTGATACATCCGAATATATCACTGAACGGATTTATCATAATCCGTTTTTCTCTGATGTGAAAATCTGTACCATAACCAGCTGCCATTCATATGCGCCTGAATCCACAGCGCCTGCAATTCCGATATTTCGATATGCAGGAGACATGCATGTTCTAAGGTGGAAAGGGCTTATCAGGATCATAGACCAGGCTTCCTGATATCCCGCACCCCTCCCGATATTTTCGGCATATGTTTCCACTCCGGCGGGTAGAATATCCGGTAAATCGCTGTTCAGAGGACTGAAATGAACCGAGGTTCCGGAACAAGCAAGCGCGCCTGCTCTTATAAAAGCAATTGAATCAAGCATGATTTCACGATGGAGAGCCGGGATTCCCTCATTCTCTCTGAGCGTATTCATCTCATCGAGTACATCTTCAGGACATGACGCATCTGATCCTGCTGAAGGCATGTCACCCATCAGAACATCAACTGCCGTACCGCCCGATATCACAGGGAAGAGAAGGCTAATAGAAGGTCCTGATGCTGTGTGCTCCATTATCTCCACCCAGTAAATTCCATGTTCCTCGGCTGAGAATGCGCATCTTCCTGTGGAATCCGGTATCAGATCAGTTACCTGCATTCCGGGAGTTCTGACTGCTGCCTGAGGATTTCGAAGAGTTTCGTAACCGTCGAGAACGAAGGCAATTTCAGAACCGGCAGGAACCTCTGATCGTATCTGTAGAGGAAGACAGCGAGGAGGAGGGGCAAGGACCAGAACCTTATCTCCGAAGGCGGACCAGTCAGCGATACCGTAATACCCCCATTTTCCGGATGTGTCTTCCTGAATAGCGATCAATTCCCTGCTGTCACCAGGCAGTAATTGTACTCCGGATAATAATCCAAACCAGTTATTAGCAGCCGCCAGCACCGGCAGGTTTCCTCCTGAAGGCACATATCCAAGTAATGAAATATCAGAAGCAAGGCTATCCAGTGAGGAGATGCGTACCGGTTCGCAACCCGCTTCAATCCGCAGTGAGGGGAAGAAAACAGGAATCAGGAATGTGATTGTTAAAGCAAAGCTGATTCTCATAAATTTCATTATACTTAAAATACTTCAGGATGAAAAATTGGAAAGAGGGAACATCTGTTGAAAATTCTTTTGGTGCAATCTCCCACCGGGCGAAGAGAGGCACCCATATTCCCCCTGGGCCTTGCCTGTCTTGCAGGTCAGCTCAGGAAGCACGACATCAGGGGACTGGATTTAAGTCTGTATTCTGAATTTGCGGACGTTCTCAAGAGTGAGCTTGAATCGTTCAGACCTGATGCTGTATGCGTTTCCCTTCGAAATATTGACGACAGCACTTATCCTGTAACTTTTTCATATATGACACCTTTTTCGGAGATCGTGGATGTCCTGGAACAGTGGAAAGGCTTTTTAATAGTTGGGGGAACCGGTTTTTCCATATACCCTTCGATAATTCTGGATCGGTATCCAAGGATAAATTATGGTCTGCCTGGAGAAGGTGAGAATCAGCTCCCGGCCCTGTTGAATCATATCGAACATGGTTCGAGCATTCCGGAGTGGGGCGGAGGCAGACTGCTGCCATGGGGGAAAGTCGAACTTGATACTGTCTCTTCTCCGGATTACACATTCCTGGACATATCGCTCTACACAACCGATGACGCCATAGGTATCCAGAGCAGGCGGGGCTGCGAATTTAACTGTACTTACTGTACGTACAGTTATCTCAGTGGAAAGAAATTCAGAGAAAGACCTGTGGCCAGGGTTCTGGAGGATATCAGAACTCTGGAGGAACTCGGTGTTTCGCGGTTTCAGTTCGTTGATTCGGTGTTCAACGCTCCTGATGAGTATTTTGAGGAACTTCTGTCTGCTATTGAGGCATTTGAGACGAAACTGTCATGGAGTGCGTGGCTTGATGACAGAATAACGCCTGATCAGCTTGCAAGAATGAGACATGCCGGAGCGGTAAAGGTTGATTTCTCACCGGATGCGATTTCGGACAGAGGTCTTCAAAGAATTGGCAAACGGGGTAAAGCAGCTGATCTTCTTCCGGCAGTAAAGGCTGCAAGAGCACTGGGTTTCCACGTTGGTATCAACTTCTTCAATGGGAATCCGGGAGAGGGTTTTGGTTCATTGCTCAGGAAACTCTGGTTCATGTTCAGGGTCAGGCTGATGCTTGGTCCCAGGGAAATATTTGTGAACATCGGAACCATAAGGGCATACGCCCATTCCCCCATTGCGTTACAGATGATAAACGAGGGCCTGGTTGACAGAGACTGTGATTTTTTCGATCCGGTATTCTACAAAATCGGAGGCCCGTCCGACTGGCTTTACAGGCTGTTTCAGCGAGTTCGGACGCTGAGACATGTCTGAATCGGAAAAATATTATCGACTTGGCCTGACAGGCTGGCCTCTTGAGCAATCATTATCACCGTTCATTCATTCCGAATTCCTCAAATCATGTGACCTGAATGGAGAATACACATTATACCCCCTGATTCCGGAGCTGTTTGTGAATAATGTACATATTCTTCTTGAAACAGGGACAACGGGGTTGAATGTTACTTATCCTCATAAAGCTGAAGCTTATCGAATCTGTGATGAGATCGTTGGAGACGCATCAGTAATTGAAACAATTAATACTATTCACAGAATTGAAGGAGTGATTCACGGCTACAACACTGATACCTGCGGTTTCCGTCATCTTCTTTCACTCCTGTCACCGCCTGAGCCCTTTTTCATTGTTGGGGCAGGAGGTGCTGCGCTTGCTGCAGACCTTGTCCTTTCGTCCGAGAGGGCAGAGTCGTTTGTATTCAGCAGGAATCCGGAAAGATGGAGAGGAAACGCCCCTGCTCGGAAGCTTGATGAAATAGAATCCGCCATAATGAATACAAAAGATTGTACCGTAATAAACGCAACAACGCTGGGATGGATGAATAACGATTCTTTTCCGGTCGATGTTGAATCTTTGAAGGACAGATTGTTTATTGACATGAATTACAACAGATTCTGGGAATGGAGGAATCTTCTTCATACTAAAAACTCAAGGGTGTTCACAGGGGAATCTATGCTTGTATACCAGGCTGCGAAGTCTTTCCTGATATGGACAGGAATCATGCCTGAAACAAAAGATGTTCTTTTGATGATTCAAAACAAGTTTGAAAAGGAAGATGCTAATGGAGCACATTGATCGGAGATGGATAGCAGGCAGGCTGAACAGCGGGTTTTCTAAAGATGATCTTAAGGCGATTCTTCTTTCATCGGATGAGGAATCGGAAATACTGTTCGAAGCCGCAAGAGAAATACGGAGACTTCACTTCGGTGACAGGGCCTTCATTCGGGCTGTAATTGAATTTGCCAACACATGCAGATGCAGTTGCATTTATTGTGGAATGAGAGCAGAGAATACAGAAATCCTCAGATTCACACTTAGCCCTGATGAAATAGTTTCCGTGGCTGAAACCGCTCTTTCGAACGGCATAAGAACCTTTTTCCTCCAGGCCGCTGAAAGTGAGGAATACAACGCCGAGTGGCTCGGCGATGTCATAAGGAGAATATCCGATATGGGTATGATGGTTCTTCTATGTGTCGGGATTCACAGGGAAGACGATCTTGACTACTGGTTTGAAGCCGGAGCCAGAAAGTTCATTCTTAAGCATGAAACCTCCGATGCCGAACTCTTCGAAAAGATGAAACCCGGATTCACCCTTGCCGATAGAATCAGATGGCTGAGAACCATGAGAGAGCACAGTTACCACATAGGTTCAGGTCCTCTGCTGGGTCTGCCTGGTCAGACAGTAGACTCACTGGTGGATGATCTTATCCTCATGAAGAATCTGAATGTTGATATGTCAAGTGTATCCGTCTTTCTACCTGCAAAGGGAACACCCCTTGAGGACTATCCTGTTGGTGATGTTGATCTTGGTCTCCGCTTCATAGCCGCTATGAGATTGTTTCTGAAGAACACACTTATACCGGCAACGAGTACTTTCGAGCGTCTGAGAAAGGACGGTCAGCTTAAGTGTTTTAACGCTGGAGCGAATGTTATTACAGTGAATATGACTCCTGCGAGGCTGCGAGATGATTATGAGCTTTATTCCGAACGCTTCTATGTTGGACTTAAGCATGCCCGGAAAACGATAATAAGGGCGAATTTGATTGAGACCACTGAAGCGGAACTATTTGACGATTAGTGTAACAGCCTTTCACACAATGTGCAGATCTCTGCACTTATCAGTGCTTACAACAGATATATATTTAATATATTAGATAATAAACAATCATTAATATGAACACATTTCTGGTAAGCATTATGCATTACCTGTTAATGTTATGAATAAGTATACGAATCATTCAGTTCAGCAGGAGTCTGGAGGAAAAACCTCCGGAGCGGCACTTGTTATTACCCTTGCCGCTTCACTTGTGACAATGCTGTCAGTTGCTCTTCTCATTGGATACATTTCCAGAGTTGTCGATCAGCAGGTATTTCTGGAACAGAGAACTCAGGCAAGACTTACCGAGGAAAGCGCTGTTGATGCTCTCTGCATGGATTTAAGGAACAGTCAGGTATCTGATTTTAATATTCTTCCGGAATACAGGGTTGGGCCGATGTACACCACATTCACTATCATTGAGACGGATGCAGTTCCTCCAAGAGAAGCAAGGCTTACATGGGATTGTTCCAGTACAAAAGCAGTGTGTCCTGCCGAGAATTATCTCTTTTTGATATGTGAAGCAGAAGACTACCTTGAAATTGATCTTATCGACAGTGCTACTTTAAGCAGTCTCGAAGGCTTTCCGGCATATTTGCCTTCGAAGCCGGAATTCTGGACTGCTGCCGGCACTGTTGCTGAAGGAGAGCCGCTGCTCATGGTGGCATTAAGAGAAGGAAAGGAAGACACCGTATACACAGTGTTTTCAGATGCTTCCATCGAATCCTATCCTGTGAATCTCCCTCTATGGAACAGCTTATCACTGTTTTCCGCCGGTATTTACGATGAAGAGCCAGCTTTGCTCATTTCAAACGGGAGGAACAGGGCTCAGCTTGTAACGCCAGGTTCCCGGAGGGTTCTTTTTACATACAGTGAACCAGGGACATCTCCTGCTTTTCTGGGTAACGGCAGCATTTATGGGGATATTGGCGGTCTTCAGGATTCTCCGGATTCGGAATTCCCGGTAGCTGATGTATTCAAAGGTGATTTCGACGGGGACGGTACGCTTGATCTGGTCTGGGCCGGACCGAACAGTCTATCGTTACTATCTGGTTTCAGTGGACGCCTTCAGCGTGATACACTTACGGGCGGAACTCTCGTTGCCTGGGGCGGGATCGATGGTACATTCAATCTTGCGGGAAGATGGATGCTGATTGATGAATCCGTTGTCTGGAGGAAACTATCCTGGAATGGTTTTCAGGAACATCCCGGAATTGGAATACTCACCCATGACTGGGAGGGCAGGATAGAATCATTACAGGGGGTTATACTGGGTTCTTCGGATGGATTGTTTCGAACAGCCTCAACCTTTGAGGGTCATTCCCGGGAGCTTTGTGCTTCAGAAGGAGCAGGGATGAGTGATCTGGATGGATTTGGAACCGATATTCTGTCTCTTGAGGAAGATGGATTGAGGATATTCATGAATCCCCTCATCGGGAACGGACTTCGTCTCTCACTTAAAGTAAGTACATGGGGAAATAAAGGTTTGATTCTCGACAATATATGGTGGATAACCATATATGGATACGGTGATGATTCAAGGGTTTACGCCGGAAGGGAAGGAATCGGTGAAAGCTGACAGGCAGGGTATGACGCTTGTAGAATGTGTAGTGGCCTCGTTTATTATGCTGCTGATTCTGGGAACACTTGCATTCGCTCTGAATTTTTTCGTTCAGGGCAGCAAAAAAATAGAACAGAGAAGGAGCGCCCTTATTATCGCGAACTCAATGATTTCGCTGTACAATTCCGAAAGACTTCCGGAGGCAGGAGTGTTTCTTGATACTGAGAATACAGGTGGAATGGAGTTCAGAATACGACAGACTGTTACGGTAGTTTCTCCGGGTATCCGGGAGCTGAACATTTCGGTAAATTGCGAAAACAATGTGGGTGTTGAACTTGTAAGAAGATTCTACGGAATGGAATAATGAATACTGATTGGAGGAGAATATGAAGCGAACAGTAAGGAACCAAAATGGAGGAGGTTTCACTCTTATTGAGGTTCTCATCACTTCCGTCCTCCTGGCCGTCCTGCTGACTGGTGTTGGTTTTTTCTTCACAAATATCATAAAACAGTCAGATATCGTGGATGACAGGACTCAGGCCATGGAACTGGCAAGGCAGGGACTGGAGGAGATAAGGACACTTGATGTAACGTCAATGGGGATTGGATTAACCTCTCCGGATACTCTTGGACGATTCGCAAGGTGTTTTGATATCTCAGTGTATGATCCGCTTTACCCGAACGCGAGGCTTGTGCAGTGTATCGTTTCATGGACCGGAGCCTCCGGTGATGAAACCTTCAGTTTTGTTACGATTATTTAAGGTGGTGTGAAATGAAAATACGAAATGGATTACGAAAGGGAATGAGCCTTGTCGAGATCACTATCGTTCTTGTAGTACTTCTGGTGGTCTTCGGTGCTGTTTTCCTTTTCTTCACAAGAGGTACGGAGCACTTTGAGTTTTCCAGACGGCAGAACGAGTTGATTACAATAGGGCGTCTGGCTCTCGAAGAGGTAACTGATGAGATCATCTACGCTGGTTATATGCCGAAGGGCGGCTGGGACAACGACGATTGGCATCCGGTCGTCATAGCAGATAATGACCAGTTTGAATTCTATGCGGACTGGGAAGAAAGGGGAGAAAAACCCATTCTCAATACGGACTACAGGCTTTTAGCAGTCGCGGATGAGAGGTTTATTATTTCTGACCAGGCCGGTGATGTGCGCTTTGTTGGCAGTAATATCACATCCCTTAATTTCAGCTATCTCGACGAACTGCACAATTCACTGGCAGAACCTCTGGATTCTCTGGACAGAGACCTCGTCAGACATGTTCAGATTTCCATTGAACTCAGTGATACATGGGGTGAACAGACCTACACGACAGAAGTTAACACCACCATTTCCCCCCGCAATCTGGGGATGAACCATAATATTAACCCCGCTTTCTGGCCGCCTCCGGATCTCGAGGGACTGGTTGTTTTCAACGTTCCCGGAACCGGTGGAGAACATGCCCCGAACGATGATGAGATCCTTATGATAAACAGGATGCTCTTCTGGGGTTTGAGTGTCGTGCTTCTTAACGACGATGAAATGGAGACTTACGATTTCATCGACAAGAACATCAACCTGATTGTACTCAGGCACAGGGATGCTTCCGGGGTTTTCCCACATCCCGATATATTCAATAATGCAGCGGCCGCTCCACTGGAGGTTCCAATTGTCACTCTGAACGCAAGAGACGCAGTGGACATTTTCTCAATGGCTCATATTTTTCTCGAACAGAATGATGACCGGATGCTGCCGGCAAATAACTGGCATCCTGTAAATAGAAATCTGCCGGATGATTTCAATGTATTTTTTGCTTACAATTCCGGATCTGGAGGTGCACAGTCTGTTCTTGACAGTCTTATCTACAACATACCTGGTGATACACTTCAGCTTCTCACTTTCTCAGATACCCTAATAAATCTGTCGGGAGTATGTGTGAGAGACGAGATTTCTCAGCATCGAAGGATTCATTTCAGCGCCTATGACGCCACCGAATACACAACTGATGGCGGCTGGCAGATATTCTACAATGTCATAGCCTGGAGCATCGGCGAGCCACCTGCCGAGTACGGCGATCTGCTGGAATCAGAGGACTTCGAGAACCCTGATGATTATTCTGATGTTGACCCTGGTTACACGGGGGACAGCTGGTGTCATCTGGTTTCCGAATCTGTCGACATTCCAGCGCCGCTGGACGGTGGTTTTTCAGATCCGGTTATGAGATTTGATCAAATCTACTGGCTCAGGAACAAGAATCAGGGAGTATTCATCGAAATATGCACAGACAGCAGTCTCGGAGTCTGGAACAGGATAGAATACAAAACAATTCTTGATCCGGATTACTACAAGATAGTGACAGGATCTGATTACCCCGGCGGAATGATAAATACCTACAGGGAAAAAAGTGATGGATACAACTACCCTGTCACAATGAACTGGGAGCCTGTTGAAATTGATCTTGAAGATTACGCAGGGGAGACTCTATGGTTCCGCCTTGTCTTCGGCGCGGTCCCGATACCATCGAACAATCAGGATGGTTACGTCGCAGACAATTTCTCGGTCTGGGCAACCTCGGATTCTACAGGGTTCGAGGAAAGGATCGATTTGTGGGGAGATGATTTCGATCTCTGGAAGCATGATATACACGAGCCGGACACACTTCTCTGGACGGACAACTGGTCTTTCCTTGATCTTAACGAAACCGATGAGTTCTACCCTGATGCCTGGGGAAAATCATGGACAACCTGGGGTATTGCCGAGTACATAGGCCCATGGTCGCATGGAGGGATCAATAATTCCTGGGAGATCGGAGTCACAGCGCTCTTCTGGCCCAAGCCTGATCCCCAGCCAACTCCTTCGAATGGTGCGCATTACGCAGGAAACGCCCTGACATTCAATCTGGGTTACTACTACCCCAATGAGGCGTCATGGCTCCTTTCCGAGCGGTTTGAAATGGATACTACCACTGCCTATGACATTATAAGGCTTGTTTACTTCAGGTGTGTGGGACTTGCGCCCCTTGATGACTGCTTCGTGCACCTTGTATTCTCCGACGATACTATTCCGCCCGATCCAAACGACCTGAGCAATTGGGTGGAAGTCCGACGATACGATGGTGAGAATCAGAAAGTCTGGGAAGTCGAAATGCTGGATGTATCCGATCAATTCAAGGAAGATGGAGAGGACATGGACTACTACTGGATACTGTTCACATTGATGTCCGGTCCCAATTTGGAACGTGGCGGTTGGAATCTCGACAACATCGAGATTTACGGTGCCAATATTTATTAGGAGGAGTATCATGAGAACAAATGAAAGAAGAGGCTCCGCCCTGGTATTGGTAATGATTTCCGCGGTAGTACTGTCTATCCTTGCCGGAGCGGTGTATATGCTTTTCGATGCTAATATCAGGTCACAGCAATGGGCAAAGGAACAAATACAGGCCAGGTTTACCGCCGAGGCGGGAGCCAACCTGTCGGTGTACATGATAATGGGCGGCGCGGATGTACCTCAGGGGAAACTCCCGGTCAGGTTTCTTCCCGATACCACCGTTTCTGGTAGCTGGTTCGATCTGGGAGAAGGAATGGGATGGGTTCAGGCATGGGTCGACCCCCATGATAAGAATAATCAGGTAAGTGCAGCAAACTCTTACGAAGTAAGGGTTCTTTCCAAGGTGGTGTCCGAAGATCAGAGTTACTCATACGGTATCGGAACCATGATACTGCCCAGAAACTTCGCGACGTATGCCACCTTCCTGAACGATGGCGGGGGAGGATCAGGTGGATACTATGGAGACTATTACAGGTTTGATGGCCCCTTCCATACAAACACCTCCGTCAATATTACAAGCACTACCGCAGGCAGGGATGGCGATCCATGGTTCTATTCGATATCGATCGTAGAGGACGTATACTACTATGTTCATGGAGGATATGCGCCAACCTCGGTGCCTCAAACAGGCAACCTCTGGATCGAGCCTTACGAAAAAATGCTAATGGGGGAACCCTATTTTTCCCTCGGAGTCGATCCTATACCTTTCGGATCATCCGAGGTTATGTGGCAGTCTGCCTTTAATGCAGCCTCAGCAGGAGGACTTTTACTTACCAGCACGGAAGTACCAGATGGAGCAAGGATGGTACTGACGGACTCCACCCTTCAAGTACGACAGACCGATGCCGGTCCCACAGTATCGTACGATCTCGCCGCACTGACCAATCCGGTTGTCTGGATAGATAATCTTGCAACCGAGACGGTCTATCTTAAGGGTATTCGGTCAACCCCGCTTACTACTGGTTTGACCATGCCCCTGACCATAGGTGTCACCGGACATCTAGGCATGTCCGGATCTCTTTTCTACCAGAACGGGGATCTGCTTGATCCTGACAACAATATCATGCTCGGTATCATCGTGAAAAACGGAGACTTTGTTGTAGCTGAAGACCCGAGCTGGGATGGTTCGGCTGATTGGAGTGCCCCGTTTTCTATTGATACATACGATGTAGCCAGCCTGGAGTATGATGCCGTGATAATGGTGCTGGATGGTTTCTTCAAGAACGAGGTGTACGTTTCATCCCATTGGCCATCTCCTGCTATTGACCTCAGAATCGTGGGCGGCTACATAATAAACGAGGAGGGATGGACAACCGATCCACATGGTGATACTTTCGGATACTGGTCGGATATTGTTTACGATCCAAGGCTTATGACCATGCATCCTCCGTTCTATCCCCAGACCGGTATCTGGGATACGGCGTACTGGGAGGAGGAGCCTGATCTTACGGAGAGTGACATTGAAACCAACCAGCAGTAATATGCTGAAAAGGAGCATCGAAACGACAGATCTGACAGGAAGCAGAATCAGCAACGGGAGCCGCAGAGGTGCGGCTCTCGCTGTTGTTTTCGTTGTAATGATCATTCTGAGTATTCTTGGAGGAGCTGTGTACGTTCTTTTCGCGTCCAATGTCTCATCGATGAAATGGACAGTAGACAGGATCGGTGCCCGATTCGCAGCTGAATCAGGTATGAGGCTTGCAATACATCATCTTTCTCTTGATTTGATTCCTCCAGAAGGAACTGAGCCCTTCTTTCTTCCGGATGCCAGCGCGGGATGGATCTCGATTCCGGGTGTGGATGACAGGGCTTTTGTGGTTATAGATCCCTACGATTTAGTAATCAAACCGTTTGCCATTACCGGAGTGGAGATCAGAAGCATCGGCAGATCGGGTGAAGGGATCGAAACCGTTGTTGCCAGGTACGTTCCTGATTCCCCATCGCGGTACGCTCTTCTGGTTGATGAATCGATTCCTGAAGGTATCTTCACGGATGGCAGGATGATAGACGGTCCGGTACACTGTAATGGAACCATTGAGTTCTCAAGCTCTACACCAGATTCGGCATTCGATCCTTATGTACAGGAAATCTCTACTACAACCGAAGGAGGTTTCTTTTTTTCGGAATTCGGTTATTCTGAAACTCCCCATCCGGAGGGAAGCAATACATGGGTACAGCCGTTTGCGAGCCATCGCGGAGGCAGCCCCTCCTGGAATACCGATGCTCAGGAAATCGATTTCGCAAGGCTTCACGAGTACTTCGACGGATTACGATCTGAAGCAGCGCTGAAGGGAACTCTCATATATGGAGTGAAGAGACTCCTGTTCGATGGGGAGAGGATACTGTTCAGTAAGGGAATAATCAGCCCAACAGAAATAATTCAGCTTTCGAATGATTCCAATATTGTTTTCATTGAAAACGGTGGTCTCCCGGTCTACATGAAGTCGAAAAATGTATTGACAGTGCCGCTTACGGTTATATCGACCGGTCCCATCTATATATCGGGTATGATTGACGCAAGGACATCCACGAACGGGGGACCGCTCGGGATAGTTTCGCTGAGGGATATTATCATTGCCACGGATCCATCACAGAACGGAAGTTCAGACTGGCCTAATCCCTGGAACATCAGCACGGATCACTCCTTAAGCGTAAAGGCGTACCTTGCCGCTCCATCGGGAGAGCTCCGCGCGGAAAGCATGTTTTACCCCCATAACAAAGAGTACTTCAGCGTACTCGGTGGTGTGCTTGAGGCAAAGGTTGGAAGACTGGGAAATGCGACTATGGGCTATGAGCTATATATTGCGTACGATGAGGGACTTACAGGAGTCCGCCCACCCTTCTTCCCGATACTTGAGCACTGGCAGATGATCTCATGGGAGGAAGATCCCGACTTCGATCTCGAAGACATAGAAGACAACATGTACTAAAGGGGCCGGGCCTAACATCTAAACATTTTGCCTCTGTTTGATAATTCTCCCGATTGTTACAACATGCTTATTCAAAAATTTAGCAAGTTCTTTCTGAGTGTATCCATGTTCGAAAAATGCCTCTAATAACGTTTTATTCCTCATTTCTTTATTCATAGATTTGAGATTTTCAAATAGTGAAGTTAGATCCTCTCTGCATGCATATCTCTGTTCCCTTGGAATCTCTGTATCATCCTTGTATTCACTGATTCTTTTACTTAGCGATTCTATGAAACTTTTATCTCCCAGAATAAGACCAGCCTTGATATCCTTCATAGGTGAATCGGCATTGATGCCATCCATAACGAAGTTTATGTATCGTTTACGGGCAAGTGACAAATCATTGTCAAACTGGGATAGAATCCACTCTATTGTGAGGAAAGAATCCCACCATTTGGTATTACCGATAGTTGAAGAGAAACTGCTCCACTGGTATTCTCGAGGGTGTTTCACAATTCCGGCTCTTACAGGATTAAGAACTATATATCTGCACAGCTCAAGAAGATAGTCATCCCTTTGTACTAGAATTGCTTTAAATCTTCCCTGAAATACATGACCGACGCGATCATATTGCTTATTGAAATACTGGGCATAAATCGAGTTTAACCTGTGTATTCCTGCTGACAGATTTGCGTCAGGAGTTTCTATAAGTAAGTGGTAATGATTGTCCATGATACAGTATGCATGACAGATGTAGTTGAATGCTTTGGTACAGTTTTCTAGAGTATCAAGGAACTTATACCTGTTATCATCATTTATGAAGATTGCAGCTTTACTGTTGCCACGTGCGGTAACGTGATACAAAGCTCCCGGGTATTCGATTCTTAATTGCCTGCTCATATTATGAGTGTACGCATAAATTGGATACACTTCAAGTGTTGAAAAGAAAAGCACTAAATAAAAGTACCCTCATGAGATGTTCAGCGACAACGTCAGAATTGGATCAAAACATCAATTGTCGCTGAACAATCAGAAATGTTTAGATGTTAGGCCCGGCCCCCTGAGTTTCTCAGATTTTCGGCGAAGAGTTTTGCGTAATCTCCCGTAGGGAATGCTGATTCAAGGGCACCCGAAGCAAGCCTGATGCTTTCTTCAAGCGGCAGTGTGTAGCGCATTAATGTGTATTTTTTTCTGAAATCGGCCACTTCATCGGCAACATCTTCATTCTTTAATATTATCCTTGCCATAAGTTCCGCAAGAGTGCCGAAATCATCTTCATTCATTCCGTACCTGGTCATTTCGGATACACCTGTTCTGATACCGCTTGAGAAAAGAAAAGTCTCGTCATCGGGAAGTGCCTGGTAGTTGACTATGATGTTATTGGCCTGAAGGCGGTCCGCAATTTCTGAACCTTCTCCGTGCTCCGAAACCCGGATTACCACCTGATGTGTATGCGTATATCCGTCAGAGGGATCACCCTCAACCATAAGCCCGTTATCTGCAAGGTGTTTAGCGAAGGCTCTTGCGTTTGACAGAACCTTGTTCTGATATTCATCCTTGAATTCGTTTATTTCAGTGGTTGCAACAAGAAGTCCAAGCAGTGTGGCAAGATGATGGTTGCTCGTGCTGCCAGGGAAGGCTCTGCTCGTGATATCAAGCCAGAGTTTCCGAAGAGGAGTTTTCTTTGCCATGTTGCTGACGACTACACCACGCTGCGGTCCGAAGAATGTCTTGTGGGTGGATCCTGTAACAACATCCGCACCATTAGCAAGCGGAGCCTGGAATGCTCCATAGATTCCGAGTACATGGGCCATGTCATACATTATGACCGGTCTGTCTTCCCAGTTGGCCACCTCATCAGCAAGTTCTTTGACAGGCTCCGGATAGAGGAACATGCTTTTCCCGAAAATAACAAGCTCGGGACGTACCCTGCGTACCGTTTCCAGCATCTCAGGTACGTCAATTCTGTATGGGTTGCTTTCCATTACAGGGAAATTGACACAGTTCTCCTTGCCTGTTTCAGGATCAATATCGACAAAATTGAAAAGCGCTCCGAAGGGCTGGCTGGATAGATGGCCTCCCAGCCCCAGATTGTTATTCATAACGGCGCGGAGTTTTCTGAATGTGCCATCCGGAGTGGAACGGTTCACGAATTTGGTCACTCCTTCGAATATGACTTCATTTGCCATTTGTCCGCTTATGGTTCTCAGTTCAGCTTCCGAACACTGGAAATATTCCTTTATCGCTTCTCCGACCTCTTCCTCTATTCTTCTGATAAAGTCAGTTCCGTGATAGAAATACACATCCCTGCCCTTCATCCTTTTATGCTCGGCGTATCTGCCGGCTGGATCGCATAATTCACAGATTTTAACAAGAGGGCTGGGTGTATTCTCGGAGGGAATGAGATTTATGCATTTTCTCTGTCTCCACAAATTGTTCTCCCGTATTCTTCCGAAAAGGTCATCCATTTTTTGTGACAACTCGGCCATCATTCTACTCCTTACAAGTTCATTAACTGAATTTATATAGTTTCCAGTGATCCTCTTACTATATCTGGCGACAGTACTATAATGCAGGCTCCACGGTGATTGTCCAAATCTCCGGTAATTTCCTCGATTGAAGCTATCATTTCATCAAGGGTATCGGCTGGAACGAGTGCAAGAATGGTTCTTGGTTCAGGCTGGGAACTGCCGAGGACATCAAGAAATCCCGCAAAAACCGGTGCTCCGGAAAGGATTTGACTCATAAGGTTTCCTTCATGGGTTATGGCTCCTGGAAGACCCATCTCAAGAAAGAGCTCGATTATGTCATTGTAGACTTCGTCCTCCTGAACAATTATCAGCATAAGCCGGTTAAAAGTTTTGTCCTTACAGGAATCAATAGCAGTTGCCGGAGCAGCGTGATAAAGGAAAGCTTCCCTGAGGGTATATGAGGTTGTACTGCTAAGCAGTTCGTATCTGGATTTACCTGCGCCAAGTACTCTGCTGGCAGCAGCAAGGAGCCTCAGATGCATTTCCGGATCTTCAGGAGGGCCTACTATAGCACAGAATACGTGTACACTTCTTTTGTCCATGGCATCAAAAGATACTCCCCCGGCTGAAATGCCAAGGGCAAGTGCGAAATCCTTCATGCCTGTAACCTTGCAGTGAGGAATCGCGATTCCTCTGCCGAAACCCGTTGATCCCATTTTTTCTCGTTCCAGAAGGCCCTGTTCGATATTTACCATATCGACTCCGGCAGCACCAGGGGATTTTTCGATAAGCCCGGCAAGGCTTTTGATAATTTCTTCCTTTGTTTTTCCCGCAAGCTCGATTGTGCAGGATTCCGGTGAAAGGTATTTGGAAATATTCATTATTACTCCAATTTAGCGCCGTGTACTACAGCATATCTTGAAAGCGGCGGTCCGGTAAGTTCATTAAAAAGTACAGAGAATAGCACTATATTTATCAGAGTGGTGGTAATTTCTCGATTAAGCGCGAAATATGGGATTGTATCGAGGAAGAGTACGAGACCAATAGCTACACCGGCCTGTGGAAGCATTCCATAACCAAGGTATTTCTTGATCAGAGGGTCTGAATGAGCTGCCGATGCTCCGATATGTACTCCTGCAATTTTTCCCGCAGCCCTGGCCAGAACGAAGATTCCGCCCATAAGCAGGATATGAGGTGAGGTGATGACGGCCAGATTCAGTTCAGTACCGGCAATCGCAAAAAAGGCTGCGTACAGGGGCGGAGAAATCGAGTCTAGAGTGTTGATTATCCGGTGGGTTTTCCTTGAAAGATTTGCCATGACAGCACCAGCAGCCATACTGGCAAGAAGTGCGCTCAGATGGAAACTGTTGCAGATCGCTGAAAGGATGAGTATGACCCCGAGCAATAGTATCAGGATTTCGTTGGTTCTTCTTCTTTGTCGGGTCAGGAGATGCAGGAGCCATCCTGCTGCTGCGCCGAGTACAAGTGATGAGAAAATCTCAATGACAGCATGAAAAACCGAATGAGCAAGACTTGCAGCTGATCCGAGGAAATTACCGGCAATAGCCGTAACAGCTGCAAATAGAAGTACGCATCCTGCATCATCAAGAGCAACTACTCCATACAGGTAGTCCACAAATGGGCCCCTTGCCTTGAGCTCTCTGATAATCGCAACCGTTGCCGCAGGTGCTGTTGCTGATGCAATGGCTCCAAGAATTGCTGCGAATTCCAGCTTCATTCCCGCAATAACGAGACCGGCCGTAACAAGTATGAATGCACCGAAAAGCTGGAACAGAGTAATGATTACCACCGGTCTTCCGATGGTTCTGAGTTTCTTCAGGCTGAACTCACTTCCAATCACCAGAGCGATGAGTGCAAGAGCGATCTCGGTTATCGAAGCAAGGGTTTCATCAAGGTCTTCATGAACAAGGCCGATACACGATGGCCCAAGGAGAAGTCCTGCAAGTATGAAACCAGTGATAGCCGGAAGCCGTATTTTTTCCGCGAACCTGCCCATGAAATAGCTGCCCATGAGAAGAATCCCGACTCCGAATACGATATGGGTGCTGAAAGCTTCGCGCAGTTCCAGCAGATAACCCGATATATCTGAAAACATCTAACCTCCTGAATAAGCCCTCAGAATAATTCTGGATTGCCTCCGGGTCAACCTTAGTCAGCATATTTTACCAGGTTGGGAATGCGAAACGTTGTGAAAGCGCTAGGAGTGTGTCCGACAATGTACATTGAGCAGAAGATTCTCACAGCTGAGATAGAATGCTCGGAGATTTGAGGAGAATACTGGATGTATTTGACGATAATATGCGAGTATTATAGCCAGCTGTGTGGGTTTTATGCCAATGTTTCATTGTCGGACAGGCTCCTAGTAGACAAGTCATGCGAATAAGACTGTGCTGGCGAACAATAAAGATTTCAAGGAAGGCCTATTGAGAATATCGCAGTATGCGGGTGTCTTCTGCGCCGCTGCAGCAGAAACTCCAAAAGATATGCTGATTAACCAAAGGCTTAGTAATAGTAATAAATATTGAAAAGTCTTATATTCCGATGATTTGTGGAAACAGTGCTGTTAATAATTAATGAGAGGTTCAGATGACAGTTGAAGATTTGCGATCAGTTTACAAAAGAGCATTTGAAAGACTCACCAGACTCAAGGAGTGTCTTTGACTTCCCTTTGCTTGTTTCCAATGATAAAAAACTTAACAAAAACATGGCTGAACCTGGATTCTGGAATAACAGGGAAACTGCTCTTAAGATTATAAATGAGCATAAGCAGATTCAAGCCAGGATCAATCCCATTCAGGAAGTAGAGAACAAACTTGAGAATGTGGAGATTGCAGTTGAACTGCTTTCCAATGATCCTGATGAAGAACTGGAAAGGGAATGCTCAGTTAATCTGACATGGGTGAGTGGAAAACTGGACCGTCTTGATTTCATGCAGATGCTCTCAGGCCCAAACGACAGGAATGATGCAATACTGACAATCCGGTCAGGTGCTGGCGGGCAGGATAGTCAGGACTGGGCTGAAATGCTGATGAAGATGTACATTTACTGGGCTGAGAAGCAGGAATTTAATGTTGATATACTGAGTATGAGCGAGGGTGGTGTAGAAGGTGGAATCAGAGAAGCGATTCTATCAATAAAGGGACCATGGGCTTACGGATACCTTAGTGCTGAAGGCGGAATTCACAGGCTAGTGAGGAAATCTCCCTTCGATCAGAATCATCGTCGACACACCAGTTTTGCTTCTATATTTCCACTTCCCGATCTTGATGATACCATTGAAATTGAACTTAATGATGATGAAATAAGAGTAGATACTTTCAGGGCAAGCGGAGCCGGCGGCCAGCATGTTAATAAAACAGATTCAGCTGTGAGGATGACGCACATTCCGACCGGAATCGCTGTTACATGCCAGAATCAGCGATCTCAATTCAGGAACAGAGAAGTAGCAAGAAGAATTCTCCGTGCTCGCCTGTATGAACTTGAACAGGAGAAGCGCCGCGAAGAGAAGGCAGAAATTGAAAAAACGAAAAAGGATGTTTCCTGGGGCAATCAGATAAGATCCTATGTAATGCATCCTTACAAAATGGTGAAGGATCACAGAACCGGTATGGAAACATCGAATATCGATAATATCCTCTCAGGTGAAATACAGGAGTTTATAGAAGAATATCTCAGAAAGAACGGTCAGTAATTATGAGTGATGAGCAGCTGAGCCTCCGAAGAAGCAAGATTGAAAAACTGCAAACGGAATTTTCGATTGATCTTTTCCCCCCAAGAAGCCATAAATCGCTTTCCATGAAGGAAGTTAGAGATAAAGGTGAGACCGAGGAAAACGTATTCGTCACAGGAAGAATTACGGGGAAAAGAGAACATGGCAAAACAGTATTTATTGATCTTCGCGACAGCACGGGTTCCATTCAGCTCTATCTGAGCAGCAAGGTTCTTGAAGAGAAAATCTGGTCTGTTGTCGGTCTTCTTGATCTTGGAGATATAATCCAGGTTAACGGGTCAATATTCACGACCAGACTTGGTGAACTGACTGTCAAATGCCTTGATCTGATTATACTGTGCAAGAGTCTAAGGCAGCTTCCTGTCGTTAAGATTGACTCCGAGGGAGTGTCTCACGACGAGGTGACTGACAGTGATTACCTCTATAGGCATAGATGCGTTGATCTTATAATAAACCCCGACTCTCTCGACAGATTCAGAAAGAGGAGCAGGATAATATCCTCACTGAGGTCATACCTTGATTCAAATGATTTCCTTGAAGTCGAAACCCCTGTATTACAACCTGTTTACGGTGGCGCTGCCGCGGAACCATTTAAAACACACTATAGCAGCATGAATGAAACATTTTTTCTGCGAATAGCCAAAGAGCTGTATCTTAAACGGCTTCTTGTAAGTGGAATTGATAGAGTCTATGAGCTGGGAAAAGATTTCAGGAATGAAGGGATCGACCGGACGCACAGTCCCGAATTCACACAACTAGAAATGTACGAGGCATATGCGGATTACAATGTAATGATGACTCGATTCGAGGAAATGGTTATCACTGCTGCAGGGGTTTCAGGAACAGGATTAGATTTTGAATACAAGGGAACTCTGATTCATCTTTCGCAGCCTTTCAGAAGGATAGGGTTCCTTGACTCCCTTTCGAAGACAAGCGGAGAAGATTTATTTTCCTGGGAACCGGAAGATCTTGAAACACTCGCTCAGAAAAATGGTATCGCTACACCCGCAAAGGACAGAATTACACTTCTTGACAAGCTTTTTGACTTTTATGTGGCTGACCGAATCGAACAGCCAACTTTTGTTGTTGATTATCCGGAAGCTCTGTCACCTCTCGCGAAGGGTAAACCAGGTTCAACCGGTGTGACTGAAAGATTTGAAGCCTTCGTCCTTGGACTGGAACTTGCGAATGCTTTCAGTGAGCAGAACAATCCGATCCTTCAAAGGCAAATTCTTGAGGAGCAGGCTGAAGCCAGTGTCCATAGAGAGGGCTCGATTGATGAAGAATTCCTTTTCGCACTGGAAACCGGAATGCCTCCAGCCGGTGGGATGGGGATTGGAATTGATCGTCTCGTTATGCTTTTAACCGGAACCGGCAAGATCAGAGATACGATTTTATTTCCTAATCTAAGGCGGCAGAATAAGTGAATTATTCTCTGATTCTGCGAATTGCCTGGAGACAGATACTCAGCAGATCAAATTCAGGCTTTGTCAGAACAGTATCTCTTTTATCAATTGCAGGTATCGCCATCGGTGTAGCTGCATTGCTGATTCTCCATTCCTTCATGGATGGTTTCTCCGGAACCATCATGGAGCATCTCGCAGCAATTCAACCTCCACTGGAAGTAAGAGTACCTGGAGGATATCCTGTTGAGAAAGCCGATCTCCTTTTCGTGGAGAATCTGGCGGATTCGCTGGATGAGATTTCTGGTGTATCAGCCGTTCTGGAGAAAACAGTTGTAGCAGCCGGAAACAGTGGAGATGTTGCTGGAGTCCGAATAAGGGGAGTTGACTGGGATGTTGAACCCCATCTGATTTCAAGCGACAGACTTGATGGAATGAATAGTACCGGAAGAGGAGCTGTTCTGGGGCACACCCTTGCGACAAGACTTGGAGTATCCGCTGGTGATTCGATCAGATTTGCTTCTACTGATGTCACTGAATTCTCTTCGATGGGCAGATTGCTTGTCGATACTATCATCCCGGTAGAAGTATCTGCTGTGATAAATTACGGTATAGATGAATACAATTCTTCTATTATTCTTACTGATCTGACAACCGCTTCATTGTTATTCAGGGAAGACATAACTGCTACATCATTGAGCGTGGGAATTGTGTCTGGATCTGATCCTCTGCACACTGCTGAGAAAGTATCAAATATTCTGAGAGCATCCTATATCAATGATGATTGTAATTACATGGTCTGTGATGCGTTTATCTCCCGGCACAAGAACCTTTTCGCAGCCCTGGGGCTGGAAAAAACAGGAATGTCAATTGTACTTGCTCTGATCAGCGTCGTAGCTCTGTTGAATCTGCTTAGCGCTCTTAACATGATTGCACTGGAACACAGGAGAGATACAGGTGTACTGCGTGCCATTGGCGCTTCACCTGGAGCGGTACTGTCCACAGGTCTTATGCAGGGCGGAATTATCGGTCTGGCCGGTGCGCTTACTGGTTCTCTTTTTGCTGTCATGACTATTCTTATTATCAATAATGTATTTCCAATCAGACTTGAGGGCAGTGTATACTGGATTGATGTTCTTCCGGGTGAGATACAGCCTGTTCTTATCCTTTGCATTGGGGGAGCAACAGTGTTTGCCTGTCTGTTTGCATCTCTGATACCGGCTGTTTATGCGCTCTCAGTATCTCCATCAGAGGCTGTAAGGTATGAGTAAGGAAATAGTTCTGTCAGTCACAGATATATGGAAATCCTATGGGATTGAAGCTACGTTCCTTTCCATTCTCAGAGGAGCGTGTCTTTCAATAGAAGCAGGTGAGGTGGTTTCCCTGGTTGGTCCGAGTGGATCAGGAAAAAGTACTTTCCTTCATGTCTGCGGGGTGCTTGACCGTCCTGACAGGGGTATTGTAACTGTTAGTGGAACGAACGTCTGGGAGGTTAATGAAACCGGAAGAGCAAGGATCAGAAACCGTGCTCTTGGTTTTGTATTTCAGTTTCATCACCTTCTTGACGAATTCACTCTGCTTGAGAACGTAGCTATGCCCTCAATGCTTGCAGGAAATTCGAGAAAAGATGCGCTTGATATTGCTGAGCAGTTGCTTGATGAAGTAGGGATTCTAGGCAGGGTAGATCACTTTCCCTCCGAAGCTTCAGGAGGAGAACGGCAGAGGGCAGCTGTAGCCAGAGCCCTCATTCTGTCTCCTTCAGTAGTCCTTGCTGATGAACCTACAGGCAATCTTGACGCTGAAAACAGTTTACGGGTGGAAAACCTTATACTGGAACTGGCTGAAAAGAGAAATCAGGCTTTTATTATTGCCACTCACAGTATTGAACTCGCTGACAGGGCTGATAGAAAATTGACTCTGGAGAACGGGCTCCTGGTATAATGAGATTGCAGAGTATTTTCACCAGGGTTATCTTTATCATGCAGGGAAACTTGCAGGAACAATAGCAAACATGCTGGATATATGT
>JAUVEU010000142.1 GCA_030594645.1 Candidatus Aegiribacteria sp.
GTTGAGCTGAGGACAATTTCGCAGCGCTTCTTTCAAAGGTTAAGGAAGGTCTACCATCGTCGCTTATCGTTACAGCTGGGGACAGACCATCGAACAATTTCCTGATTCTTTTCATGATACCCGCAGTACCTTCGGCTTCCGCGAATCCTGAGGCGCATACGTTGACGAAATCCTCAGCATCAACACACTTCCAGACGTTAATTAATACGGATATCACTTTTTTCTCAGAGAATTTGACCATGACCTTTCTTAAAAGAGAGGTCTTTCCAATGCGTCGCTCACCATGGATAAAGAGTTTTTCTCCGTTCAGACCAGCACGGACAAGGTCATCCATTTCTTTCTTCCTGTTGCAGAACTGCTTCCCGGCAACGATACCACCGTACGAGAATGGATTTGACATAGTACCTCTCTGTCTTGTATTACACATTCTGCGTTACGCACATAGTGTAATACGTAAATTACTGCTGGTCAACCCGGTTGTTCCTTCTTAATAACTCACTTGCTCCGGATAAATGAATTGCCCATCTTATTCACATCTGTAATTTGACTGTGGAACTATTCATAGGAGCAAGTAATGAGATACCGCTCGATTACATCAGCCGGAATACTCGTAACGATATCCATAATAATTATGCTGACCGGATGCGGACCTGACGAAACCCCTCCAGAACTCCCCGAAATCGAATACAAACTCGTTATTACCGATTCGATAGGGGTCGAGATTGGCGACCCTGAATACATTCTTGGATGGGCTCTCAGCCCTACACATTCACCTGAAGGTAATATCGCATTTGTGGACAAGATGAAGCATGCGGCATTCATGTTCACGCCTGATGGAGAATTCATTAGATCAATTGGACGTGAAGGAGAAGGGCCGGGTGAGTTTTATATGCCGTGGGTTGTGTCGTTCCTCTCCGATGGAAGCATGCTGATCAGCGATCCGTATGCAATCACATTGTTTGACAGCAATTGCGAATACCAGAACGAGATGACCTGGACGCCATTTGCTCCATCTTTGATTACTGCTCTGGACAGTGGTGGTTTTATAGGACTAAAAACTGAATATATACCGGGTGAAAATGGAATTATCACCATTTTAACTCTCGCCCACTGGGATGGTAATGAGGAACCTTCTGTAGAGTATTTCAGTATCGAAAGTGAATGGATAATCGAACAGGTAATCGATAAATCCAAGTGCAGAGATGAAGATCTAATTTGTTGCGCCTCACGGAATGGCCGGGTCTTCTACTCACAATCATCAATCGATGATTTCGTGATCTATGGCTGCGAACTCGATGGAACTCCTTTCCTGCACATTGAAGATGAGAGCGTCCACAGAGTAAGGAAAAGTGAAGATGAGCTTCGGACAGAGATGGACGATTATGTCAGCTTCATCAACGTGATAACCGGTAATGCACCAGGAGCAAAAACCGATATTAAGCTTGATCCATATAAAAGAACTATGCTTGGAATGTTCATAGATGGTGAAGAAAGGCTGTGGGTAAGGCTCGGGTGCTATCCGGGAGTTGTCTTTCGTGTATATGACATGAGCGGTGAGATACTATTTCACGCTATGGTAGAGTACAATGGAAATCCTGTTGATCTCAACAGCTGGGAAATCACCGGTGATGAGTACGGATTTCTTGCAAATAACACTTCACATGGGTATTTCCAGCGGATCTATATGCTGTCGCTGGTTGAAGCTGAATAGCGCTCAAATCCCGAACTTATTCTTCTGCGATTCCAATGATACAAATCTCCATAGTTATTCTATCTGTGTAAATTCGAAGTACAACTTGACATTTACACACTTCAGATAGAATGAGGATCAAGTGTTCAGATCAATCACGAACCTCAAATCCCCGGTATATCAGGCATTGGGATTACATAGATCCTGGGGTAATCCGGATCCTGAAGGGAATAGGCCAGAATGCCCTGAGGCTGAACCTTGAAATTGATATAATCCAGTATATCAGGGTTCGAAACCCCATCGATCTTTACCACTGCAAGATGCTCACCATCCCTTGAATAGACATCCATTATGGAACTATCAACCGCCCCATTCTGAACCCATACCCTCTTCATACCGTCAGCTCCCATGCTCTGGGGCGGGATCATCCATCTGTATGGGTCCGGCTGGTAATCGATCATGTAATCCGGCACGCCCCTCTCTTTTAAGATTGCGCTGATCATTATGATTTCATCTTCGATCTCCTCAGGGGATTTCTCAGCACGGGGCATATCCCTCTCAATTGAGGATAGAAAAGTTCCATCACTGTTGAAAATTTCTATGCGGTATTCGCTGGTGGAAATGGGTGCTACATAAACGATACCATCTCGGTCAGCAGCATAAGATGTTGAAAAGATGGTGTTTTCAAGAAAGGAAGTCATGTCGGAAGGGTCGAATGGAAAACTGTTCTCGAAATAGATAACTGAAGGGTCAGTGGAATCTTCCCATCTGCCCACTATGAAGCTGGCCATTAAGACATCATCCTGTACCTGGACATCAATAGTTGCTCCAACAAAAGCACCCTGATCGACTCCCCACGACCACTGTGGAACCGCCTGTCCCTGAAAATCTATGCAGAGACTGTCAAAGGTTCCATCAGCGTTGAACCTGTGCAATCCGCCTGAGGCTTGATCCAGAACACCTATCGATCCTTCCGAAAACAGGATCATTGCACCAGGATGCAGCAATTCTCCAGGTCCGCTGCCCGCACGGCCTATTTGCATAATAAATTCTCCGGAAGGATCGAATACCTTCACGCAGCATCCGGTTTCATCAAGCACCGCGATGTTACCATCGGATGTGTAAATAACATCTCCAATTGTTCCGAAAACGTAATTGGAGTCGCCCATGAGGATTCCTATAGTATCAGATGGCGCTATATATATGGTATCAACAAAGGTAACATCAGAATCCTGTACAGGATTGGCTTCGTCACCGCATCCGGATAGTGTAATCAATAGCATTGAAAAAAGAGCGATACACAATCTCATTCTGATTCATCCTTTCAGTTAAAAAGCTTTTCTACTATAATGAATTAATCTGATTGAAAGATATAGCCATCACACTGTTTTCCATCAACGATATCACCGTATGAGAAAGGATTTGGCATTAGTATTCCTTAATATTGTATTACGCATCTTGCGTTACGCACATATTGCATTATGTAAATTGCTGCTGGTCAATTCGGTTGTTTCATTTTATTTACTCACTTGCTCCAGATAAAAGAATTGCTCATCTTATTCACATCTGTAATTTGACTGTGGAATTATTCATAGGAGCAAATAATGAGATACTGCTCGATTACATCAGCCGGAGTACTCATAACAATATCTACGGTTATTGTGCTGACCGGATGCGGAGCTGACGAAACAACCCCAGAACTCCCCGAAATAGAGTACAAACTGGTTATTACCGATTCGATAGGAGTCGAGATCGGTGACCAAAACTACATTCTCGGATGGCCTGTCAATCCGACACATTCCCCCGATGGTAAAATTGTGTTTGCTGACAGAATGAAGCATGCGGCATTCATGTATGCACCGGATGGAGAATTCATCAGAACAATAGGAAGAGAAGGTGAAGGTCCGGGTGAGTTCCATATGCCGTGGGTTGTGTCGTTCCTCTCCGATGGAAGCATGCTGATCGATGATCGGGATGGAATCTCTTTATTTGACAGCAACTACTGTTTCGTGAACCGGATGACCTGGTCGTTTACTGCTCCATCAGTGATCACTGCCCTGGACGGTGGCGGGTTTATAGGGAAACAGATCACTTTT
>JAUVEU010000144.1 GCA_030594645.1 Candidatus Aegiribacteria sp.
GTGATGTGCTCATAGGAAACTATCCTCTTTCATGGTGGGAGACAAATTTCCCTTTAAATATTAGCGATAACATCATAATAGACCCTCTTTTCAAGGATCCGAATAATGAGGATTTCAATTTAGAAAGCATTTCCCAGCTTATAGATGCAGGAACATTTCTGACAAATACTGTTTCATCGGGTTCTGGTTCTGTGATAACAGTCGGAGATGCCGGCTACTTCTGTGATGGCTACGGCATAACAGAAGGAGATTTGATTCAGTTGGAAGGCCAGGATGAAACTGTAAGGATAACTGATGTAGATTATGAGAATAACTGCATCACTTTGGCTAACTCAATGGTCTGGGATGCAGGTCAGGGTATCAGTTTCCCATACAGTGGTTCAGCACCTGATATGGGAGCTTTTGAGTACGATGATGGTACAATTGTAGAACCGGAGATCAGTAACAGCACAAGCAGAATCTGCTCCCTGTCGAATTATCCAAATCCTTTTAATACAATAACAGCAATATCTTTTTCAATACCTGTAGATGGCACAGTAGAGCTTTCAGTTTACAATATAGCAGGTCAAAGGATTATTACGCTTGTTGATGAGAGTTTAAGAGTCGGTCTTCATAGAGTGATTTGGAATGGCACAGATGGAAGGAGTGAACCTGTTCCTTCGGGAATGTATTTCTACTTGCTGAAAACAGAAGAGCAAATAATTACAGAAAAAGTAATACTGATATAAATGTGAATAGATTCTTATTCTCAAGCAATACCGATATTAAGTTTAACAAATCCCGGTCACCGGGTATGAAAGAGAAAGAGGTCGAATGATGAAGTCAGGCATAATGATATGGGCTATATAGTGTTACTTATAATCAGTCTTACGTACATTCAAACACCAGATAGACTCCGGACTGGAATTGTTTCAGTAGATACAGGCATCCAATATAGAAAGAACCTCAGCCAGCAATGCTTCATTTCCTAGTTCAATCCGTTTTGATCCACGAGAACGAAAATCCACTGATTTAACTTGCTCAACCATAATAAAACCAGTAAGCTTACTACCCTCAGGTATAGGAACGTGAAATGGAAATCCGCTATCTGTGTTCGTAACCGGACATACAATAGCCAATCCTGTGCTTCGGTTGAATAAATCTTTGCTTACAACGTAAGCTGGTCGACGTCCTTTCTGCTCATGACCAGATTGTGGATCGAAAGTAATTCCGATTAAATCACCTTGCCGGGGAATGTAAGTATTCATTTACCAGTCTTCCTTACCAACAGGCCCACCCCAGTCAACTTCGCTGACTTCGTAATCCGCAGGAATCTGTGCCACAAGATCCTTAAGATCGTAATGGTCACGCTTTTTCTGAACAGGTGAAATTACAATATTGCCATCCTTCAGTTCAACATCAACTTCATCACCAATATTGATTTGTGCATCTGCAAGTAGATGCTTTGCGATTCGAAGCCCTTGACTGTTTCCCCATTTTTGTATTCTTGTAATCATCTGATAACCTCCAATAAGTATATACTATGTATAGCCATCATTCATTTTCTTGTCAATGGTTGTTCTTGAGTCTCATATTTTAGTTGTATAACTTCATGAAGTTCTTCAACATTTCGTCTGGATCCTTCGATGGTATCCAGCGACGTTCTCGTCTGTCGTTTTATTGGTGGGTGGCACTGTTTTGGTACGCCGTAGTGGATGCTTTTCGAACTATTGTTACAGCTGGAGCTTGAGTTCTAGGATAGAGACTTGAATCCAGTGGTGAACGCTCCTGATAGAACTACTCGTGGTAAGAGACCCAGTAATACTCAGTAGATCCCTGAGCGGATTGGGCGATACATCCTGTCGACAGATTCCCATAGTTCCCGGGCTCCTGGCTGCTCAAACCGGTAGAATCACCATACCATGCAAGCTTTAACTGATGGCTTGTCATATCGTTATAGATAATGAAAGGATCAGCACGCCATCCAGTGCTATATCCGGCTCTGTTCCCACTTGAGCTTCACTACCCGGGGACCGAGGTTAGCCTTCCTTCACAAGCTCACTGTATGATGAGGATGTTTATAGAAACTTCATAGGGTTCCTCTGTAATCACCTTTCGTCGTATTAGCAGAACTTACATATTCCAGTTAGTCAGTCGCACACAACGTCCTCATCGAGATGAACTGTAAGGCCTAAAGGTCCCAAAGGGTCCTTGCGATTCTTTCTCCATGATGTAAAAACATAGGTGTCATCCCCTTCGGTGAACGTTTGAAGGTCGAAGGCCTGCATTTCATCCAGACCGACTACATAGCTGTCATAGATGTCTATGGAGAAGTCGTCGTAGTTGGAATCACCAGTTGTGTCTTCCCCGAAGGGATCCAGGAATTCCGAGAAATCGAAAAGGCGAAGACCGTCGACTCCTCCCGCGAGATACACGTGTATAGTTGGCGGATCATCAGACGAATTGGATGCAACTCCTATCCCGAAGGTCTCTCCCGGGAACGATCCCATTGCTGCCTGGGATATGGCATCATCATCCACGTCTCCCGCACCGTGCCAGTCCCAGTCTGGGCCTGGTGTATTGTCCTCACATGGCCTCGTGTCACAGTCCCACTGCCAGACGTGCTGAGGGGCATCGGGCTTCGAAACATCGCTCACTATGAATCCCATAGTTCTGTTCGAAAAGAAGAGAAGACGGCAGTCGACCTGGATGGTGTCAAGATCTGAGAACGTGCTGCTGCCTCCCTCGAGTATGGCGGCCCTGTGAACATCGCCCAACTCACCATGGACTAAGGAATCATACTCCCAGCCACCGTACTGAGACACCGCGATGCGAGAGATGGTCCTGTCAATGGAATTCGTAACGGGATCCCATATGAGTACCCCCCCGTTATGGTTAGTCGTATAACAAAGTGGTCCATTGAATTCGCTGCCGTACCGGAAGCGCTGAACATAAGTTACCCAGGCTCTGGCCTCAGACGGCTCATGCCTTGCTCCGTAGTACAGGTAGGGAACATTGAAAGTGCTTTCATCATCGAAGCGGCTGCTGTCGCTGTCAAAGCTGGCAAGCAGAATCACGTTCTGCAATGGATTGGAGAACTCCGTTGAAATAGCGTAGTCCTGCTCAGCAGACGGGGAAGTTCAGCAACGTAGTAGACATCTCCATGGTCATCGTCGTCACATTTGAAGCAGTTGTCTATAACAAGGAGCTCATCCGACTGATTCCTCTCTGTGAGACGAACGATACTTATCGATCCTCCGTGGGTCCCATCGGACATAGTCGGTATCACAAGGCATGACTCCTCACCGTCACCTGCAACATCCAGATCCATGAAGGTCGGTGACCAGGCAACGGGGGCAGCAATGCTGTCGACCTCGACATTGACCTCATCCTCGAATGTAAGTGTGCTGTCTCCGGTGTCGAATGAGTACAACCTTACGGCGTCTAAGCCATCGGTAATTGCGACGAGTAGGATTGAGTCCTCCTGCAGACTGATACTCTGCAGAAACATCACTTCTGCTACTGCCAACTTCGCTCCAGTGTACTGGTACCCACCATTGAAGTCGGCATCCGCGATGGAATCCCATGTGTCCGCAAAAACGAGGCTACTCAGGCAGAGCAGTACTACTGCCGGCAAGAGTGTTTCTACAAAAGCTCTGTTTGATACTGAAGTAATCATAACTTCTCCTTCCATCATTTAAGGACATTACTCCTGAATTCGCCAGATGAGCTTCTTCAACAGGTAGAGCAGGATGCCGGGGATACTG